>NZ_JQJT01000018.1:0-215934 GCF_000745665.1 Burkholderia sp. WP42 | reverse complement strand
TGCGCGAGACCGGTGCGCCGCTCGCGGGCGAGATGAGCGGCCACGTGTTCTTCAAGGATCGCTGGTACGGCTTCGACGACGGGCTGTACACGGGTGCGCGGCTGCTTGAGATTCTGGCGAAGACGGCCGATCCGAGCGCGGTGCTCAATGCGCTGCCGGACGCGATGAGCACGCCGGAACTGCAACTCAAGCTGGAAGAAGGCGAGAACTTCCGTCTGATCGAGAAGCTGCAGAGCGAGGCGAAGTTCGACGGCGCGGACGAGGTCGTGACGATCGACGGGCTGCGCGTCGAGTATCCGGACGGCTTCGGCCTCGCGCGCTCGTCGAACACGACGCCGGTGGTCGTGCTGCGCTTCGAGGCGGAGACGCAGGAAGGGCTCGAGCGCATTCAGGCGGATTTCCGCCGCGTGCTGACGGCTGCGAAGCCGGACGTCGGCCTGCCGTTCTGACGAGCACGAGCGTGCTCGCCGGCGGCGCTTCGGACAGGCGCGAACGGCGCCGCGCCGCGAGCGGCACGATCGTTCATCGAGCACACGACGAACCGCTCGCGGCGCGCGCGGTTCGGATTTTCATCGCATCGGAACACTTTGGAGAAAAAGGATGTCGGGTTACCTGGAACTGAAGGCGCAAGCCGATGAACTGATGCTGCGTGCCGAGGAGGCGCGGCAGGCCGAGCTCGAGACCGTTCTGCAGGAGGTGCGCGCCCGTGTCGCCGAATACGGGCTGACGGCCCGGCAGATCTTCGGGCGCACGGGCCGTGTCGCCAGGGCATCGACGCGCACGCCGACCGGCGCGCCGAAGTATCGTGACCCGAGCACCGGGCGCACGTGGACGGGGCGCGGGCGCGAACCCGCGTGGATCAAGGGCAAGCGCCGCGAGCGTTTCCTGATCGAGCGGCAGGAAGGCTGATTGTTGCGGGCCGCGGGCCGCTGGACGGTCGCGGCCGCACGTTCCGTCCGGCAAGCCGGCTCGGGCGCGCATCGCGGCGCGAGGGACGCCGGCGAATGGTTGCCAACGCCGGCCAACGCGGACCAGCTCGTTTGCCCGGCTAATGCGGCCAACGCGGACCGACTCGTCGTCTACCCGGCTAATGCGACCGACGCGGCTAGCGTGGCCGACGCGGCTAACTAGGCTCACCGGCCAGTTCCGCCCACCGACCGACGGTGCCAATGCCGGCCAACGCGGACCGACTCGGCTACCCGGCCAATGCGACCAGCGCGGCCGACGCGGCCAACTCGCCCAACTCGGCTCACCGGCCAACCAAGCTCACCGGCCAACTCCGCCCACCGACCGCCGCGGCCAACGCCAGCCAACGCCGCCCCACCAACGATCGCGGCCCGATCCCCGCGCCGTTCCCCGGCGCATCGAGCCCCGCACATGCCGCCCCCATCCGACCAAGGCACCCGCCCACCCGATGGAAAACTGTATGAATGTACAGTATAGTATCCGCCGGACGCGCGCCGCCCAGGCATGACCCCTGCGACGCGTGCGCCGTGCCTGCGGAGATCCGCCGCAGCGCCGCGGCACCGTGATTCCGGCTAACTCCTTCAGACGGGCAGGCAAATTGTCATCCAGCAATCTGATCCGCATTCGCGGAGCACGTCAGCACAACCTCAAGAATCTCGACCTCGACCTGCGCACCGGCGAAATGACGGTCGTCACCGGCCCGTCGGGCTCAGGCAAGTCGAGCCTCGTGTTCGACACGCTGTACGCGGAAGGCCAGCGGCGCTACGTCGAGACGTTCAGCGCGTATGCCCGGCAGTTCCTCGACCGGATGGACCGCCCGCAGGTCGAGCGCGTCGACGGCGTGCCGCCCGCCATCGCGATCGACCAGACCAACCCGGTGCGCAGCTCGCGCTCGACGGTCGGCACGATGACCGAGCTGAACGACCACCTGAAGCTGCTGTACGCGCGCGCGGCCGAGCTGTTCGACCGCAAGACCGCGCGCCAGGTGCGCCACGATACGCCGGAGACGATCTACGCGCAGCTGCTCGAGCGCACGCGCGCCGACGATCCGCGCGTCGTCGTCACGTTCCCGGTCGAGCTGCCGGACAGCGCGTCAGACGAAGAGGTCACGCAGTGGCTGTCGGCGAGCGGCTACACGCGCGTGCAGGCGCAGCGTGAAGTCGCGTCGCCGACCGGCCCGCGCAAACTGCTCGACGTGGTGGCCGACCGCTTCCGCGTGCAGCAGGCCGACAAGGTGCGCGTGGTCGAGGCGATCGAGGCGTCGCTCAAGCGCGGCGGCGGCCGCGTGAACGTCTACGTGCTGCCGGCGGATGCGCAGGACGCCTCGGCCGAGCCGCAGCTGTGGCGCTTCTCCACCGGGCTGCACGACCCCGACAGCGATCTGCGCTACGCGGAGCCGCAGGCCGCGCTGTTCTCGTTCAACTCCGCATACGGCGCATGCGAAACCTGCCGCGGCTTCGGCCGCGTGATCGGCGTCGATCTCGGCCTCGTGATTCCCGACGCGCGCAAGACGCTGCGCGGCGGCGCGATCAAGCCGATGCAGACGCCCGCATGGAAGGAATGCCAGGACGACCTGATGCGCTACGCGGCGAAAGCGGACATCCGCCGCGACACGCCGTGGTCGGATCTGACGGAGGCCGAGCGCGACTGGGTGATCAACGGCTCGCCCGACTGGAACGGCAAGTGGCAGAGCCAGTGGTACGGCGTGAAACGCTTCTTCGGCTATCTGGAATCGAAGGCGTACAAGATGCACATCCGCGTGCTGCTGTCGAAGTACCGCAGCTACACGCCCTGCGAAGTCTGCGGCGGCGCGCGCCTGAAAACCGAATCGCTGCTGTGGCGGCTCGGCTCGAAGCCGAATGCCGACGCGGTGCTCGCGCCGGCCGATCGTTTCATGCCGCGCGGCGTCGAATGGACGCGCGCGCAACTCGACGCGCTGCCCGGTCTGACGGTGCACGACCTGATGCTGCTGCCGATCGAGCGGATTCGCCGCTTCTTCGACGACATCGAGCTGCCGAGCGCGCTGCTCGACGATGCGCTGAAGCTGCTGCTCGCGGAAGTGCGTACGCGCGTCAAGTATCTGTGCGACGTGGGGCTCGGCTACCTGACGCTCGACCGGCAGAGCCGGACGCTGTCGGGCGGCGAAGTGCAGCGAATCAACCTCACCACGGCGCTCGGCACGTCGCTGACCAAAACGCTGTTCGTGCTCGACGAGCCGAGCATCGGGCTGCATCCGCGCGACCTCACGCGCATCGTCGACGCGATGCAGCGGCTGCGCGACGCCGGCAATACGCTGGTCGTCGTCGAGCACGATCCGTCGGTGATGCTTGCGGCCGACCGGCTGATCGACATGGGCCCCGGCCCCGGCGAGCGCGGCGGCACGATCGTGTTCGACGGCACGCCGGGCGACATCCGCTCGGCGCACACGCTGACGGGCGAGTATCTCGGTGGCCGCAAGCACGTCGCGCATGCGTCGGACTGGGCGCGCCGCCCGGTCGACGCCGACACGCCGCGCATCGTGCTCGAAGGCGCGACCGAACACAATCTGCGCGACGTGACGGTCGAGATCCCGCTGCAACGGCTCGTCTGCGTGACGGGCGTGTCGGGCTCCGGCAAGTCGACGCTGCTGCAGGACGTGCTGTATCCGGCGCTGGCGCGCCATCACGGCAAGGCGACGGAGTCGCCCGGCGCGTTCCGCAGTCTGGCGGGCGCCGATCAGGTCGGCGACGTCGTGTTCGTCGATCAGTCGCCGATCGGCAAGACCACGCGCTCGAACCCGGCGAGCTACGTCGGCGCGTTCGACGAGATCCGCAAGCTGTTCGCGAAAGCGCCGCTCGCGCTGCAACGCGGCTACGGCGCCGGCACGTTCAGCTTCAACTCCGGCGACGGCCGCTGCCCGACCTGCGGCGGCTCCGGGTTCGAACACATCGAGATGCAGTTCCTGAGCGACGTGTATCTGCGTTGCCCCGATTGCGACGGCAGCCGCTACCGCGCGGAAATCCTCGAAGTGCGGATCGAGCGCGACGGTCGCGCGCTGAACATCGCCGACGTGCTCGACCTGACGGTCAGCGAAGCGGTCGGCTTCTTCGCGACGGACGCCGAGGTGCTGCGCGTGCTGCAGCCGATCGTCGACGTCGGGCTCGAATACGTGAAGCTCGGCCAGCCGGTGCCGACGTTGTCCGGCGGCGAAGCGCAGCGGCTGAAGCTGGCCGGCTTCCTCGCCGAGTCGGCGGCGGCGGCCGGCGGGCGCCGCGTCGCGAGCGAGGAGGCGCGCATCGCGCGCGCGAAGCTGTTCATGTTCGACGAGCCGACCACCGGCCTGCACTTCGACGACATCGCGAAGCTGATGCGCGCGTTCGGCAAGCTGCTCGCGGCCGGCCATTCGCTGATCGTGATCGAGCACAACCTCGACGTGATCCGCGCGGCCGACTGGCTGATCGATCTCGGCCCGGAAGGCGGCGACGGCGGCGGCCTGGTGCTGTGCGCGGGCACGCCCGACGACGTGAAGGCGTGCGCGCAATCGCATACGGGCGTCGCGCTGCTGCAGTACGAGCAGGCGATGGACGGCAACGCCGCAAGCGCCGACGAAGGCGTGCCGCTGCAGGTCGCGCTGAACGCGGCGCGCGCGCGGCGCGCGATCGAAGGCGAGGACGTCGTGCGGATCGTCAATGCGCGCGAACACAACCTGAAGGCGCTCGACGTCGACATTCCGCACGGCAGGTTCAACGTGATCACCGGCGTGTCGGGTTCCGGCAAGTCGACGCTCGCGTTCGACATCCTGTTCCACGAGGGCCAGCGCCGCTACCTCGAATCGCTGAACGCCTATGCGCGCTCGATCGTGCAGCCGGCCGGGCGGCCCGAGGTCGACGCGGTGTACGGCATTCCGCCGACCGTCGCGATCGAGCAGCGGCTGTCGCGCGGCGGCCGCAAGAGCACGGTCGCGACCACCTCCGAGGTCTGGCATTTCCTGCGTCTGCTGTACGTGAAGCTCGGCCTCCAGCATTGCATCCACGACGGCACGCCGGTCACGTCGCAAACCGTCGAGTCGATCGCCGCGCAGCTGCTGCGCGACCATCGCGGCGAGCACGTCGGGCTGCTCGCGCCGCTCGTCGTCAACCGCAAGGGCGTGTACACCGATCTCGCGAAGTGGGCGAAGGCGCGCGGCAGTACGCATCTGCGCGTCGACGGCGAATTCGTGCCGGTCGATCCGTGGCCGAAGCTCGACCGTTTCCGCGAGCACACGATCGAGCTGCCGGTGGCCGATCTCGTCGTGTCGCCCGACGACGAAGCCGCGTTGCGGCGCGCGCTCGACGACACGCTCGAGCTCGGCAAGGGCGTGATGCATCTGCTCGCGCCGCTCGACGGGCTGCAGCAGGCGCTGCAGAACGATCGCTCGACCGCGGGCGTCGGGGCGGTCAAGGTGCTGTCGGTGAAGCGCGCGTGCCCGGTGTGCGGCACCAGCTACCCCGAGCTCGATCCGCGCATGTTCTCGTACAACAGCAAGCACGGCTGGTGCACGACGTGCGTCGGCACCGGCGTCACGCTCACGCGCGAGCAGCGCGCCGCTTACGACGACACGGTGTTCGCCGGCGACGAACGCGGCCGCGAGCAGACCTTGCCGTCGGACGAGCAGGAGCCGGAAGGCGTCGGCAACGAGCCGTGCCCCGATTGCGGCGGCACGCGCCTGAATCCGTCCGCGCGCGCGGTGACGTTCGATGCGCACTCGATCGTCGACGTCGCGCAATGGACGGTGTCCGACACGCGCCGCTGGATCGATGCGCTCGAATTGACCGGCCGCGACGCGCAGATCGCGCGCGACATCGTCAGCGAGATCGGCAGCCGTCTCGCGTTCCTCGAGGAAGTCGGGCTCGGCTATCTGAGCCTCGATCGCGCCGCGCCGAGCCTGTCGGGCGGCGAAGCGCAGCGCATCCGGCTCGCCGCGCAGCTCGGCAGCAATCTGCAGGGCGTGTGCTACGTGCTCGACGAGCCGACCATCGGCCTGCATCCGCGCGACAACCGGATCCTGCTGGACGCGCTGCGCAAGCTCGGCGACAAGGGCAATACGCTGGTCGTCGTCGAGCATGACGAGGACACGATCCGCCGCGCCGATCACATCATCGATATCGGGCCGGGCGCCGGCAAGCGCGGCGGTACGCTGGTCGCCGAAGGCGCGGTCGCCGATCTCGCCGCGCAACCCGATTCGGTGACGGGCCGCCTGCTCGCGCATCCGATGACGCATCCGTTGCAGCCGCGCCGCCCGGTGAACCCGCGCGGCCAGCACGGCGCCGACGCGGTGCCCGACGGCTGGCTCACCGTGCATCGCGCGACGCTGCACAACCTGCGCGACGTTACCGTCGACATTCCGCTGGCGCGGCTCGTCGCGGTGACCGGCGTGAGCGGCTCCGGCAAGTCGACGCTCGCGCGCGACGTGCTGATGACGAACCTGCTCGACGCGGTCGGCCGCTCGGTGCTGTCGTCGCCGGCCACGCGCCGCGCGCGCAAGGCCGCGCAGCTGGACGCGCCGGCGACGAAGCGCCGCTCCAGCGTGCTCGCGCGCAGCGCGCCGCGGCCGGCGCTGAGCGTGACGCACGCGTGGCAGGGCTGCGCGTCGCTGAGCGGCTGGGAGAGCATCGACCGCGTGCTCGAAGTCGACCAGACGCCGATCGGCAAGACGCCGCGTTCGTGCCCGGCCACCTACATCGGCGTGTGGGACACGATCCGCAAGCTGTTCGCCGACACGCTCGAAGCGCGCGCGCGCGGCTACACGGCGTCGCGCTTCTCGTTCAACACCGGCGACGGGCGCTGCCCGGCGTGCGAAGGGCAGGGCGTGCGCACCATCGGCATGAGCTTTTTGCCGGACGTGAAGGTGCCGTGCGACGTGTGCCACGGGCAGCGCTTCAACCCCGAAACACTCGCGGTCACGTGGCGCGGCCGGAACATCGGCGACGTGCTGACGATGGAGATCGACGAAGCGGTCGCGTTCTTCGCGCCGATCTCGAACATCGCGCATCCGCTGCAGCTGATGAAGGACGTCGGCCTCGGCTATCTGACGCTCGGCCAGCCGTCGCCGACGCTGTCCGGCGGCGAGGCGCAGCGGATCAAGCTCGTCACCGAGCTGACCAAGGTGCGCGACGACATCACGCGGCGCGGGCAGAAGGCGCCGCACACGCTGTACGTGCTCGACGAGCCGACGGTCGGCCTGCACATGGCCGACGTCGCGAAGCTGATCCGCGTGCTGCACCGGCTGGTCGACGGCGGGCACAGCGTCGTCGTGATCGAACACGACCTCGACGTGATCGCGGAAGCCGACTGGATCATCGATCTCGGCCCCGAAGGCGGCGTGGGCGGCGGCACGATCGTCGCGGCGGCGCCCCCGGAAAGGCTCGCGAAGGTGAACGCGAGCCATACCGGACACGCGTTGAAGCCGGTGCTCGCGCGCACGGCCTCGGACGGCGGCGACGCGGTGCGTGACGGCGTGGCCCAGGCCGGTTGATCAGCGGTGTTGCCGCTGACTGGCGCTTTCGTCCCGCGCCAACGCGGGCACTGCGTGTCGGGGCGAAACGCAGCGTTGCCGAGGCCGCCGCCGGCGTTCGGATCGGACGTCGGCGCCGGTTTTCGATTCGGGCAGTGCGATCGATCGCGCGTCGGACAAGCGGGCGGGCGCACTATGCACGCGTTCCGCCCTTATCCGCCCACGCGGTCAACGAACCGTCGCCTCGACGTGCGCGCTCGCGCCGGCTTCGCGGCGCGCGGCCGCCGCCGCATCCTCTACGCGCACGTGCGCCGTCCTGAACACGACGATCCTGCGCACCAGATACAGCGTGACGAAGCTGACGGCCACCGCGATCCATTTCGCGGCGACCGTGCCGACCCGCGCCGACGCGACGTGCACGATGCCGCCGGTCAGCAGCGAGCCGAGCGCGCAGCTCGCCGCGAACAGCAGCGCTTCGCCGAGCTGCCGGCGGCCGGTCGCGTCGGAGCGGAACACCACGCGGCGCGACAGCAGATAGTTGACGACACCGCCGCCCAGGTACGCGAGCCACGCCGAGATCCCCGCGTCGATCGGCATCGTCGCCGTCAGGACGACGAACAGCGCCCAGTCGACGCCGAGCGACACCACGCTGACGACGCAATAGCGCGACAGCATCATGTCCGCCTCCACTGAACGGTGCGGGCCGGCACGGCGCGCAGGCCCGCTGCGCCGGTTTGCGGTTCGGCGCCGCTCTCGTGATATTCGGCGTCCTCGTTGACGGCCCATACGTCGCGAAGCCGATGCCCGGCGACGATGTTCTCGACGGTCAGCATCGCCGTCATCATCGCGTGGTCCTGGTTGTTGTACTTGTGCATGCCGTTGCGGCCGACGAGATGCAGATTCGGAAAGTGTTCGGCCAGATCGGCCCGGATCTGGTCGACGATCGCGCGGTAATCGTCGTCGTACACCGGGTACGCCTTCGGCTGGCGCACGACGCGCGCGCCGCGGATCTGGTCGCGCGTCGCCAAGCCGATCTGTTCGAGCTCGCGGATCGCGAGCGCGGTGATGTCGGCGTCGCTGCTCTCCCACATCGCATCGCCGTCGAAGCAGAAGTACTCGAGCCCGAGGCAACCGCCCGTCGCGGCGTCGGGCACCATCTCGGGCGACCACGATGCGAAGTTCTGGATGCGCCCGACCTTGACCGACGGGTCGTGGATGTAGATCCAGTTGTCCGTGAACGTGGCCGGCCGGTCGAGTATCAGCGCGACCGTGATGAAGTCGCGGTACTGGAGCCGCGCGGCGGCATCGGCGGACGACGGCCGCGGCGAAATCGCGTTGATGGTTTCCCGCAGCGGCGCGGTGCACACGACGTCGCGCGCGCTGATGCGATGCGTCTGTCCGTCGGGGCCGATGGTTTCGACGAGCCAGCGCCGCGCGTGGCCGTCGTACTGCAGTGCGCCCGCTGCGTGGCCCATCATCAACCGTCCGCCTTGCTGCTCGAACTTGCGCGCGGCGGCTTCCCACAGCATGCCGGGGCCGCGTCGCGGGTAGTGGAACGATTCGATCAGCGACTTGACGTCGGTCCGGCGCGACCGGATCCCAAGCGACCGCTTCACCGCACCGGCGATCGCGGTGGACAGGCTGAGCCCCTTGATGCGCTGTGCGGCCCAGTCGGCCGAAATTTCGTCGCAGGACATGCCCCACACCTTTTCGGTGTAGGTCTTGAAGAAGATCGAGAACAGCCGTTCGCCGAACTGATTGGCGACCCATTGATGAAACGACGTCGGGTTGCGGCACGGCCGCACGCGCGCGGCGAGGTACGACAGCACGCAGCGCGCGCTTTCGACGATGCCCAGGTTCATCAACGCTTCGAGCCCGTCGAGCGGATAGCGGTAGAACTTGTTCCGGTAGAAGATGCGCGAGCTGCGCGGCCGCTCGATGAAGTCGTCCGGCAGCAGCTCGTGCCACAGCGCGACGACCTCGGCGGACTTGGAGAAGAAGCGGTGCCCGCCGATGTCGAAGCAATGGCCGTCGAACCGTTCGGTGCGACTGATGCCGCCGACATAGTGGGGATCCTTCTCGACGAGCGCGACCGACAGCGCGGTCTGTTTGGTCAGCAGGTAGGCGGCGGTGAGGCCGCCCGGCCCGGCGCCGATGATCAGTACGTCAACCGATTGATCCATGATGTCACCCCGAGTGTCGAGTCGCTGGTTTGTCGTGTGTCGTCTCTGCCGTTCCAGCCGGACGGCGAGCCGTGATGTCGAAGCGGTTGCGGGCGTCCGGCTCAAGCGCCGTCCACGCGCGCGTCGTCACGCGCGGGCGGGCCGGCCTGCGCTGCAGCGGGCATTCGCTCGTGAATTGCGTCGGTGTCGGTGCGCGGTTGCGCATGTACGGTCAGCGCGTGCGCGGCCGCGCCTGCCGTCCTGATGCGGCCGCAGTCGTACAGCCAGAAGGTGCTTGCGGCGTCGGGCGACCACGCGTCGCGCGTCGCCAATGCCGGGTAGTGCCGACGCGACACGATGAAATCGAGCACGGGATCGGCGCACACGCGCCGGATGCCGGCCGCGGTCAGCGCGACGTAGTCGTAGGTGGACACGAAGACGTTCGAGTGCTTGTCCGCAGCGGCGGCGGTGGCGCCGCCGCGCGGCGGCCGCGCGGCATACGGGTCTCGCCGGATCAGCTCGACGCGCCGCACGGCCTCGAAGGTGGTGCGGCGGTTGAAGATCAACCCGGCCGCCTGCGCCGACGAGTAATAGCTCGACGTCTTCATCAGGAACCACGGGTAGACGACTTCGTCGCCCGGGCCGTCCCAATACACGATGTCGCCGCGAGCGACCGTGCGGGCGAACGGCGCGAGCGCCGGGCGGTCGGCGCGCGCTTCGACGAGCGTCGCCGCCGCGGAGCGCTGGTCGAGATTGACGAATCCATACGCGGCGAGCGCGGCCAATGTGACGGGAAGCGCGGCGGCCGCGAGTCGCGTGCGCGACAGGTGGAGCGCGACCAGCAACGCGACCGGCACGATCGCCAGATGCGTGTGAATCAACGCTTCGAGCCACCCGATGTCGAGCGCGACCTTGCCGGTCGGATAGGCGGCGCGCGCGACCTGATACGCGCACTGGAATACGAACCAGACGATCGCGGCGATCAGCGTGGTTCCGATCCATGCGGCGCGGTGCACCGTACCGAGGTCGCGCAGCTGCGTGACCGGCACCGAAGCGGCGGGCCGGCGCGCGCCCACGTGCAGCGCGGCGGCGACGGCCAGCGCGATGACCCCGCCGCCGACGTCGAGCAGCAGCCAGCAGATCGCCAGCAGCCAGAGCAGCGTCGGCCGCACGCGTGCTTCGCGCCGCACGAGCAGGATGGCCGCCGGCCATTGCATCACCGAGAGCAGCCACAGCGTGCGCCACGGCTGCAGCTGGATCCACAGCGCGTCCTGGCCGGTCAGGTCCGCGATCGTGGTCGCCGCGACGCCCGCCACGCCGATCAACGCGAGGTTCGACCACAGCGCGCGTTGCGGCTGCGCCGGGTCCGCCGATAGCGCCGCGGGAAGCGCGATCGCCCAGCACAGCTTGCTCCATGCGGTGAGCGACCACAGGGTCGGGAACAGGAACGGCACGTTGTAGCGCGCGATCGCTCGCCATTCCGGATCGAACGGATCGAGGTGGAGCGCGTGGAAGGCCGGCATCTCGACGACGGCGAACGCGATCAGCGCGATCGGCAATAGCCGCCACCACGCGACGCGCGGCAGCCGCACGAGCGCGACGAACGCCAGCGCAGCGCCGCCGATCAGCGGATGAACGGCGGCGGCGACGACGGTCAGCGCGAGCGCCACGCGATACCGGCGTTCGAGCAGCGACGCGATCGCCCACAGGCCGAGCGCTTCGGCCGGCAGCCGCGCGGTGACGAAGCCTTCGTCGTACGAGAAGATCAGGCCGGCGCCGTAATCGGCCGGCATGCACGCGACGAACAGCAGCGCGACCCAGTGCCACGGTGCGGGCAGCAGCTGGCGGGCGAGCCGCCAGATGCCGGTCCACCACAGTGCCTGAGCGGCGATCAGGCACGCGAGATTGCTCGCGCGCAGGCCGAACGCGGACACGAGCAGCGCGAACATCCGCCCGTAGATCGTCCAGCGATCCTGCGAGCCGTACTGGAAGAACAGGTCGTGCGCAAAGCTGTCGGGATCGAGGTTGTGCAGCGCCTGCGCGGTGTACAGAATCGCGTCGTGCCGGATGCCCGTGTAGGGATGCGCGACCACGAACAGGACGGCCAGCGAAACCACCAGTGCGATGTCCGAACGGCCGGGTTTCTCACTCGGATTCATGATGGAATGGCAGGCTCTCGTCGACGGGATTGCGTGCGCTTGCCGGCTGCCGGCGGTGCAACGAGCTGTCGGGCCACCGGGCCATCGGGCCATCGGGCGCCGGCCGCCGCTGTCGGCGGCGCGCGCGGACGGCCGCGGTGCGTCCGAATGCAGCGCCGGCTGGCGCTCAGCGTGCGGGTTGCGGTGCGCGGCCGGCGGTGGGCCGGCCGAACCTGCGGACGCCGGCGCTGCGCGCGGCCGCACGCGGCGCGCGCGTGCGCACGGGCGTCGCCGGGTTCGCGTCGAGCGGGTCGGCGCGATGAAATGCGCGAGATACGGCGGCCAGCGGCCGCGAAGGGAGCGTTGCTGTGCTGCTGTCGGCGCGCGCAGCCGCGCCGATCGAGACGGTCGTGTTCGTTTTCATCGTGTCCCCCGATGCGCCGTGCACCGGAGAACTCATCGACGGGTGCGCCGGACGCGGACTTATTCGAAATATTGTGTGCGCGCCGATACGGTGGGTCCGGCGTCTCTGGCGTGAACGCATGGAGCGTGCCACGGCCGTCGATGCGCGCGGGCAGGCGGCCGGCGGCGCGCCCATGCGGGTCGGGATGCTCGCCGTCGCCGGAAATGTGTCGATCCTGAAACGGTCGCGCGCCGCGAATCGGCTCGGCCGTCGTTCGTTGCGTTGGCGAATGCCGGCCGCCATCTCGGCGCGGTCGCGCTCAACGCGAAGGCGACGGCGCCGCGCTGCGATCGCGCAACCGCGCCGCGCCGCGCACGCGCGGATATCGGGCAAGCCGCGAGGCAGCGTCGGGAGCGTATGCCGCAGTACGGACCGCGCCGACGCGCGCCTACCTGCGTCTGACGAAACCGGGCGACCGCACCGCGGTTCAGGTTGCAGATCTGAAACGTCGCAACGGGTCGTTGGCGGCGAGGACGGCCGCTCGCGCGATGCCGCGTGCGCTCAATCGAAGTACGGCTGCAGCACGCGTTCGATCCAGTCCATGAACGCGCGCACGCGCGGCGACAGATTGCGCCGATGCGCCACCACCAGCGACGCGGCGAGCGGTTCGGGCCGCAGGTCGGGCAGCACCTCCACCAGCGCGCCGCTCGCGATGTGCGGCGCGACGCCCGAATAGCCGGCCTGGATCAGGCCGATGCCGGCCAGCCCGGCCGCATGATAGGTCTGCACGTTGTTCACCTGCATCGCGCTCGGCAAGGCGAGCGTCGCGTAGCCGTCGCCCTTCGGGTATTCCCATCCGGCGTGCCGCGCGCCGAGCGTCAGCGAGTAGTGGACCATCCGGTGCCCTTGGCCGAGCAGATCGTCGAGCGTATGCGGTACGCCGTGCCGCGCCAGATAGTCGGGGCTCGCCGCATTGATCATCCGCAGGCGGCCGAGCGGCCGCGCGATCAGCGTGTCGTCGATGATCGGGCCGAGCCGCACGACGCAGTCGAACCCTTCCTGCACGAGATCGACGCGCCGGTCGGTGCTCGACAGTTCCAGCTCGAGTTCGGGATGCGCGGCCATCAGCTGCGGCAGCGCCGGCACCACGACGCTGCGCGCCAACTCGGTCGGCATGTCGACGCGCAGCCGCCCGCGCAGGCGCGTGCCGCTGCCCGAAAACATCGACTGCAATTCCTGCACTTCGGCCAGCAGATCGCGGGCGCGCGCGTAAAACGCGCGGCCGTCCTCGGTCAGCTGCACGCTGCGCGTCGTCCGGTGCAGCAGCGCCACGCCGACGTCGCGCTCCAGCTGGCGGACGACCATCGATGCGCGGCCCTTCTGGATCCCCAGGCTCTCGGCGGCGCGCGTGAAGCTCGTCATCTCGGCCACCCGGGCGAAGATCAAAAGCGCATCGAGGTTTTGCATTGTTCTCTCCGGGGGTAACAGAACGTTCAAAGGTCGCCCATTTATAACGCATTTGCGACTCAGTAAAGTGCGTTCCCATGTCGTCGCCCGACGGCAACCCGAACCAAAGGACGCTCAACCATGACGCAATCGACTTCCTCCGCGGCCGGCACGGTCGTCGTCTACCACTCCGGCTACGGCCATACCGAACGGATGGCAAAGGCCGTCGCCGATGGCGCGGGCGCCGTGCTGGTCGCGATCGACGCCGACGGAAACGTCGCCGACGATGCGTGGCGCACGCTTGCCGCGGCCGACGCGATCCTGTTCGGCTCGCCGACCTACATGGGCGGCCCCAGCTGGCAGTTCAAGAAATTCGCCGACGCCACGTCGAAGGCGTGGTTCGAAGGCGCGTGGCGCAACAAGCTGTTCGGCGGCTTCACCAACAGCGCGAGCGTCAACGGCGACAAGCTGAACACGCTCGAGTACTTCGTGTTGCTGGCGGGCCAGCACGGCGGCCTCTGGGTCAGCATGGACCTCAAGCCGGCGAACCTGAAGGCGTCGCAGCGCGACGACCTGAATCGCATGGGCTCGTATCTTGCGCCGATGGCGCAGACGCCGGCCGATGCGTCGCCCGACGAAATGTCGCCGGGCGATCTCGAGACCGCCCGCCGCTACGGCGAGCGCGTCGCGACCGTCGCCGCGCAGTGGCGCGCGGGGCGCGCGCAGATCGGCTGAATTCGCATCCGGCGCGCGACGCGTGAGCGCGCGCCGCCGCATGCGGTGTTGGCGAACCGGAAAGGAACCAGGATGAAATACAAGCAATTGGGCCGCACGGGCCTGTACGTCTCCGAGCTGTGTCTCGGCACGATGACGCTCGGCGGCAATGCGGACGCCGGCATGTGGGCGGCGATCGGCGCCGTCGGCCAGCACGACGCGAACCGGCTGATCGAACGCGCGCTGGCGGGCGGCATCAACTTCATCGATACCGCGGACGTCTACTCGTTCGGCCAGTCCGAGCGCATCGTCGGCCAGGCGCTGAAGCACGTCGGCGTGCCGCGCGCCGACGTCGTGCTGGCGACCAAGACGGCCGGCGCGATGGGTCCGAAGCCGAACGATCAGGGCGCGTCGCGCGCGCACATCATGGATTCGGCGCAGCGCAGCCTGGAACGGCTGCAGGTCGACCATATCGACCTCTACCAGATCCATGCGAACGATCCGGTCACGCCGATCGACGAGACGCTGCGGGCGCTGGACGACCTGACGCGTCAGGGGCTGGTGCGTTATGTGGGCGTCTCGAACTGGCGAGCCGGCAAGATCGGCAAGGCGCTCGGGCTCAGCGAAGCGCTCCGCGCGACGCGCTTCGAGACGCTGCAGGCCTATTACTCGATCGCCGGACGCGACGTCGAGCGCGAGCTGGTGCCGCTCGCGCGCGACGAGCAACTGTCGCTGCTGGTCTGGTCGCCCCTCGCCGGCGGCCTGCTGTCGGGGAAGTTCGGGCCGGGTGCGCCTACCGATGCCGGTGCGCGCCGTGCGCATTTCGATTTCCCGCCGGTCGATCTCGAGCGCGCGTGGCCGTGCGTGGCGGCGATGCGCACGCTCGCCGACGCGCGCGGCGTGTCGGTGGCGCGGATCGCGCTCGCGTGGCTCCTCGCGAAGCCGCATGTGACGAGCGTCATCGTCGGCGCCAAACGGATCGAGCAGCTCGAAGACAATCTCGGCGCGCTCGACGTCGTGCTGAGCGCGGACGAGCTGGCGCATCTCGACACGGTGAGTGCGCTGCCGTCCGGCTATCCGGACTGGATGATCGAGCGTCAGGCGGCGGGGCGGTATCCGCAGCCGTTCGTGCCGGCCGCCGTGGAGTAATGTCGGCGCCTCGGTCTGCACCGAGGCCGACATCGCCTTGCAGCGCGGCCGGTCAGCGGCCGGTCAGCGTTACGGCGCGACCGACGCGCCGCTGATCCCGTGCCGCCGCAGCGCATCGGCGACGAAGCCCGACGCCTTCATTTCCTCGACGAATGCGCCGAGCAGCGCGGCGGCCGCTTCGCCGCGACTCTTCGGCACGCCCATCGCCTGCCGGATCACCATGAAGCGCTCGCCGAGCAGCCGCAGGCCGGGCGTCTTCGCCGCATCGGCCTCGAGCTGCTGCTTCACGCCCGCTGCGACTTCGAGCCGCTCGTCGACGAAGGTCGGCACGACGTCCGCCGAAGTCGGCGCACGCACGATCTGCGCGGCCTTCAGCTCGCGCGTGAGAAACAGGTCGTACGCGCTGCCCTTGCCGACCGTCACGCGGTTGTGCGGCTGATCGACGTCGGCATTGCTGCGGATCGGCGAATCGTCGCGCACCAGGTAGTAGCCCTCGATCAGCACGTACGGCTCGGTGAACGCGACCGTCTCGCCGCGCAGCGGATCGATCGCGAAGAAGCCGAAGTCGGCGCGCTCGTCGGCGAGCGCCTGCACCGATTTGCCGGCCGCGTCGAACACGACCAGTTCGAGTTCGGCCGACAGGCGCTCGGCGAATGCGCGCGCGAGGTCGATCGACACGCCGAACGGCTCGCCGGTGGCCGGGTCGCGGTTCGCGAGAATCGGGTTGCCGAGATTGATCGATGCGCGCAGCTTGCCGGTCGGCGTGAAGGCGGCGAGGACGGAAGGGTCGATGGTCATTGCGAAGGCTCGTAGAGGATCGGTTGCGCGAGGTGCGCGGGATGCGGCGTTGCGCTCACGCGCGAACGGCGCGCGCGAGTGCGAGTGCGAGTGCGCGTGCGGGCGCGGGCGCGGGCGCGACGCCGCCGATGCGGGGCGGCGCGCCGCTCGCGTGTCGCGGCGCTCACTTCACCGCGACTTCCGTATGCATGACCTGCGGCGGGCTCTTGAAGAACGGGCCAGCCAGCTGCCGCCACGCCTGGAAGTCGTCCGACTGGCGGAAATGCACCATGTGGTCGTCGACGGTCTCCCATTCGACGACGAGCAGATAGCCGCCGCTGCGCTCGATCACGCGATGCAGCTGCGCGCCGCCGCAGCCGCGCGCCCGCGCGAACAGCGGCAGTGCGGCGCGAACCGCCGCTTCGAATTGGGCGGCTTGCGCCGGATCGATTTCGAGCGATGCCATTTCCAGGATCATGCGTGCTCCATAGGTTGAATGAGTGTGCAGCCGGCGCGCGCCGCGCTCGGCGCGCCCCGCCACGATACCGGAAGCCGGCGCGCGTCGCAGCCAGCTGCGCCGCCAGTCGGCTGCGCTGCATCAGCGTTTTCCCCGATACGGAATGCGCGCCGCCGGCCGTTCTCACAGAGGAGAGGTGGTGAAGACAATTGATCCGAGGCCGATTATGACGATTTCCGCGACGAACGGAACAGACGCAACCGATGGCGCGACCGGCATGACTGCCGCGCTGCCTGAAACGATCGGCGCAACGGCGGACGGCGAGCCGCGCCGCACCGCGTCGATCCTGCTGGTCGACGACGAGCCGAACGTGCTGTCCGCGCTGCGGCGCGTGCTGCGGCCCGCGAATTACGAAGTGTTGACGGCCGACAGCGGGGAGGCGGCGCTGGAAATCCTCGCGACGACCGAAGTCGACCTGATCGTGTCCGACATGCGGATGCCGACCATGAGCGGCGCGGCGTTTCTCCGCCGTGCCCGCGCGCTGTACCCGGAGACGATGCGGGTGCTGCTGACCGGCTATTCCGACATCGCGTCGATCGTCGAGGCCGTCAACGAGGGCGGCGTGTATCGCTACCTGAACAAGCCCTGGGACGATCAGGACCTGCTGATGACGCTCGAGCAGGCGCTCGAGCAGCGGCGCCTGCGCGCCGAGGCCGCGCGGCTCGCCGCGTTGACCGAAGCGCAGAACGAAACGCTGCGCCGGTTCAACGCGGAGCTGGAGACCCAGGTGCGCGCGCGCACCGAGGAGCTCGCGCAGACGGTGCTGTTCCTCGAAGCCGCGCAGCAGGACCTGAAAAGCAGTTTCACCGCGATGGTCCAGGTCTGCGCCAGCATGATCGAGCTGCGCTGCGGATCGGCGAGCGGTCATGCGATGCGCGTCGGCGAGATCGCGCGCCGGCTCGCGCTGTCGGCCGGGATGAGCAGCCTGCACGCGCAGGACGTGTATTACGCGGGGTTGCTGCACGGGATCGGCAAGCTGTCGCTGCCCGACGAGCTGCTGCACAAGCCGATCGTCAAGATGACGACCGACGAACACAGCCTGTTCCAGCAGCATCCGCTGCGGGCGCAGATGGTGCTGACGCCGATCGCGCAGCTGCACAAGGTCGCGTCGATCGTGCTGCACCAATACGAGCGCTTCAACGGACGCGGGACGCCCGACGGCCTCGTCGGCGACGCGATTCCGCAAGGCTCGCGGATCGTCGCGATCGCGCGCGACTTCGAAGGGTTGCGCAACGGCGAAATCGGCGCGCCGCATTCGGTCGAGCAGGCGATCGACGTGCTGCGCTCGCAGGCCGGCGTGCGCTACGACCCGCTGCTCGTCGCGCGCTTCATCGACCTGATGCGCGATCCCCAGAACCTCGGCATCGCGGCGTCGGTGGCGGAGATCCAGTCCGCGCAGCTGCGCGAGGGCATGCAGCTCGCCGACGATCTGCGCACCCATCGCGGCGTGCTGCTGATGACGAAGGGCAGCGTGATGACGGCGCACCAGATCGAACTCGTGCGCCGCTTCGAGGCGCGCGAAGGCACGTCGTTCGACATCCTCGTGGTGGCCGGCGCGACCGGTGCGACGGGCGCGGGCGCGGGCGCGGGCGCGGCTGCGGCGAGCCACGCGCCGTCCGCCTGAGCCGGCGCGCGGCTGCACGGCCCTCGCGCGCGAGGGCCACGCGTTCAATCCGACCGAGGCGCAATCATGCATGGCACCTACAATCTGCCGCTCGTCCTGCTGTCGCTCGTGATCGCGACGCTCGCCTCGTACACGGCGCTCGACCTCGCCGCGTTCATCTCGCTGCTCGAGAAGCGGACGCTCAGGCGCGCCTGGCTGGCAGGCGGCGCGGTCGCGATGGGCACGGGGATCTGGTCGATGCACTTCGTCGGCATGCTCGCGCTGTCGCTGCCGATTCCGCTCGGCTATGCGCTGACCGATACGGGCGCATCGCTGGCGATCGCCGTGCTCGTGTCGTACTTCGCGCTGACCGTCGTCACGCGTGCGCGCCTGGGCGGCGCGCGGCTGCTGGCCGGCGGCATGCTGATGGGCGCGGGCATCGTCGGGATGCACTACACCGGGATGGCGGCGATGCGCATGACGCCCGGCATTCGCTACGACCCCGCGCTGTTCGCGGCGTCGATCGGCGTGGCGGTGATCGCGTCGACGGCCGCGCTGTGGATGGCGCAGGCGTTGCGCGCGCAGCACGCGCGCCATGCGAGCGCGCTGCGGATCGGCGCGGCGCTCGTCATGGGCATCGCGATCACCGGCATGCACTACACGGCGATGGCGGCCGCGCATTTTGCGCCGGACGCGCGCTGCGGCGCCGCGAACGGGATCGACGCGCCGTGGCTCGCGACGACCATCGCGATGTTCACCACCGCGACCTTGACCGTCACGCTGCTGGTGTGCCGGTTCGACGCCCGCACGACGTTCCTGCGCGGCATGACCGACACGCTCGAACGGTTGGTGCGCGTGCGCACCGCGGAGCTCGAGACCGCGTTGCGCCGCTACGAGCAGACCACCGCGATGCTGCAGCGCACGCGCGAGAACATGGCGACCGAGATCGACGAGCGCCGTGCCGCGCAGGCGCGGCTCGAGCAGGAGAAGGACGAACAGCGGCGCCTGTTGCGCGCGCTCGAGGACACCCACGTGCAGCTGCTGCAATCGGAAAAGCTCGCGTCGATCGGCCAGCTCGCGGCCGGCGTCGCGCACGAGATCAACAATCCGATCGGCTTCATCAGCGCGAACCTCAACACGCTGCGCACGTGGGTGCGCAGCCTGCTCGACGTGCTCGCCGCGCACGACGCGCTGCTGCCGCAACTCGAGCCGGCCGCGCGCGACGCGCTGGCGGCGCAGCGCCGCGCGGCCGACCTCGACTACGTGCGCGACGAGATCGGCACGCTGATCGACGAGTCGATCGACGGCGCGGTGCGCGTGCGGCGAATCGTGCAGGACCTGCGCGATTTCTCGCGGCCGGGCAGCGGCGAGTGGAGCGTGGTCGATCTGCACGCGGGCCTCGACAGCACGCTGAACGTGGTCCACAACGAACTGAAGTACAAGGCCGACATCGTGCGCGAGTACGGTGACGTGCCGCCGGTCGAATGCCTGCCGTCGCAGTTGAATCAGGTGTTCATGAACCTGCTGGTCAACGCGGCGCACGCGATTCCGACGCGCGGCGTGATCACGATCCGCACGTCGAGCGACGGCGAATGCGTGTCGATCGCGATCAGCGACACCGGAACCGGCATGGCGCCGGACGTCGCGCGGCGGATCTTCGATCCGTTCTTCACGACGAAGCCGGTCGGACAGGGTACGGGGCTCGGGTTGTCGGTGTCGCACGGGATCGTCGAGCGCCATCGCGGCACGATCGACGTGACGAGCGTGCCGGGGCAGGGCACGACGTTCTGCGTGCGGCTGCCGATCCGGCGGTCGCACGCGGACGCGAGCGACGCGACAGCGATCGCGCAGCGCGCGTGAGTCGTGCATGCGCGCCGCCGCGCAAGCGCTAGCGCTTGCGCCGTCGCCTGCGGAAGAAATTCCAGAACATCGCGGTCGCATCCGGCCCGGTCGCGGAATGGAACGCCTCGCGCGGATCGCCGCCGCTCCACGCATGGGCGAGGCCGTGCACGATGCAGACGCGCACGATCACCCGGCCGCCGTGCAGATAGTCGGTGTAGCGCACGCCGTCGTGCGTGTACGTGCGCTGCTCGCCGACGCGCGGCTCGCCTGCCTCGTCGATCAGCCGATTGAGGCGCGCGAACGCGACGCCGAGCTGCACCGCGTTCTGCTCGGCGACGACCGTGTCGAGCCCGCCGTGCACGATCAGCGCGGGCATGCCGGGGTAATGATGCGTGTCGACGCAGGTGTCGACGGTGCGGATCGGATCGTCGCGCAGCCCGCGCCGCATCACGCTCATCGCGGCCATCGTCGACAACGGCGGCGCGATGGCCGGGCCGGAGTGCAGCCCGACGGCAGCGAACCGGTCGGGATAGTCGAGCGCGAGCCGCGCGGCCAGCCCGGCGCCAGCCGACATGCCGGCCAGATAGACGCGGTCGCGATCGAAGCCGCGTTCGCGCACGATCGCATCGACCAGCGACGCGATCGCCGGCGCTTCCGACAGCGATGCATCGCCATGCCAGTTCCAGCAGCGGTGCGAGTGCGCCGTCTTCGCCTGCTCGGGCAACAGCACCGCAAACCCGGCGCGCGCCGCGACGCGGCAGATGCGCGTGCCGGCCGCGAACGATTCGGCGGTCTGCTTGCAGCCGTGCAGCATCACGACGAGCGGCATGTCGCGCGTCGTCGCCGCCGCGGCGGGCAGGTACAGCGCATAGGCGAGATGGTTGACGAGGCGGCCGGCGGCCGGGCGCGCCGAATGGAACGAACGCAGCCACGCGCCCTGCGTCTCGCGCGGCGACGTGCGGGCCGCGGGCGCGGCGGGGCGGGCGGCGCGCGCCGTCTTGGCGCCGGCGCTGCGCTTGACCGACGCGGCGGGCTTCGCGGTTTTACGTTTCGGCCGCGTGCCGGTGGCGGCGGCAAGCAGGTCGAAGGGCCGGAGCCAGAGGCTGGATTTTTTCCTGGGCATGGACGAGTCACGAGTCTCGTGCCGACGGCGCGTAGCGCCGAAGCCGGCGTCGAATGGGATGCGGGTGCGCACCGAGCACGATTCGTGCCGCGCAGCGTGCGAGCGTCGCCGCCGTCCCGCGGCGGACATGCCATCCTAGCAGGCGCCGCGCCGATCGGCTGCGACGGTTCGATGACCGTTCGATGAACGTCGCGACACGGCCGCGCGTGCGGCGCATGCGATCGGTAGACCGAAGCAGCGGTATCGGCGGAAGCGGTGCAAGCCGCCGCATCGCCGTCTCATGCAACGATTGGATGCAGGCCACCGGGCCTCGCACGACGCCGACGCATCAGCGATACGTCCACGCGCGGTGCATCACGAACATCGTCGGCGGGATCAGCAGCGCGATCGCGACGATGGCCGCGCCGCGCGACACGTCGAGCAGTTCGGCGGCGCGCGCGAGCAGCATCGTTTCGATGAAGCCGGCCGTTGCGACGGTGAGGTAACGCAGCAGGTTGCGCGAATGCAGCGTCGACGAGAAGCTCCACAGCGTGTTCGCCAGATACGAGAACGCGGTCGCGCAGACGAACGCGGTGGCGTTCGCGGCGACCTGCGTCGCATCGAACCAGGCATACAGCGCGGACGCGACCAGCACGTGCAGCGCGGTCGAGCCGAGCCCGGTCACGCCGAAGCGTGCCAGCCGCGCACGTTCGGCATACAGCAGCGCGAACATCGGCGCGCCCCGCGGCTCAGCGCGCGCCGACCCGCACGCGCGCCGGCTGCACGCGCCGGCGTGCGCCGGCCCGCCGCGCATCGCGCGCGACCGGCAGCTCGATCACCTTCGCGTGCGCCTGATAGCGGCGGCGCACCAGATAGACGGGCCGTTGCTTCGTCTCGTCGTAGATGCGCCCGACGTACTCGCCGACGACGCCGATGCCGATCAGCTCGATCCCGCCGATGAACAGCATGATCGACAGCAGCGACGGATAGCCGAGCACCGGATTGCCGAACAGCAGCGTGCGGGCGATGATGAACGAGCCATACAGGAAAGCGAGCGCGGCGATGCACACGCCGATGTAGGTCCAGCTGCGCAGCGGCACGGTGCTGAAGCTCGTGATGCCTTCGAGCGCGAGGTTCCACAGCTTCCATCCGGAGAACTTCGAGTGCCCGGCGCTGCGCGCGTCGCGCTGATACTCGACGATCACGGTGCGGTAGCCGACCCACGCGAACAGCCCCTTCATGAAGCGATGCCGTTCGGGCAGGCTGCGCAGCGCGTTGACGACCTTGCGGTCCATCAGCCGGAAATCGCCGACGTTCTCCGGCAGCTTCACGTCCGACAGCAGGTTGTGCACGCGGTAGTAGATCGCGGCGGTGGTGCGCTTCGCGAACGAATCGCAGGCGCGGCTGCTGCGCTGCGCGGCGACCACTTCCGCGCCGTCGCGCCAGTGTTCGATCATGACGGGGATCAGGCTAGGCGGATCCTGCAGGTCCGCGTCGAGCGGGATCACCGCGTCGCCGGCCGCTTCGTCGAGGCCGGCCGTGAGCGCCGCTTCCTTGCCGAAGTTGCGGGTGAGGTCGATGATCCGCACGCGCCGATCGCTCATGCTGGCGCGGATCAGGCGGTCGAGCGTGTCGTCTCGGCTGCCGTCGTTCACGCAGACGATCTCGAAGCGGATCGCCTCGATGCCCGCCATCAGCGGAATCACGACGTCGAAGAAGCGTTCGACGGCTTCGCCTTCGTTGTAGAACGGCACGACGAGCGACACGAGCGGTGTGTAGAGCGATTCGCGCATGACGGGTTCCCCTGTAATGACATATCAGCGATCGGCGCCGAACAGCGGGCGGCCGATGCGGCGCAATCCGTGCCTCGAGCGGTGATGCGACCGGGCCGGATGCGTGAAGCCGGTGTCGGTCGAGTGATCGTGCGCGTCGGGCATCGACGGCACGTCGCGTCGTTCCTGTGCGATCCGGGCGGCGAGCATCGCGAGCGACGCGAGCGTGACGAGCGGCATGAACTGGAACGACAGATGCGGCACCAGCACGAGGCCGGCGAGCGGCATGACCCACATCAGCAGCAGCCACTCGCGATCGAAGCGCCGCCAGCCGTGCGTCCACGCATAGCGTGCGTACCACGCGATCACGAGGCCGTACCACGTGAGGTCGTAGTCGAACAGATACGGGCTGACCAGCAGGCAGGCACAGGCGAGCGTCGCCGCGCGCAGCGCATACGAACACGCGCCGCGCCACGCGTACCCCACGACGAGCGCGGCGGCCGCGCCGGACAGCAGCTGCAGCGTGCGCGCCAGCGCGGCCGGCCAGCCGGCGTACGCGACCAGCGCGAACACCGTCGGCATGCGCGCGAGCTGCGCATGGCCCGCGTCGACGTTGCGGTATGCGTCGGCGATCCCGTGTCCGAACGCGATCCACGTCTCGAAGCCGAACGCGAGCGTCGACAGCACGACGCCCGCGGCGAGCGTCGCGGCCCATGCCGCCAGCGCGCGCCATTGCGCGGCGCACAGCAACGCGAGCGGGAACAGCACGGCGATCTGCGGCTTGACCGTCAGCAACGCGAAGCAGATGCCCGCCGCGACCGGGCGCCGGTTCAGCGCCAGCAGGCCGAGGCCCGCCAGCGCCGCGCTCGCGAGGCTCGTCTGTCCGGCGAGCAGCGCGACGAACGCGCCGGGAAACGCCAGCGCACACAGCAGCGCGGCGTCGCGCTGCACGGTCGCGCGGATCGTCGCTGCGAACAGCATCCACGTGAGCCCGAGCCAGATCGCGAGCGCGCCCGGATACGGCAGCCAGCCGAGCGGCGCGACCAGCAGCAGCATCGTCGGCGGGTAGAGCCACGGTGCGGAGCCGCCGGCGAGATTCAGCGTCGGAATCGCCAGCCGCTCGATCGCGAACAGCGACGGAAAATGCCACGCATCGAGCGCATGCCCGTGCACCGCGAGCCGCGCGGCGCTCCACAGCGGCGCGAAATCCTGCGCGAGCGGCTCGGGCACCGACGTATGCGAGCCGTGCACGCGCGCGAGATAGACGCAGACGAACAGCAGCTCGGTCAGCAGGGCCGCCGCCGCATACGTGCGCACGCGATCGCGATTGAGCCAGTGCGGATGGCGGCGCGGGCCGGCGATCGGCAGCTCCGGATGAGCATCGATCGCCGAGCCGCCATGCAGCAGGAAGCGCGGCGCCTTCATTGCCGTTCCCGCGGCGGCAGCGCGGCGCGCCGCACGGTGATCAGCAGCACGGCGAGCAGCACGACCGGGCCGATCTGCGGCCACTTCGTGATCCGGTTGAACACTTCGAACACCGGCAGCAGCCACGCGAGAACGATCACGATCTGGTCGCCGGGCAGCCAGCCTTCGTCGAGGCCGTGCGCGATCAGGCACAACACCGCGATGCCGAGCCAGGTCAGCTCGTATTGCCACAGGTACGGCGTCGCGAGCAGCGTCGCGACGGCCAGCACCGCGCCGCGCAGGCGCATGTCGGTCGTGCGGCGCCACACGGAGATGGCCGCGGCCATCGCGAGCAGCGCGACGGCGCCCTGCACCGCGAGCGACACCGCGATGGACGCGCCGGCGAGCCGCAGCGCGGCGAACGGCGTCGGCGACACGAACCAGTACGCGGGAAGCGTGAAGTGCATGCCGCGCACGATCGACAACGCGTGAGCGAGGCCCTCCAGCGAGCCTGGGCCGGTCAGTGCGAAACCGGCCGCGGTGAACAGCGTCGTCGTGACCGCCGCCGCGCCGAACGCGCGCCATGCGCGCGTCGCGATCAGCACGAACGGGAACACCGTCGCCATCTGCGGCTTGATGGCGAGCAGTCCGATCAGCACGCCGGCTACGATCGGGCGCGGGCCGAGCAGGTGCAGCGCGAGCGCCGCGATGCCGGCGGTGAGCAGCCCGTTCTGCCCGTACAGCACGCACGCGCAGACGGCCGAGTAGCCGAGCACGACGAGCACGGCGGCGCGCGGCACGGGCAGGTGCGCACGCAGGCCCGACAGTCGCAGGACGGCGTACGCATAGCATAAAAGACTGCCCGCAAAAAAGAGGATGTACGCGGGCAGGAAAGGCACGAGGGCGACCGGCGCGATGAACAGCAGCATCGTCGGCGGATAGAGCCAGGGCAGCGACTGGTGACCCATGTAGGCACCGAATTTCGCGACCTCGGCCCGTGAGAAGAACACGGGATCGTAGACGGCTGCGGCATGACCGTGCAGCACCAGATGCGATGCACTCCAGAACACGGAGAAGTCGACGCCGGGGCGGGCGGTGGTTTGCGCCGTGAACGCGTCGGTGGTGACGGCCCATGTGATCACGAAGCCCACGCACAACAGCAGCATCACGCAGCTGTACGGAACGATTCGGTCGGCCGTCAGCCATTGAGCACAGCGTGTCGCGCGATAGCGCATTCCATCATTGGCCGTGTACATGATGCCCCGTGTTTGGTGAATGCCGCGCGGTGTGCGCGCGGCTTTTCGTGTTGTCGTGTATCCGGATCGAATCGCATTCGATGGCGCTGTCCGGTGAATGCATTGTTGGAGAAAAAATCGCACGACGCAAACCGCGGCCGGAAACGCGCGATGTCGATGCGGCAGTTCTTCGGCCGAAAACGGCGTTTTTACGTCAGAGAAATCGGTCGCCGCGCAATTCATGTTTCTCGCTTGAAACATTCCGCGTTTGTCGCTGCTTCGGGACTGCATCGAATACGCGTCGGATGAATGGCGTCGCGGGTTCGGGAAAGTCCCGAGAAAATTTTTCGAACCGCCCTGGCAGCGCGCCTGCGCCCGGCCGACGCGCGCCGATGCCCGCCGCGCATATATCAAATCTGAAACATTTCGGGTGTCGCACTGCCGCCGGCCCGGCGCATGGATCGTCGGAATCCTTGCTGCGCCTCGATTGTCGGTCGGCTGGCCTGCTCTTTGCGTCTAGGGCCGCACGGCAGGCGACGATGCGAGCCGCGACCGGTTGACGCAGCAGAACATACCGGAGCGCCTTACCCGTGCAGGACGATGGACCGCAAGCGCGTCGGGGAATACGGCGCAGTGGTCCACGCAGCGGCGGGCAGCATCGTCGACCGATCGATCGAGCGAGCGTCAGCATCGTTCGCGCAATAAGAATCAGATGACAGCATTGGGGAATAAAAATGACAGACCACAGCACCACGCGGCTCGCATGCCGCGACGGGAACCTTCAGCAGTATCGACGCGCTTGCGTCGGTCATTCAATCCGCGGCCTTGTGCAGGACGGCAGCCGTGCCGTCCGGTTCGATCGTGATGTATCGCCGATCGGTCCACGCATGTGCAGCGCACACACCAGCTCACCGACGTCTCCAGGTCCGGATCGGCTCGCAGCCGGCCGCACCCGTCGCTGAGCCTCGGCTCCGAGTTTCTTTGTAGTACCGGTGGTACCCGCTCCCCGCGTCTATTCCAGACCACGGGGTTTTCGTAGCAGTGCAAAAGGAGAGTAGCCATGTCCACGTTCATCCAGAAGGTCCGCGGTTTCGTTCAAGACGAGCAAGGCGTGACGGCCATCGAATACGGCCTGATTGCCGCGCTGATCGCAGTCGGCCTCGTTGCCGCGCTGACGCTGGTCGGTAACGACCTGAAGACTGTGTTCAACACGATCGCAGACGACCTCAACGCGGCGATCTGAATGACGGGGCGACGAACGGCTGGTCCGGCCCGTTCGTCGCCATGTCGTCCGTCGAGCAGGGCCGGACATACCAAGCAACGAATGTCTGATGGACCGAATGGCGGATGGCTCGGCCGGTGCGCTCCGCGAGCCGTCTCCCGCTCGGTCGATCAACCGGATCGGAGGCCGTCATGCGCGCCAGGGTACTTGCAGTAGCGGTATCGCGATGGATCGACGACGAGCGAGGGGTGACGTCGATCGAATACGCGCTGCTCGCAGCGGTGTTCGCGACCGTCGTGCTCGGCGCCGTGGTCGCGCTGAAGGGCTCGGTTCAAGGCGCGTACGACGCGATCGCGTCGATCGTGACCGCGGCGGTGAATACCGCGCTCGGGCAGTAATCCAGATCGTTTCATTTGACCGAGGTTCGCCATGTTGCCAGTTGCGCCGCCTTATCCGGTTCCGTTGTGCGTGACGCTGCTCGTGATCGTGGCGGCCAGCACGGACCTCGCGAGCCGCCGCATCCCGAACCGGCTCGTCGTCGCAGGGCTCGCCGGTGCGCTGGTCGCGCAATGTGCGCTGCACGGCGTGCCGGCCGGCGTGCTCGCGTGGCTTGCCGGCGCGGCGACCGGCCTCGGGCTGCTGCTGCCGTTCTATCTGCTGCGCGGCATGGCCGCCGGCGACGTGAAGCTGATGCTCGCGATTGGCGCATGGGTTGGCGCGCAGATGACCTTCTACATCGTGCTGGCCACCTTCGTCGCGGGCGGCGTCGGCGCACTCGGCTTCGCGCTGCTGCGCGGCCGCATGCGCCGGATGTGGACCAACGTGTGGATGCTGGTCGCGCATCGCGCCGCCGCGCCGCTTGCAGGGGCAACCGACGGCCCCGTCGAATCCGCGTCGGTCGGCGCGTTGCCGTATGGCGTCGCAATCGCCGTCGGCACGCTGGGCATGCTGTTCGCATCGTGCGCATAGCGCGGCGTATCCGCAACGAGGATGGAACGAACATGAACACGAATCCCACCGAACCGAAACGCGACGCGCAGGTAGCGCATCTGCCGCAGCCGTCGCCGCAGCGGGAAGCGCATGCGAAGCCCGACGCGCAGCTGCCGCCGGCGCCGCGCTCGATCGCGGAAACCGGGCTGAGCCAGACCTTCGTGGCCGGGCTCGTGCTGAAGGCGACGCTGGTGCTCGGCCGCCCGTCGTACGGCGATCTGATCGAGCGCCACTGTCTGCCGCTCGCGGTGCTCGACGACGTGTTCGCGTTCCTGGTGCGCGAGCACCTGGTCGAGCTGACCCATCGCGGCACGACGGACCTCGACGTGACGTTCCGCCTGACCGACGCCGGCCGCGTCGCGGCGCTCGAAGAGCGCGCGCGCAGCAGCTACAGCGGGCCGGCGCCGGTGCCGCTCGATGCGTATCTCGCCTGCATCGACGCGCATTCGGTGCGCAAGCTGCGCGTCGCGCAGAACGACGTGTGGGCCGTGTTCGACGGCGTGATCATGGACACGTCGATCCTCGACGCGGCCGCCGCCGCGCTGAATGCCGGGCGGCCGCTGCTGATCCACGGGCCGGCCGGCAGCGGCAAGACCTACCTCGCCGAGCGGCTCGGCGCGCTGATGGCCGGTCATGTGCCGGTGCCGTACGCGATCTGCGCGGCCGGCGAAGTGATCCAGATCCACGATCCGCTCGTGCACATCGACGCGCCTTCGCAAGGCGAAGGACAGTCGGTCGATCGCCGCTGGCGACTCTGCGAGCGGCCGGTCGTGATGTCCGGCGGCGAGCTGACGCTCGACGAGCTCGACCTGCGCCGCGACGACGCGGCCGGCTTCTACCAGGCGCCGCCGCACATGAAGGCAAACATGGGCATGTACATCGTCGACGATCTCGGCCGCCAGCGCGTCGAGCCGCGCGATCTGCTCAACCGCTGGCTGCGCCCGCTCGATCGCGGCGTCGATTTCCTGACGCTCGATTCCGGCACCCGCTTCGTACTGCCGTTCGACGTGTGGCCGGTGTTCTCGAGCAACCTCGCGCCGGAGCAGTTCGCCGACGAAGCGTTCCTGCGCCGGCTCGGCTCCAAGCTGCACGTCGGCGCGATGTCGATCGAACACTACCGCGCGGTGTTCGACGCCGCGTGCGAGTCGCTCGGGCTGGTGTCGTCGCAGGACGCCTTCGACTACCTGCTGCACCGGCTGCACCTGCCGACCGGCAAGGCGTATCTCGCGTGCTACCCGACCGACCTGCTGCGCCTCGTCGCCGCCGGCGCGCGGTATCGCGGCGATCCGCCCGAAGTGACGCACGACGCGCTGCATGATGCCTGGGCCAGCTATTTCGGCGCGGCGCCGGAGCGCGACGGCGGGTATCTGCCGCCGGGCGAGCGCGGCGGTCGCACGCACGTCGCCGGTTGAGTTGTTTCTTTCACGATTCGTCGAGGAGCATTGCCATGAAAAACAGTCGAGCAATCTTGATGCTGGTGGTCGCGATGGTCGCGGGGCTTGCCGCGGTCGTGTTCGCGTCGCGCTGGCTGATGAACACGTCCAACGGTTCGGTCACGTCCGTCGCGGTCGCGACCACCGACCTGAATCTGGGCGAGCCGCTCGGGCCGAACCAGATCCACATGGTGAGCTGGCCGGCGGGCAGCGTGCCGACCGGCGCGTTCACCGACACGAAGGAACTCGAAGGGCGCGTCGTGCGCACCAGCCTCGCCCGCGGCGAGCCGGTGATCGAGTCGAAGCTCGCGCCGGTCGGCACCAAGGGCGGGCTGTCCGCGGTGATCGCCGACGGCAGCCGCGCGATCACGGTGCGCGTGAACGACGTGGTCGGCGTCGCGGGCTTCGCGCTGCCGGGCAACTACGTCGACGTGATCGTCAACACGCAGGAGCAGCAGGGCAAGACCGACGGGCAGAGCATTTCGAAGATCGTGCTCGAGCACATCCTGGTGCTGGCGGTCGCGCAGCAGGTGAGCCGCGACGACACCGCGCCGAAAGTCGTCAACGCGGTGACGCTCGAAGTCACGCCCGACCAGGCCGAACGCCTCGACCTCGCCCGCAGCGTCGGCACGCTGTCGCTGGTGCTGCGCAACCAGGTCGATCACAAGACGCTCACCACCGACGGCGCAACCAAGATGACGCTGCTCGGCAAGGCACCGGTGCCCGATGCACCGCCCGCGCCGGCACCGGCCCGCGTGCGGACCGTGCGCGTGCACGTCGCGTCGCACGCGTCGTCGGAGGCACGCCGCGATTGCATCGGCGTACTGACCGGCGTGCACGGCAGCGTCGAGTGTTTCTGAAGCCGCACGACAGGCCCACACAACAGATTAACCAGATCGGCCGCCGTCAGGGCACGGCGGCCTTGGAAGTCGACAACCGGCGCTGCGCCGGTCACTCGGGGGATCAGACGAAATGAAGATCAATCCGCAACACTCAGGTACCGGCCCGGTGCGCACACGTATCGCACGAGGCGCGATGATGGCCGCGATCCTCTGTACCGGAACGCTGACGGTATACAGCGCACTGGCGCAGGAAGCCGCCGAATCGGCGGCCTTGACGAAGGGCGGCGCGAGCGCGCCGGCCGCCGTCGCGAAGGGGCCGATGCAGATGACGATCAGCATGGCGCCGGCGATCGCCGCCGCGCCGGCCGCGGCTGCCGGGCCGCTGCGCGGGCCGAACTGCGTGGGCGCGGTGCGCGATTCGACCAGCGTCAGCGTGCCGCTCGGCAAGTCGTTGCTGGTGCCGATGCCGGAGGCGGTCCGCAATCGCACCATCGGCAATCCGGCCGTTGCGCAGGCAACCATGGTGTCGCCGCAGACGCTCTACATCCTCGGTCTGTCGGTCGGCACGACCAACATGATCGTGCAGGGCAAGAGCGGCGCGTGCCGCGTGATCGACGTGGCGGTCGGCGCCGATGCGGGCGGCCTGCAGGCGTCGCTGCTGCAACTGATGCCGGCCGAGCGCGACATTCACGTGTCGACCGCGGCCGGCACGATCGTGCTCGCCGGCACCGTGTCGAACTCGCAGGCCGCGCAGCAGGCCGTGCAGATCGCGCGCGCCTACAGCGACAGCGCCGGCGGCGGCGAAGGCGGGACGGCCAAGGGCGGCGGCGTGCTCAACATGCTGTCCGTCACGTCGCCGCAGCAGGTGATGCTCGAGGTCAAGGTGGCCGAGGTGTCGAAGACGCTGATCAACCAGATGGGCAGCGCGTTGAACATCCAGGGCGGCTTCGGCTCGTGGAGCGGCGCGCTGGTCAGCAACCTGCTCGCCGGCGTCGCGAGCGCCGCGGTGTTCAACAAGGCGAACAACAAGCCGTTCAGCATCGCGGCCGACGCGCAGAACACCGACAACCTCGTGAAGATCCTCGCCGAGCCGAACCTCGTGACGATCAGCGGCCAGGAGGCGACGTTCCTCGCCGGCGGCAAGATCTTCATCCCGGTGCCGCAAAGCAGCGGTACCGGCGTGTCGACGATCACGCTGCAGCAGGAGGAATTCGGTGTCGCGCTGAAGTTCACGCCGACGGTGCTCGCGAACGGCCGCATCAGCCTGAAGGTCGCGCCGGAAGTGTCGGAGCTGTCGCAAACCGGCGTCACGCTGAGCGCGACCAACATCGGCGGCACGTCGATCCTGCCGCTCATCACGACGCGGCGTGCCTCGACGACGGTCCAGATGAGCGACGGCGAGTCGTTCGCGATCGGCGGGCTCATCAAGGACAACGCCACCGGCGCCCTCAAGGCGATCCCAGGCGTCGGCGAAGTGCCGGTGCTCGGCGCGCTGTTCCGCAGCACGTCGTTCCAGCAGGACCGCACCGAGCTGATCTTCCTGATCACGCCGCACCTGGTGAAGCCGCTGCAGAGCGCCGACCAGCCGATGCCGACCGACAGCTTCTCGAAGCCGAACGAAGCCGACGTGTACGCAACCGGCAACATGGAAGGCCGCCACGGCGTGCGCCGGCCGGCCGCGCAACCGGCGAACGGCGCCGCGGATGCGCCGCAGGCACCGGCGCCCACGCCGGCGCAGCAATCGGCTGCGCCGGCGGCGGCCGCGCCCGCACCGCGTGCCCCGGCGCCCGCCGACGCACCGGCGCCTGCCGCGGTCCAGCCGGAGAACGCGGCGGCAGCCGCACCGGCTGCGGCCGGTGCGGTGAGCGCGGCGCCGGCCGTCGCGCAGCCGCCGGCCGATGCGGCCAACGCAGCCAACGCAGCCCGTGTCGCACGCATCGAAGCCGCCGCGGCGCGTCTCGCGGCGGCCGCGGGCAGCACGCCGCCCCAGAAGCCCCGGCTGCCAGCCGCCGCTCACGCGCAGGTCGCGCGGGCGAACGCAGGCCCCCAGTCCACCGATCGTTGAAGCCATCCAAGGGGAAGCTCATGAAATCCTCCTACCTCGTATTCGTGCGCCGCGCGGCGCTCGCCGCACCGCTCGCGTTCGCGCTGGCCGGCTGCATGTCGTCGACGCCGGTGTGGGACACGCGCTTCGGCGACTCCGTGCGCGCCGTCACGCAAGCGCAGATCATCGATCCGCACGCGGCCGAACACGCGTCGCAGCCGGTGGTCGCGGGCAGCGCCGCCGCGTCCGCGCTCGACAACTACGACAAGTCGTTCAAGCAGCCGGAGCCGAAGGGCAATGCCTTCGTGATCGGCATCGGCAAGTCGGCGCAATAACAACAGGCAAGCTCAGGGAGAACGCCATGTCCAGCGCAGCTCGTCATCCGAAACTCACGCGCCGCAGTTTGCATCGACAGCGCGGTGCCGTCGCGATCGTCGTCGGTCTCGCACTGGCGGTGATGATCGGATTCGTCGGTCTCGCGCTGGACCTCGGCAAGCTGTACGTCACGCGCAGCGAACTGCAGAACAGCGCCGATGCATGCGCGCTGTCCGCCGCGCGTGACCTGACTTCGGCGATCAGCCTGTCCGTCGCGGAGGCGGACGGCATCGCCGCCGGTCACGTCAACTTCGCGTTCTTTCAGAAGAGCGCGGTGCAGATGCTGACCGATTCGAACGTCACGTTCAGCGATTCGCTGACGAATCCGTTCCTGACGAAGACGGCGGTTTCGACGCCGGCCAACGTCAAGTACGTGAAATGCACGGCCACGTTGAGCGGCATCGCGAACTGGTTCGTCGGCGTGTTGAACACGATGCCCGGCGTACAGGTCGCGAACGCGACGCAGGTGTCGGCGAGCGCGATCGCGACCGTCGCCGCCGGGCAGACGACCTGTGCGATTCCGGTGTTCGTGTGCCGCGCCTCGTCGGCCGCGCCGTACAAGGTCGGCGACTGGATCTCGTCGCCGTCCGGGTCGTCGTCGACCTACGGGCCGGGCAACTTCGGCTGGGCCGCGCTCGATGGCTCGACCAACGAGACGACCATCGCGAGCGAGCTGTCGGGCAACACCTGCAACATCACGTCGCCGCCCGATCTCGGCTCGACCGGCTTGAAGTCCGCGTCGCTGCGCGCCTGGAACACGCGCTTCGGCATCTATACGAACGGCGCGAACGGCTCGAGCGGCCAGCCCGACTTCACCGGCTATGCGTACGTCGGGCCGAAATACGGGCCGCCCGGCACGCCGGGCATCGTCGGCGATGCGTACACACAGTTCGTGCTCGATCGCGCCAGCTTCAAGTCCTACCAGGGCGACGGCGCGCCGCCGGCCGGCAGCGGCATCGCGACCAACGGGACGGCCACCGCGAGCAACTATCAGACGTACGGCGGCGACCGCCGGCTCGCGCTGGCGCCGGAGGGCGACTGCTCGACGCTGTCGGGCAGCAGCAGCAAGCTGCACGTCACGCAGTGGGACTGCGTGCTGATGCTCGATCCGTTGCCGTTCAGCCCGGGCGCGGGCGGCGTGGTCGCGCACCTCGAATATCTCGGCTCGACCGCATCGGGCTCGACGCCTTGCGCGACGCACGGGCTGCCGGGCATCGGCAGCTCGGCGGGCGTCAAGGTGCCGATGCTCGTTCAATAGAGGAGACGCGATCATGAAAAGGCTTCCGATGCACCGTTCGCGCATGCGCGGCGTGGCCGCCGTGGAATTCGCGCTGGTGCTGATCCCGCTGATCGTGCTCGCGACCGGCGTGGCCGAGTTCGGCCGCGCGATCTACCAGTACGAGACGCTCACCAAGGCGACGCGCAACGCCGCGCGCTACCTGTCCGTCTATCTGCCGACCGACGCCGCCTATCCGCTTGCCGCGGCGCAGTGCCTCGTCGTCTACGGAAACACGACGTGCGGCGCGGCCGGCACCGAGCTGGTGCCGGGGCTCACCACGTCGATGGTGATCGTCTGCGACGCCGCGCACACGCCCGACTGCGCCGATGCGTCGGATCCGCCGCAGTTCGCGAACCTGCCGACCTACGACTCGAGCAACAACGCGCCGAGCGGCACCGCGACCGGCAGCATCAACGTCGTCGAAGTGAAGGTGAAGGGCTACACGTACCAGCCGATCCCAGCCTACCCGGGGCTGTCGTCGATCACGTTCGGCAACATCGTCACCGTGATGAGGCAAGTGTCATGAACGCACGCCATGTCCCGCTGTCGCGCCGCCGCGGCCAACGCGGCGCGACCATCGTCGAGTTCGCGTTGATCTCGTCGATTCTCGTCATGCTGCTGTTGGGCATCTTCGAATTCGGCCGGGTGCTGTTCTACTGGAACACGGCCACCGAGGCGATGCGGCTCGGTGCGCGCACGGCGATCGTGTGCGACGTGAACGCCGCCGGCATCGTCAAGCGCGTGAAGTCGATGCTGCCGATCCTGGCCGATGCGAACGTCGCGGTGACCTATACGCCGTCGGGCTGCGACGTGAGCAGTTGCTCGTTCGTGACGCTGAGCATCACGAACCTCACCGTCAAAACGATGGTCCCGTTCGTCAACGTCGCGCTCACGATGCCGCCTTTCACGACGACGCTCACGCGCGAAAGCCTGAATTCCTCGACCGGCGGATCAGCCTGTCAATAATTGCACGACGAGGCACAGTCATGATCAATATCCTCGTAGCTTCCGACGACACGGCCCGGCTCATGCGGATCGCGCGTCTCGTCAGCGACGCCGGCCGTTACCGCGTGACGCGCGCGGCCGGCCGTCCGTCGCAAATCGAGCATCGCACCGACGGGCTCGACTCGTTCGACATCCTGCTGATCGACAGCGGGCAGATCGATGCGGCTGAGTTGGCGGCGCTCGAACGCATCTGCCGGCAACATCCGGGCCTGACCGGCATCCTGGTGAGCGCCGACGCATCGCCGCAGATGCTGCTGGACGCCATGCGCGCTGGCGCGCGCGACGTGCTGCAGTGGCCGATCGACACGGCCGCGCTCGCCCGTGCGCTCGAACGCGCGGCCGCGCAGAGCACGCGGCGCGACGGCGACGATACGCGGATCATCTCTTTCACGTCGTGCAAGGGCGGCGCGGGCACGAGCTTCGTCGCGAGCAACGTCGCCTACGAGATCAGCGAGCAGTTCAAGCGGCGCGTGTTGCTGATCGACCTGAACCAGCAGTATGCCGATGCCGCGTTCCTCGTCAGCGACGAGACGCCGCCGTCGACGCTGCCGCAGCTGTGCGCGCAGATCGAACGGATCGACGGCGCCTTCCTCGATGCGAGCCTCGCGCACGTGACGCCGACCTTCCACGTGCTCGCGGGCGCGGGCGACCCGGTCAAGGCCGCGGAGATGCGCGAGGACGCGCTCGAGTGGATTCTCGGCGTGGCGGCGCCGCGCTACGACTTCGTGATCTTCGACATCGGCGTGAGCATCAGCGCGCTGTCGATGGTCGCGCTGGACCGCAGCGACCAGATCCAGCTCGTGCTGCAGCCCGCGATGCCGCATGTGCGCGCGGGGCGCCGGATGCTGGAAATCCTCGTGTCGCTCGGCTACTCGAGCGACCAGCTGCGGCTCGTGGTGAACCGGATGACGCGCGCGGGCGAGCGCACCCGCACCGCGCTCGAGGAAGTGCTCGGGCTGCACGCGAGCACCACGATTCCGGATGACGCCGACACCGTGCGCGAAGCGATCGACCAGGGCTATCCGGTGTCGCGCCTGGCGCGCACCGCCGGCGTCGCGCGCGCGGTGCATGCGTGCGCGAAGCAGATCGTCGAAGGCGACGTGCGCACCCAGCCCGACGCGGCCAGCAGCGAACCGTTGATGTCCCGGCTGTTCGGCCGCAAGGCCACGCCGAAGCTCAAGTCCATGTGAATCTTTCGGGGAAACCATCATGTCATTGCGCGAACAGATGTCGTTGTATCGGACCCAGGCGCCGGCAACGGGCGCGGAGTCGGCCGGATCGGGCCATCCGTCGGTACGCGACGCGTATCAGAAGCTGCGCCGCGAGATTCATCTGGCGGTGCTCGAGCGCGTCGAGCTGGAGCGGCTGTCGCGGCTGCCGCAGGACCAGGTCCGCCACGAGATCTCGGCGCTGATCTCGCGCATCCTCGACGAGGGGCGCATGCCGGCGAACGACATCGAGCGCCGCCAGCTCGCGATCGACGTGTACGACGAGATGTTCGGCTTCGGCCCGCTCGAGGCGCTGCTGCGCGACCCCGGCGTGTCCGACATCCTCGTGAACACGTACCGGCAGGTCTACGTCGAGCGCGGCGGCCGACTGGAGCTGACCGACGTGACGTTCTACGACGACGCGCACCTGATGAAGGTGATCGAGAAGATCGTGTCGCGGGTCGGGCGCCGCATCGACGAATCGAGCCCGATGGTCGACGCGCGGCTGCCGGACGGCTCGCGCGTGAACGCGATCATTCCGCCGTCGGCGATCGACGGGCCGCTGCTGTCGATCCGGCGCTTCGCGGTCGATCCGTTGAAGATCGACGACCTCCTGCGCTTCCAGAGCCTCACGGAGCCGATGGCCGAGCTGCTCGAGGCGCTCGCGAAGGCGAAGGTGAACGTGCTCGTGTCGGGCGGCACCGGCAGCGGCAAGACGACGCTGCTCAACATCCTGTCGGGTTTCATTCCGCGCACGGAACGGATCGTGACGATCGAGGACGCGGCCGAGCTGCAGCTGCAGCAGCCGCACGTGCTGCGGCTCGAGACGCGGCCGCCGAACATCGAGGGCAAGGGCGAGATCACGCAGCGCACGCTGGTGCGCAACGCGCTGCGGATGCGGCCGGACCGCATCATCCTCGGCGAAGTGCGCGGCGCGGAAGCGCTCGACATGCTCAACGCGATGAACACCGGCCACGAAGGCTCGCTCGCGACGATCCACGCGAACACGCCGCGCGACGCGCTCACGCGGCTCGAGAACATGATCAGCGTCGCCGGGCTGTCGCTGCCGCCGAAGACGATGCGCCAGCAGATCGCATCGGCGATCACGGTGGTCGTGCAGGCGTCGCGGCTCACCGACGGCAAGCGCAAGATCGTCAGCATCCAGGAGCTGACCGGGATGGAGGGCGACATCATCAACATGCAGGAAATCTTCACGTTCAAGCGGACCGGCATGAACGGCGACGGGTCGGTGCGCGGCTACTTCTGCGCGACCGGCGTGCGGCCCAAGTTCGCGGAGCGGCTGCAGTCGTTCGGCATCAACCTGCCGGACGCGCTGTACGACCCGACGCGCCACTACGAGACGAACTGACGACGGCCGGAGGCCTCATGGACTCGATCTTTTACGGTTTTGTGATTCTCACCTTCGTCGCGGTCGTGCTCGCGATCGAGGGCGTCTATCAATGGTGGAACGCGCGGCACGGCAATGCCGCACGCCGGATCGAATCGCGCTTGCGCGCGATGTCGGCCGGCGGCAGCGTGCAGCAGGAGCGGATGTCGATCCTGAAGAAGCGCATGCTCGACGAGTCGAAGCCGTTCGACCGGCTGCTGCTGCGCGTGCCGCGCGTACAGTCGCTCGATCTGGTGCTGCAGCAGTCCGGCCTCGACTGGACGGTCGCCAAGCTGGTCGTGCTGAGCGGCGCGTTGTGCGCGGCCACCGCGCTGGTGCTGAGCGTCACGCCGCTGCCGCTCGTCGCGGTGCTGCCGGTCGCGCTGTTCGCCGGCTGCATCCCGACGCTGTACGTGACGCGGCATCGCCGCCGCCGCATGCTCAAGCTCGAGCGGCAACTACCGGACGTGTGCGACATGATCGCGCGCGCGCTGCGCTCGGGCCACTCGTTCACGAGCGCGCTCGGGATGGTCGGCGAGGAGTTTCCGGAGCCGATGAGCGGCGAGTTTCGCATCACCTTCGACGAGATCAACTACGGCGTGTCGCTGCACGATGCGCTGGTGAATCTCGCGACGCGCGTGCCGGCGAACGACCTGCGCTACTTCGTGATCGCGGTGCTGATCCAGCGCGAGACCGGCGGCAATCTCGCCGAGCTGCTCGACAGCATCGCGGCGCTGGTGCGCGAGCGCTTCAAGCTGTTCGACAAGGTCCGCGTGCTGTCGGCGGAAGGCCGGCTGTCGGCGTGGATTCTCGGCCTGCTGCCGTTCGGCACCGCCGGGATGATGGCCGTGCTGAACCGCGAGTTTCTGTCGGTGCTCTGGCAGGACCCGGCGGGCGTCAAGATGGTCGGCGCAATGCTGACGTCGATGGCGTTCGGCCTGCTGTGGATCCGCCGGATCATCCGGATTCGCGTCTGACGCGTGTCTCAGGCTTCACGAACCGATTCGAGGCTGTCATGCAAAACCTGAGCGTAGTACATACCGTGATGCTCGCCGGCTTGTTCCTGTTCGTCGCGGGCGGCGTGCTGGCCGCGATGCTGCTGTTCGCGCCGCGCAACCTGCAGCGCCGGCTTCAGCAGGCCAGCGGCGCGAGCGTGGCGGTCGGCGCGGCCGGCGCCGGAGCGGACGACGCCGGCGCGCCCGGCCCGCGCTGGATCGCGCGGCTCGTCGAGCTGTCGCAACCGATCTCCAAGCTGTCGGTGCCGCAGGACGGCTGGGAGAACTCGCCGCTGCGGGTGCGGTTGATGAATGCCGGATGGCGCGACCCGAGCGCGGCCGGGCTCTACTTCACCGCGAAGACGGTGCTGGCGCTGGCGTTGCCGGGCGCCGCGCTGCTCGCGCTCGCCACGACGCGGCTCGCCGATCAGCGCATGCTGCTGTCGTTCATCCTCGTCGCGCTGGCCGGCATCGGCTACTACCTGCCGAACTTCGTCCTGTCGCGCCGCATCACCAAGCGTCAGCGGACGATCTTCGAGGACTTCCCCGACGCGCTCGACCTGCTGACGGTTTGCGTCGAGGCCGGGCTCGGGCTCGATGCGGCGTTGATGCGGGTCAGCGAGGAGCTGCGCTTTCGCAGCGAAGTGGTCTCGGGCGAACTCGACCTGCTGCTGCTCGAGATGCGCTCGGGCTTCACCAAGGACACGGCATTGCGCAACCTCGCGCTGCGCACCGGCGTGGAAGACATCGAGTCGTTCTGCGCGATGCTGATCCAGGCCGACCGGTTCGGCACGAGCGTCGCCGAATCGCTGCGCGTGCTGTCGGACATGCTGCGCACGCGGCGCCGCATGCGCGCCGAGGAGCGCGCCGCGCGCATCGCGCTGAAGCTGCTGTTCCCGCTGATCTTCTGCATCTTCCCCGCGCTGATGGGCGTGCTGCTCGGGCCGGCGATGATTCATGTGTACCGCGTGCTGCTGCCGAGCTTCGCGACCATCGGCCAGTAAGCGGCGCGGCGCGGCCGGCCGCGCCGTGGATCGGCGCGCCGGCTGCGCGGCATCGCGAGCCGGCACGGCAACCGTCTTCATGGGAGGCTCGTCGTCCCCCGGGCGGCGTCGCGAGACAGGCCGATCATAGCGGCGTCAATGCAACCCGGACCCATGGTCGACCCTGGACGTGGCCGTAGTCCACCGCCCGCGCGGGTGGCCCCCTACGGCCATTGGAACGCACGGCGCGCGCGCGAGCCGCGATCGCGTTGCACGGCCCGATGCCGTCCGTCACCCGTCACCCGTCACCCGTCACTGAAAGTGATGCACGTACCGCAGCACCATCCGCGTGCCCTGCGGGCGGTTGCGCGCATAGGTCTCGAAGTAGGCGTTGAACATGACGTGGTCCTGCGGCGAGAAGCTGTACATCGCGCCCGGCCCGATCGCGAACACCGCTTCCCGCGTGCCCGACACGTCCTGCCCGTTCGCCTTCATGTCGGTGGTCTGACGCAGCCAGTAGCCGTTCAGCCCGAGCCGCAATCCGGGGCGCACCTCGTACTCGGTCGCGAAGTTCGCATGCACGGCCTGACCGGCCTGCGTCGACGTCACGTCCGGCCCGAGCGAGGCGGCCGGCGCGTGATTGGTTGCATTCCACAAGTAATGCAGCCGCCACGACACGGTCCACTTCGGCGTGATCCAGAAGGTGGCGGCCCAGTACGGATCGAACGACCAGAAATGACTGCCCGGATTGATCGCGCGCGTGCGGTCGTACGCGCCGGTCGGCGCGATGAACTGGAATTCCACCCGCTGCGCGAAGCGCGGTCCGTGCGCGCCCATCACCGGGTCGAACTGCACGAACGGGCCGATCAACAGATCGCCGAAGCCCGCACGCGCGTTCAGCGCGACGTTGCCGATGCCGTCGTCGGTATGGACCGAGCCGACCCACGGCAGGATCACGTCGAGCCCCGGATGCATGCCGCCGAACGTCAGCGGCGCCTGGTAGACGAGCTGGCTCAGCCCCGCGAACAGGTCGATGTCCTGCTTCGGCAGCCCGACCTTGTTGCCCGCGTTGTCGTTGACGCGGCCGGCCGTGTAGTACTCGAGGTACTGCGTGCCGTACCAGCCGGAGCCGGCCGGCGGCAGCCCGTCGACGAAGCTCGTCATCCCCAGGTTGACCGACGGCAGGTCGGCCGCCTGGGCCGGCGCGTGGACGGCCAGGCCGGCGACCACGATGCCCGCGATCGCGAGCAGGCGAGAGCCGCAATTCTTCATCACCACCTCCTGTTGCGTTATGAGTAGAGCCGGTCAAACGGCGCGTGCGAGATCCGGGTGCGCGCAGAGCGCGCGATATTCGCCGGCATGGAAGACCAGCGGCGCCTTGCCGAACGCGTCGAACGCTTCGATCCGGCCGATGAACAACAGGTGGTCGCCGCCTTCGTAATGGCCGACGTTGCGGCACACGAAGCGCGCGCTCGATCCGTGCAGGCACGGCACGCCGCCGGCTTCGGCGTCGTCGTGCGGCACGCCGTCGAACTTGTCGGCGCGCGGCGTCGCGAAGCGGCGCGACAGCTCGAGCTGGTCGTGCGCGAGGATATTGATCGCGAAGTGCGTGGCCGCAACGAAATCCGGCCGGCTCGGCGCGACCTTGCGCAGGCTCCACAGCACCAGCGGCGGATCGAGCGACAGCGACGAGAACGAATTGGCGGTAAGCCCGACCTTGCGGCCGTCGGCGGCGCGCGTGGTGATCACGGTGACGCCGGTCGGAAAATGCCCGAACGCGGCGCGCAGTTGCAGCGGATCGACGGCGGCGAGAGGGGAGGAAGCGCTGGCGTTCATCGCGCTTGCTCCGAACGTGCCGCGTGTTCGCGGATCATCGCGGCGCATGCGGCCGGCTCGAACCACCATGGCGCGAAGCGGCGCGGGTCGTCGAAGCCGTCGACGAGCGTCGCGGCCAGCGTCGGATACTGGCCGGCCGCGCCGAGCAGTTCGAGCACGTGCGGCGGCGGCGGCGTGAGCAGCGAGTTGGTCCAGCGCACGACGTGCTGCGCGTAGGCCCAGTAGCGTTCGAACGTGTCGTGCATCCAGCCTTCGTCGAACGGCGCGGCCTCGCGCGTGAGGATCGCGTCGCCGTAAACCTTCGCGCATTTCGCCGCGTTGTTCGAGCCCTGCCCGGTGATCGGGTCGTTCACGACCACCGCGTCGGCCATGCCGAACACGGTGCGGCCCGACGGCAGCCGCAACAACGGCTTGCGCACGGTCGGCGTGAAGCGCCCGGCGAGCGTGCCGTTCGGATCGGTCAGCTCGACGTCGCGGCAGCGCTCGAATTCCCACGGCACGTAGCGTTGCAGGAACGACAGGCTGCGGTCGAGGTGCTGTTCGGGCGTTTTCACGTCGGCCCAGCAGTCGAGCGGGCCGCCCGGAATGCCCTCGAACACCATGATCTCGCACGGGCCGGTCGTGGTCAGCGCCGGAAACACGAAGTATTCGCCGATGTCGGGCAGCAGGTTGAAGCGCACGCGCGCATACGGCTGGCTCGACGTCATGCCCTTCACGTAGGTCAGCGCGAGCGCGCGTTGCGGGCGCTCGAACGCGCTGCGCGCGTCGTCGCGGCCCAGCAGGTTGACGATTTCGCCCTTGCCGGCCGCGAGCAGCACGAGATCGTGGCTGCTCGCGAGCGCTTCGAGCTCCGCTATGCCGACGTCGCAGATGCGCACGTCGGCGCCGCGGTCGCGGACTGCGTCGAGCCAGTCGGCCATCTTCACGCGCTGGTCGACCGACTGCGCGTAGCGGGTCAGGCGCGACGACCAGTCGATCGCCTTGCGGCCGCCGCCGTCGGGATGCGGCACCGCGACGCCGATCCCCTCGATGGACGGGCACGCTTCTTCCCAGTGGTTCAGGCCGGCATCGCGCTCCAGCTGCAGCGCGGTGTGGAACATGCATTGGCTCGACATCACCTTGCCGGAGCGGATCTGCTGCGCGTCGCGGTTGGTCGCGAGCGTGACGTGATAGCCGTGGTCGAGCAGCGTGAAAGCGAGTTGAAGGCCGGACTGGCCGGCACCGACGATGGCGATGCGCTTCATGATGAAATCCTTGGTATGACGAATCAATCGGGTCGTGATGCGGCGCGGCGCAACGGCTTGCCGCTATTGCGCGAGCTGCGGGATCGCAGGCACGGCCTGCTCGGGGCCCATCGCGGAATAGCCGCCGTCCACCGCGTAGTCGGCGCCGGTGACGAAGCTCGCCGCGTCGCTGCACAGGAACGTGACGACCTGCGCGACTTCCGACGGGTCGCCGACGCGCCCGAGCAGATGAAACGGCGCGGCCACGCGGTCCGTCTTCGCACGGTCGCCGTGCGTCATCTCGTCCATCACGCGCGACCAGGTCCAGCCCGGCGACACCGAGTTCACGCGGATCCGGTCCGCCGCGAGATCCATCGCCATGCTGCGGGTGAGCTGGCGCATCGCGGCCTTCGAGGTCGGGTAGAGCCAGCGGCCCGTCTGCGCGCATTGCGCCGAGATCGAGCTGAAGTTGACGATCGCGCCGCCGCCGCGCCGCACCAGGTGCGGATGCACGGCCTTGACCAGCATCGCCGCCGATACGACGTTGACGTCCATCGCCGCGAGCCAGTCGCGGCGCGTCGCGCGGATGCCGTCGTCGACGTAGCTGCATGCGAGGTTGATCAGCAGGTCGATCGCGCCGAAGCGCTCGACGACGGCCGCCACCGCGCGCTCGATCGCACGATCGTCGGCGATGTCGGTGGCGATGAAGATCGCGTGCTCGCCGAGCGTGTCGGCGACGCGCGCGCCGTTCTGCACGTCGAGGTCGACGATCGCGACGCACGCGCCGGCGCGCACCAGATCCTGCGCGACCGCCGCGCCGATCAGCGTGGCGCCGCCGGTGACGATCGCGACTTTGCCTGCCAGAGCTGTCATGGGGTGTCTCCTGGAATGATTGAGTGAAGGCGATGCGCTCGCGCTGCGGGCCGTCGCTCGGGCGCTTACGCGCTGTCGCGCCAGCGCTGCATCAGCTGGTTCGACGGCACCGTTTCGTCGAGCAGCTTGCGCGCCGTCTCGACGCCGGCGACCGGCAGCCCGGCCGCGTCCAGCAAGCCGATCTGCACGAGCACGCTGGCCTGGTCCCAGTAGATGTGCTCGTGATACAGCTTGTCGCCGCGGAACTTGACGATCGCGACGAGCGGAATCTCGACGCGTTTGCCGGTCGGCGCGACGCCGGGCAGCATCCAGTCGATCTCGGTGGTGTGGGTGAAGCAGAACAGCAGTTCGTCGACGATCTGGTTCGCGCCGATCGTGCGCGAGATCGGCGTGATCGTCGTGTCGGGCGGGTTCGCATGCACGAAGTGATGCGTGTAGAAGCGCTTGAGCTCGTCGTGACCGACGCCGCCGGTCAGCGTCGGGATATGGTTCACGTACGGTTGCGCGACCATCGTGGCCATCGTCGCGTCGACGTTGCGCGTGTCGAATTCGTGGCGCAGGTGTTCTTCCCACAGTGCGGACAGATCGTAGTGCGGGCCGAGCGCCGCACGGAACGCGGCGATCGCGCGCTGATGCGCCATCACGGCGGCCGCCTTGTCGAAGTGATCGCCGCCGCTGCGCGCGAACGCATGGTCGACGCCGGGATACACGTACACCTCGACGCCATCGCGGCCGCTCAGCGCTGCGGCGATGCGCGCCTGCGCGTCCGGCGGGCAGAAGCGGTCCTGGGCGGCGATCTGCAGCACGAGCCGGCCGCGCACGCCGGCCGCCTCGTCGAGCGCGTGCTCGATCCCGACGCCGTAATAGCTGACCGCGGCCGCCACGTCCGGCAGCCGGCACGCGGCCAGATAGGCGAGCTTGCCGCCCAGGCAGAAGCCGAGCACGCCGGCCTTGCCCGTGCACTCCGGCCGGCCGGTCAGCGCGGCCAGCGCGGCGGCGACGTCGTCGACGCCGTCGTTTTCGTCGTAGTCGCGGTACAGCGCCATCGCGCGCTCGAAGTCCGGCGCGGTGTAACCGAGCTCGATGCCCGGCGCCTGACGCCAGAACAAATCGGGCACGAGCACCGTATAGCCTTCTTCGGCGTAATAGTCGGCCACGTCGCGCATCGTCGCGTTCGCGCCGAAGATTTCGTGGCACAACACGATACCGGGCCCCTTGCCGGCCGCCGGCGTGCTCAGATACGCGCGAAACGCGCCGCCGTGCGGCGACGGAACCTCGATGTGTCGTCCTTTCATGCGTCCCTCCCTTCGGTGCGTTGCTTGGATGGACCCAGTATTGGCGGACGAAATTGGCACTTCTATCCGCTTTCTTCGGCCGGTATCCGCGGATTCCGGAAACCTGCGGCGCGCCATGCGGCGCTGCGGCCGGCGCGCGGCGCACTGCGGGTATGTGCGGATGCGGAAGACCCGCGCAGTTTTCTACGATGCGCGAACGGTCCGCTTCTTGCGTGATGGGCGTGGGGCTTGCGCGCGCGACGGCGCGGACTGTCCGGATAGTCCGGGTGCTATCCGGATCGTGCGACGCGCTTCCCAGGAATCGGGAACACGTGCACTGCGCAAGTGCGATCGGGCACGACGGGAGAACTTCGATGGGGCAATTTACGGGAACGGGCTGGCTGGGCGAGGCCGCCTGTTTCAATCGCGACACGCTGTTGCTGCAGTCGAACGACGTCGACGAGGTGCGCGCGCGCGTGGCCGACGTGTTCAAGCCGCATCGGCTCACGCCGACCGGCGCCGCGCACGCGCTGCACGGCTGCATGCATCACGCGCGCTGGGGCAACCTGTCGCTGAACCTGCTCGACTACGGCGGGCAGGTGGCGATCGAGCCGGGGCCGCTCGAACACTTCTATCTGCTGCAGATACCGTTGCGCGGGGATGCCGAGATCGAGTGCGGCGCGGCGCGCTTCGTGTCGTCGCCCGACACCGCGTCGCTGCTGTCGCCGACGCTGCCGGTCCGGATGCAGTGGGGCGACGCGTGCCCGCAGGTGATCCTGCGCGTCGAGCGCGAGGTGATGGAGCGGCATGCGCGGCGCCATTTCGGCGACGAGCGCCGCGCGCCGGTGGAGTTCGAGCCGGAGTTCAGCCTCGCGTCGCCGCAGGGCGCGTGCCTCGCCCAGATGCTGCCGATGCTGGCCGACGCGATCGCAACCGACGGGCATCCGTTGCGCCATCCGCTCGCGTTCGAGCAGTTGGAGTCGACGCTGCTGAACCTGCTGCTGTACGGCCATCCGAACAGCATACGCAACGGCGCACGTCCGGCGCCGGCGCCGCTCGCGCCGTTCTACGTGCGGCGCGTCGAGGAATACATCCGCGCGCATCTCGACGAGCCGCTGACGATCGAGCGCCTGGCCGAATTGGCGGGCGTGAGCCCGAGCACGCTGTTCGCCGGGTTTCGCAACCGCCACGGCAGCACGCCGATGGCGTATCTGCGCCAGTTGCGGCTGCAGCGCGTGCGCGACGAATTGCTCGACGACGCGACGCCGGGGCTCGCGTCGGTGACGGACATCGCGCTCAAATGGGGCTTCGCGCACCTCGGGCGGTTCGCGATCGAATACAAGCGGGCGTTCGGGGAATCGCCGTCGGCCACGCTGCGGATGCGACGCGCGCGATGCTGACGGGGCGATGACAACACACGCGCGGTTGCGAAAGTCTCGCACATGCGTGAAGTGCGAGCTTGACGCAGGTCACGAACGCGGACGATGCCACCGCGCTCCGTAGGGGCACCCGTCGTCGCGTGCGTCGGAGGTCTAGGATGAATGACGTCATCCTCGATCGACGGAGCGCACATGAAAATCAGCGAGCCCATGCAGGCGCCATCCGCGCCCGCCACGCCGCCGCTGCTGCAACTCGGGCTGCGGCCTTTCTATCTGACCGGCGCAGGGTTCGCGAGCATCGCCGTCGCGGTGTGGCTCGCGGCTTGGCACGGTGTGCCGGCCGCGGGGCGCGCGGGCGCGATGACCGGCCTCATGTGGCATGTGCACGAGATGATCTTCGGCTTCGTCGCCGCGATCGTCGTGGGCTTTCTGCTGACCGCCACGCGCGCGTGGACGTCGCGCGAGACGCTGCGCGGCCCCGCGCTCGGAGCCCTGTGGCTGCTCTGGCTCGCCGGACGCGTGCTCGTCTGGTCGGGGCCGGCCGTGCCCGCGGCGATCGTCGATGCGCTGTTCCTGCCCGTGACCGCCGCCGTGCTGCTGCGCGTGCTGCTGGCCGCGAAGAACCGGCACAACGTGTTCCTGCCGGTCGCGCTGCTGCTGTTCGGTGCGCTCAACGTGCTGTTCCATGTGGCCGTGACGACCGGCCGCGCGGATCTCGCGCTGCGCGCCGCCTACGCGGCGACGGGGCTCGTCGTGTTCTTCGTCGCGGTGATCACGGGCCGCATCGTGCCGATGTTCACGATGAACGCGATCCCCGGCTTCACGATGCGCCGCTTCCGGCTCGTCGATACGCTCGCGGGGCCGGCGGTCGCGCTCACGCTGTTCGCTGATGCGCTCGGCGCACCCGGCGCATTGCTGATCGCCGCCGCGCTCGCGACTGCGGTGCTGCATGCGTGGCGCATCGTCGGGTGGCGCTCGTGGCGCGTCGGCAAGCGGCCGATCGTGTGGATTCTGCACGTGTCGTGTCTGTGGATTCCGATCGGCTTCGTGCTGCTCGCGTTGTCGGTCGCCGGCGTGGTCGCGCACTCGCTCGCCGTGCATGCGTTGACGGTCGGGGCGATCGGCGGCGCGATCGTCGCGATGATCACGCGCACCGCGCTCGGCCACACGGGGCGCATGCTCGTCGCCGGCCCGTGGGAGCAGCTGTGTTACTGGCTGGTGATCGTCGCGGCGGTGCTCCGCGTGTTCGGGCCGCTCGTGCCTGGGGTGGGCTACGTCGTGTGGCTCGATGCGTCCGCTGCTTGCTGGATCGTGGCATTCGCCGCGTATGCCGTGCATTACGCGCCGATCCTGATGTCGTCGCGCGCGGATGGTCGCAGGGATTGACGGGCGTGCGACCGGACCGCGCGTATGTGTGAAGCGCCGCCGCATTCCCGGCGCAGCAGGCCGCGGCCGGCGCGATCGTGACGCACCCGCAGAATGCACGACGCCGGCCAAACCTCGCGGTTTGCCGGCGTCGTCATGCGGCGCGACCGGCTGCGTGGCCGGCCGGGCGGATGGGGATCAGAAATGCACGACGGTGCGGATCGACTTGCCTTCGTGCATCAGGTCGAACGCTTCATTGATTTCGGTGAGCGGCTTCGTGTGCGTGACGAACGGTGCGAGCTGGATCTTGCCGGCCATTGCGTCCTCGACCATGCCCGGCAGTTCGGAGCGGCCCTTGACGCCGCCGAACGCGGTGCCGAGCCAGCGGCGGCCGGTGACGAGCTGGAACGGACGCGTCGAGATTTCCTGGCCGGCGCCCGCGACGCCGATGATGACGGACTGGCCCCAGCCGCGGTGCGCGCATTCGAGCGCCGCGCGCATCACGTTGACGTTGCCGATGCACTCGAAGCTGTGGTCGACGCCCCAGCCGGTCATTTCGACGATCACCTGCTGAATGGGCTTGTCGTAATCGCTCGGGTTCACGCAGTCGGTCGCGCCGAACACGCGCGCGAGGTCGAACTTGCCGGGGTTCGTGTCGACCGCGATGATGCGGCCGGCCTTCGCGAGCTTGGCGCCCTGGATCACCGCGAGGCCGATGCCGCCGAGGCCGAACACGGCGACGGTGTCGCCTTCCTGCACCTTGGCGGTGTTCTTCACCGCGCCGAGGCCGGTCGTGACGCCGCAGCCGAGCAGGCAGACCTGCTCAGGGTTGGCGTCGGGGCTGATCTTGGCGAGCGACACTTCGGCGACGACCGTGTATTCGCTGAAGGTCGAGCAGCCCATGTAGTGATAGACCGGCTGACCGTTGTAGCTGAAGCGGGTGGTGCCGTCCGGCATCACGCCCTTGCCCTGCGTCGCGCGCACCGACACGCACAGGTTGGTCTTGCCGCTCTTGCAGAACAGGCACTCGCCGCATTCGGCGGTGTACAGCGGAATGACGTGGTCGCCCGGCTTGACGCTCGTCACGCCTTCGCCGACTTCGACCACGATGCCGGCGCCCTCATGGCCCAGCACGGCGGGGAACAGGCCTTCCGGATCGTCGCCGGACAACGTGAACGCATCGGTGTGGCATACGCCGGTGTGCGTGATCTTGACGAGCACCTCGCCCTTGCGGGGCGGCTCGACGTCGAGCTCGACGATCTGCAGCGGCTTGCCCGCCTCGAATGCAACTGCGGCACGTGATTTCATGGGAATCCTTTAAGTAATCATCGAATGAATCGGCACGTCGACGATCCCGTATCGGTCAGCGCAAATACGACCGGACGAGCGTCACGATATCGTCGATCGACCCGGAAGCGGGGCGCGTCGCGTCCGCGAGCTGGGTGAATTCCTCGCGCAAATGGCTTTCGAGCACGCCGGCCATCACGCCGTTGATCGCGCCGCGAATCGCAGCCAGTTGCTGGAGTATCGGGCCACAGTCCGCGCCGTCTTCCAGCGCTTGCTCGAGCGCGTTCAGTTGCCCGCGCACGCGGCGCACGCGGGTCAGGACGCGCTTCTTTTCTTCGGGGGAATGCGGCATGGGATCGTGGGCTCCGGATACTGGGGGGCAGTATAGAGGAATGTCGGGGGGAGGTATACGGGGGGGTTGCCGGGGGGCGGGGGGATGACTGGGCGGCAGGGAAGGGAGGTCCGTCGCGATCGGGATGGGAGCGGCAATGGCAGCGTTACCGGCGGCTCCTGCTCGGGGGTGTGCGACCGCAGGACATTCGGCAGTTCCGGGCCGCCGGTGTCGCGGCCGGCCGCGCGGCCACGTAGCGTTCGCCATTTTGGGAAACGCGGCCGAATTGATTCGGTTCCGGAGTTCGGATATGGTGACCGGCGCGATTCACGGGTCGGGAACACTATATTGAATAACCGAGCGATCAAAGGGGCCGTAGATGAGTCAATGGCGAGAATCGCTGCTGGCGAGCATGGAGCAGGCGGAAACCGCATCCGACGCATTCGATGGTCTCGCGCCGGCCGTTCGCGCGCTGGGGTTCGAATACCACGCATATGTGCTGCGGGTCACGATACCGATTACGCGGCCCGCCAGCATGGAATGGAACAATTTTCCGCAAGCATGGCGCGCCCATTACGCGCAAAAGCGGTATCAGCATGCCGATCCGGTTCTCCATTACGGACAAGCCTGCACCCGGCCAATGCCCTGGCCGGGGCCGCTGGCCGGCCATGACGCGTTCTGGCGCGACGCAGCGGACTTCGGCCTGCGCCACGGCTGGTCGCAGACGCTCCGCGATCATCGCGGCGCGATGGGCACCTTCAGCCTCGTGCGCGGCGGGCCGCCCATCTCGCCGGAAGAGTTGCGGCGCACGGAGCCGGAGATGATCTGGCTTTGCCAGTTCGTGCACGCGACGATGAGCAACCTGATCGTTTCGGACGTGATGCCGAGCGGCGCAATGCGGTTGTCGCTCCGCGAGAAGGAAGTGCTGCACTGGACGGCGGAGGGCAAGACGGCCGCCGAAGTCGCGGCGATTCTTCTATTGACCGAACGCAACGTCGGTTTCCATATCCAGAATGCGATGGACAAGCTCGACGCCACCAACAAGACTCACGCAACGGTCAAGGCGGCGATGCTCGGGCTGATTCCGGTTCGCGATTAGTCCCGGCTTGGCACCGGCAGCAAACGCCGATTCCTGCGCGACGGCAGCCGTCGGTGGACTGCCGGCGCGTCAGCGTCGGGCGGTGCGAGCATAGCAACGTGCGTGCGACGCCGTCTTGAGGCTGCTCGATGGCGGAGGTCGTATCGCACGCGGCGCTGGCGGCGGCGATCGGCGGGAGGCCCGCGCCCTGATTGGCTTGGTCCGGCACCGGTCGGTTGCCATGCCGTCGCGATGCGCCGGCAGCGACACGCGCACCGGCGTGGTTCGGCGCATGACGCGCTCACTAGCAGTTTTCCTGGAAATTTTCACGCGCCGGCGACTGTGAATTTTCACACTTGATCGGGCCGCGGCCGTCGATAAGATGAGACCTCGATCGGCATCGCAGCGTGAGAAGACCACTACGCGGAAAACGAAAACGGCAACGCCGTCGTGAGGCCGCACGGCGATGTGTGCAATGCGGTCACGCAAGAGCTCCATCGCGACCGCGACGACGAATCCATCTTGTCGTAGGAATCGCTCGGCCGTCGTCTATCCGTCGAAGACGCGCCCCGAATGCCGCACGGCCCGTCCAGCAACGGCGCATCAGGCCGGCTCGCCCCGAACACCGGGTCGATCGTCGTTCCACCAACCCAACGAACAGGTGAAAACCCATGAGTCACGATACGAAAACCCTCGCCGAGCAAGTCGTCCGCGCGTTCGAGGCGCGCGATATCGAGTCGATGTCGGCGCTGCTCGCCGACGACGTGCGCCTCGAGGACGTACCGCTCGGCGCGCATGTCGGCAGGCATGCCGTCGTCGAGAAGATCACCGACTTCTTCGGCAAGGCAAGCACCTATCGCTGGGAGCAGCAGCGCTTGATCGCACAGGGCAGCACCGCGATCGTCGAGCGCACGAGCCATATCGTGCTGGGCGGCAAGGAGATTCGGTTGCCGATGGTGGTGATTCTGGAGTTCGACGCAAACGGCAAGTTGACGCTCTTCAAGGACTATTTCGATCTGCAGACGCTGGAGCGGCAACTCGCATGACGGCGTGGCCGGCGGCCGTGCCGAGCGGCGTCGCTCGGCACGTCCCTGGTTCATCGCGACGACAGATGCACATGTTCCAGTGAGCGATCAGCGCAGCCATAACGAGGCAATTCAATGAAGAAATGGATCGTTCTATTTTCGATCGGCATCTGCCTGCTGCTCGCCAATCTCGACATGACGATCGTGAATCTGGCCTTGCCGGCGTTCTCGACCGAGTTCGGTGCGTCGATGCAGCAGATTCAGCTCATCATCGTCAGCTATCTGACCGCGGCTGCGGCGTTCTTCTGCCTGTTCGGCAAGATGGCCGACAGCGTGGGCCGAAAGCGCGTGTTCATGTTCGGCGCGGTGCTTTTCATGGTGTCGTCGCTGTATCTCGGCGCGTGGTCGAGCACGGTCACGGAGATCATCGTCGCGCGGTTCGTCCAGGGCGCGGGTTTCGCCGCCACGCTGGGTCTTGCGCTCGTGCTCATCGCGAATGCGTTTCCGCCGGACCAGAAGGGCTTCGCGACTGGCGTCGCGGTCACCATCACCGGGGTCGGCATGGCGCTCGGACCGCCGACCGGTGGCTTCATCCTGCAATATCTCGGGTGGCGCTGGATCTTCCTGCTGAACGTCCCGCTCGGCTTGCTTTCGATCGTACTGACCTGGATTTTCGTGTCCGACGACGCAGCCGGAGCGCGTCGCCCGCTGGCGCTCGACGTCGCGGGCGTGCCGTTCTACCTGTTCGCCCTCGGTTGCCTGATCTATGTGTCGAACATGCTGAGCACGGCCGCGACCGCCACACTCGCCGCGATCGCCGTGGCCGGGCTGCTGTCGGCGGCGATATTCGTGCGACGCAGCCTGCGCAAGCCGGCTCCGCTGATCAACGTGACGTTGTTGACGAGCCGCGGCTATCTCACGGTCATCCTGATCCGGATGATCTTCAATTACACGATGGCCAGCTTTCTGTTCGTGCTGCCGCTGTTCATGCAGAACGTACTCGACTACTCGAAGCTGAAATCCGGCATGTGGCTGCTGTGCATGACGATCGCGGTCGCGTTCATCGCGCCGCTGGCCGGCAAAGTAATCGATCGCGTTGGCTTCCGCATTCCTACGCTCGTATCGATGTCGCTGCTGTTCGTCAGTTGCGCGGCGTTCTGCGTGCTCGGGCCCGCTACGTCGAGTGCGATCTTCGTCGTCGGGTTGTTCTGCTTCGGTGTGTCCAACGGCATGCTGACGACCGCGACCATCAACGGCGTCACCACCCAGGTGCCTGCGAAAGATGCCGGTACGGCGATCGGCTTGTTCTTTACGCTCGTGATGGTGGGCTCGATGTTCGGCGTGAGCGTCGCGGGGCTCGTGCTGGATCGCGTGAGCCACGCGGAGGTGGTCGCCCGTCTCGCGCATGCGGCACTGCCGCTCGCCGAACCGGCACGCGCTGCACTGTTCATGGCCGCGAACGGCAGCCGCAATATTGCCGAATCGGGATTGCAGAACGATGCGCCGACGTTCGCGGCGGCGACGCAGATTGCGCATGCTGCCTACTACTCGGCGCTCGGCAAGCTGATGACCGGGAATGCGCTGCTGACCCTGGTCGGTGTCGGGCTCAGCATCATGCTGTTGAAAAAGCAACCATCCAGATCAATGTCCGGAGCGACGCATGCGATCGAGATTCCCGAGCGCTGAGTGGAGCCGTCGCAGCGCTGACAGCGGCGGGGGATACGTGTGTCAGCTCAGCTATATCCCAACGGCTCGCCACCTGCGCCCCACATCACGCATCGCGGCCGCGCAGACGATCCGCGCACGAACCGAAGCCGAATTCGACCGCAACTCACCCCGAGCACCGCGGCACGACGCGATCACGCGCGCCGCCGGCGAACCGCGGCATGCATGCGCCCACTACCCCCGCACCCCCACCCGATACCGCGTCGTCTGCCGATAAACCTGCCCCGGCCGCAGAATCGTCTCTTCGCGCAACCCATCCATATTGACCTGATCCGGAAAGTACCCGGCCTCGACGCACAGCGCCGCATGCGGCGCGCACACCACACCGCCGCTCACGCGCAAGCCCTGCAGATAGTTGCCCGTATAAAGCTGCAGCCCGCGTTGGTCGGTCGACACGGCGAGCTCGCGCCCGCTCTCCGGATCGTAGATCGAGGCAACCGTGCGCACGCCGCCCCCCGGTTCGCGCAACACGTAGCAGTGATCGAACCCGCGCCCGCGCGCGAGCTGCGCATGCGGCCAGTCGAGGCGCGCGCCGATCGGTGCGCTCAGGCGGAAATCGAACGCGCTGCCCGTCACGTCGGCCGTGCCGGTCGGGATCAGCGCGTCGTCCACTTCGACGAACGCGTCGGCGTCGATCTGCAGCAGATGTCCGCGCACGTCGCCGCCCGCGCGTCCGCTCAGGTTGAAGTAGCTGTGATTCGTCAGGTTCAGCGGCGTCGGCGCATCGGTCACGCCCGTGTAGTCGATCGTCAGCGTGCCGTCGTCGTCGAGCGTGTAACGGACCTGCACGCGCACGTTGCCGGGGAACCCCGCATCGCCTTCCGGCGACTCGAGCCGCAGCGTCAGCCCGCCGCGGTCGTCGATCACGTCCCAGCGCGCACGATGAAAGCCGCTCGCGCCGCCATGCAGCAGGTTGCCGTTCTCGTTGCGGTCGAGCGGATAGTCGATGCCGTCGAGCGTGAAGCGCCCGGCGGCGATCCGGTTGGCCCAGCGGCCGACCGTCGCCCCGAGGTACGCGCCTGCGTCGAGATACTCGGCCGGCGTGTCGTGCGCGAGCACGATGTCGGCGAAGCGCCCGGTGCGATCCGGCGCGAGCCACGACACGACGGTCGCGCCGAGATCGCTCACGACGACGCGCACGCCGTGCGCATTGCGCAGCGTATAGCGCCGCACCGGGTCGCCGCCGGGCAGCGTGCCCCACGGCTCGGACGGAATGCGGCCGACGTCGGTCGCCGGGTGAGAAGTGTCGGTATCGATACGCATGAGTGGTTCGCTGGTGGCGGTGAATTCAGTGGGCGGCCGCCGCGCGCTCCTGGTATTCGCGCGGCGTGCAGCCGAGTTCGCGGCGGAACACCGCATACATGTATTGCAACGACGTGAAGCCGCAGCGGATCGCGACTTCCGCGCTCGGCGCATCGCGCGCCGCGAGCAGCGCCTGCGCGGCCTCGAGCTTGTGACGCAGGATCTCCTGATGCACGGTGCGCTGCAGCTCGCGCCGGAAATGATCTTCGAGTAGCGAGCGCGACACGCCGACATAGTCGGCGACCTGCTCGGTCTTGATCCCCTGGCACGCGTACTGGCGGATGAAGTGCCGCGCGCGCATCACGTGCGGGCTCGCGAGCGGCTGATGGCGCGTCGATTCGAGCACGTTGATGCCGACCGGCGGCACGAGGATGCGCTGCCCGGGAAACCGCGCGCCGCGCAGCATCCGGTGCAGCAGGTGCGCCGCGGTGCGGCCCATTTCCTCGGTGCCCTGGATCACCGACGACAGCGGAATGCGCGTCAGCGTGCGCGTGAGCGGATCGTTGTCGATGCCGATGATCGCGACCTGCTCGGGCACCGCGATGCCGGCGATCAGGCACGCCTGCAGCAGATGCCGCGCGCGCGCATCGGTCACCGCGATGATGCCGACCGGCTTCGGCAGCTCGCGCAGCCAGCCGATCAGCTGCTCGATCGCGTGATCCCAGCCCGATGCGCTCGTCGACACGCCGCGGTAGATCGGCGCATCGAGGCCGTCTGCGCGCGCGAGGCGGTCGAACGCGAGTTCGCGCTGCTGCGCCCAGCGGTTCTCCTGCGCGGCCGGCAGGCTGTACATCGCGAAGTGCGCGAGCCCCGCGCCGATCAGGTGCGTATAGGCGAGCGACACGAGCTTCGGATTGTCGGTCGCAATATATGGGACATCCTGCGGGTATTGCGCCGGGTCCTCGTACGACGAACCGAGCGCGACGACCGGCAGCGGCGAGCCGGCGAGCGCATCGGCCACGGCCGGATCGTCGAAATCCGCGATGATCCCGTCGCCGTCGAAGCGCTCGATGCCGGCCAGCCGGCAGCGAAAGTCGTCTTCGAGGAACAGGTCCCACACGACGCGCGTCGTGTGCAGATACTGGCCGATGCCGCTGATGATCTCGCGGTCGTAGACCTTGTTCGCGTTGAACAGCAGCGCGATGCGGTGCGGTGTCTGGGCGGAAGGGGCGCGGGTCATGTCGGTGTCGGGGCGGGCGCCGCCGGGGCGCCGCGCCGTTGTCTCCGGGGCGCGCCGCGGGCGGCGCGCGTTCGTCTGGTGTCCGGCGATTGTAGGACGGAACGCGCGCCGCGCGTGCGCGGCTGGCAAGAAACGTTAAGCGTGCTGCGCAATTTCGCAATTGCCGGCCGGCAGGCGCGCGGGCACGATCCAGCCAGATCGAATTCGGCTGCGCGCGCCACCCCGGCGCGCTGCGCTGCAACACGACCCCGGATGGAGACGCCATGTCGTATTTCGAACACATTCCCGCGATTCGCTACGAAGGTCCGCAGTCGGACAACCCGCTCGCCTATCACCACTACGACCCCGACAAGCACGTGCTCGGCAAGACGCTCGCCGAGCATCTGCGCATCGCGGTGTGCTACTGGCACACGTTCGTCTGGCCGGGCCACGACATGTTCGGGCAGGGCACCTTCGTGCGGCCCTGGCAGCAGCCGGGCGACCCGCTCGAGCGCGCGCGGATGAAGGCCGACGCCGCGTTCGAATTCTTCTCGAAGCTCGGCACGCCGTTCTACACGTTCCACGACACCGACGTCGCGCCGGAAGGCGACAACCTGCGCGAGTACGCAGCGAATTTCGCGCGGATGGTCGACTATCTCGGCGAGCGCCAGCAGGCGAGCGGCGTGCGGCTGCTGTGGGGCACGGCGAACCTGTTCTCGCATCCGCGCTTCGCGGCCGGCGCGGCGACCAACCCGAACCCCGACGTGTTCGCATGGGCCGCGACGCAGGTGCGCCACGCGCTCGACGCGACGCACCGGCTCGGCGGCGAGAACTACGTGCTGTGGGGCGGCCGCGAAGGCTACGAGACGCTGCTCAATACCGATCTGAAGCGCGAGCGCGACCAGTTCGCGCGGTTCCTGTCGATGGTGGTCGAGCACAAGCACCGGATCGGCTTCGACGGCGCGCTGCTCATCGAGCCGAAGCCGCAGGAGCCGACCAAGCACCAGTACGACTACGACGTCGCCACGGTGCACGGCTTCCTCGTGCAGTACGGCCTGCAGGACGAGATCCGCGTGAACATCGAGGCGAACCATGCGACGCTCGCCGGCCATTCGTTCCATCACGAGATCGCGAATGCGTTCGCGCTCGGCGTGTTCGGCAGCGTCGACGCGAACCGCGGCGATCCGCAGAACGGTTGGGACACCGACCAGTTCCCGAACAGCGTCGAGGAGCTGACGCTCGCGTTCTACGAGATCCTGCGGCACGGCGGCTTCACGACCGGCGGGATGAACTTCGACGCGAAGGTGCGGCGCCAGAGCGTCGCGGCGGAAGACCTGTTCTACGGCCACGTCGGCGCGATCGACGTGCTCGCGCTCGCGCTCGAACGCGCGGCGGTGCTGGTCGAGAACGACCGGCTCGACGCGCTGCGCCGGCAGCGCTACGCGCAGTGGGACGACGCGTTCGGCCGCAAGATCCTGTCGGGCGGCTACACGCTGCAGTCGCTCGCCGACGATGCGCTCGCGCGCGGCGTGAACCCGCAGCACGTGAGCGGCGCGCAGGAGCGGCTGGAGAACATCGTGAACCAGGCGATCTACGCGCTGCGCTGACGCCATGTACATCGGACTCGATCTCGGCACGTCGGGCGTGAAGGCGGTGCTGCTCGACCGCGACGGCGCGGTGCGCGCATCCGCCAGCCACGCGCTGACGGTGAGCCGGCCGCATCCGCGCTGGTCCGAACAGGCGCCGGGCGACTGGTGGGACGCCGCATGCGGCGCGCTCGCGGCGCTCGTCGCCCACGCGCGCGCGGCCGGCATCGACGCGCGCGACATCGTCGCGCTCGGGCTGACCGGCCAGATGCACGGCGCGACGCTGCTCGACGCGCACGGCGACGTGCTGCGCCCCGCGATCCTCTGGAACGACGGCCGCGCCGACGCGGAATGCGCGGAGCTCGAACGCGCCGCACCGACGCTGCGCGCGGTGGCCGGCAACATCGCGATGCCGGGCTTCACCGCGCCCAAGCTGCTGTGGGTGCGCCGTCACGAGCCGGACGTGTTCGCGCGCATCGCCCACGTGCTGCTGCCGAAGGATTATCTGCGCTACCGGCTGACGGGCGCGTTCGCGACCGATGCGTCGGATGCGGCCGGCACGCTGTGGCTCGACGTCGCGAAGCGCGACTACGACGACACGCTGCTCGCCGCGTGCGGACTGTCGCGCGCCCAGATGCCGACGGTGTTCGAAGGCAATCGCGTGACCGGCACGCTGCTGCCGGCGGTGGCCCGCACGCTCGGCCTGCGCGAGATCCCGGTGGTGGCGGGCGGCGGCGACAACGCGGCCGGCGCGGTCGGCGTCGGCATCGTGCGGCCCGGCGATGCGCTGCTGTCGCTCGGCACGTCGGGCGTGTACTTCGCGGTGTCGGACGGCTTTCGCGCGAACCCGGAGTCGGCCGTGCACAGCTTCTGTCACGCGTTGCCCGACACGTGGCATCTGATGTCGGTGATGCTGAACGCGGCCGGCTGCATCGACTTCACCGCGCAACTGACCGGCTACGAAGGCGTGGCGGCGCTGCTCGCCGACGCGGAAGCGAACGCGCGCGACGCGCGCCCGTGGTTCCTGCCGTATCTGAGCGGCGAACGCACGCCGCACAACGACGTGAACGCGAAGGGCGTGTTCTATGGGCTCACGCCCGACACGCGGCGCGCCGATCTGGCCAATGCGACGCTCGAAGGCGTCGGCTTCGCGCTGCTCGACGGCATCGACGCGCTGCATGCGGCAGGTCTCGCGCCCGAGCACATCACGGTGATCGGCGGCGGCTCGCGCAGCGCGTACTGGACCCAGATGCTCGCCGACCTGAGCGGCCGCGCGCTGACGCTGCGCGAGGGCGGCGAAGTCGGCCCGGCGCTGGGCGCCGCACGCCTCGCGCAGCTTGCGTGCGAGCCCGCCGCGTCGCTCGACGACGTGTGCCCGCAGCCGCCGGTGGTCGCGGTGCGCGAGCCGGATCGCGAGCGGCACGCGTGGTATCGCGACGTGCGGCGGCCGACGTTTCGCGCGCTGTACCGCGCGCTCGAACCGGTGTTCGCGACGGGCGCATGACGCGCCCGGCGACGACTCGATGCGGGCGGCCCGTTCCGACGGCCGCCCGGCGTTCGTAAGGTGGTTCCATAACAAGGAGTGGAGACATGCAATCCGTGACGCGTCGTACCGTATTGAGTTCGCTTGCCGGCGCCGCTGCGCTGGCGATCCTCGCACTGGGCGCACCGCTCGCGCATGCGAGCAAGGACAAGCCCGAGATCGGCTTCTGCATCGACGATCTGCGCGTCGAGCGCTGGTCGCGCGACCGCGACTATTTCGTTGCGGCGGCAACCAAGCTCGGCGCGAAGGTGTCGGTGCAGTCGGCCGATGCGAGCGAGGAGCGGCAGATTTCGCAGATCGAGAACCTGATTTCGCGCGGCGTCGACGTGATCGTGATCGTGCCGTTCAACTCGAAGACGCTCGGCAACGTCGTCGCCGAAGCGAGGAAGGCCGGCATCAAGGTCGTGTCGTACGACCGGCTGATCCTCGATGCGGACGTCGACGCCTACATCTCGTTCGACAACGAGAAGGTCGGCGAACTGCAGGCGCAGGGCGTGTTCGACGCGAAGCCGAAGGGCAACTACTTCCTGCTCGGCGGCGCGCCGACCGACAACAACGCGAAGATGCTGCGCGAAGGGCAGCTCAAGGTGCTGAAGCCGGCGATCGATCGCGGCGACATCAAGGTGGTCGGCCAGCAATGGGTGCCCGAGTGGAGCGCCTCGACCGCGCTGCGCATCGTCGAGGACGCGCTGACCGCCAACAACAACAAGATCGATGCGATCGTCGCGTCCAACGACGGCACCGCCGGCGGCGCGATCCAGGCGCTCGCCGCCCAGCATCTGGCCGGCAAGGTGCCGGTGTCCGGGCAGGACGCGGATCTCGCCGCGGTCAAGCGCGTGATCGGCGGCACGCAGACGATGACCGTCTACAAGCCGCTGAAGCTGATCGCGAGCGAAGCCGCGAAGCTCGCGGTCGATCTCGCGAAGGGCACGAAGCCCGCGTTCAACGCGCAGTACGACAACGGCAGGAAGAAGGTCGATACGGTGCTGCTGCAGCCGACGCTGCTCACCAAGCGCAACGTCGACATCGTCGTGAAGGACGGCTTCTACACCCAGGCGCAGCTGGCGAGCCAGTAACGGCGCGCGCGGCGCGCTGCACGCGGCCGGCCCTGTGCGCGGCCGCGTGCCGATTGCGAGGCAATGAACGTATGACCGAACCCTTGCTGACGATGCGCGGCATCGTCAAGGCATTCGACGGCGTGAAGGCGCTCGACGGCATCGACCTGACCGTGCGCCCCGGCGAATGCGTCGGCCTGTGCGGCGAGAACGGCGCCGGCAAGTCGACGTTGATGAAGGTGCTGTCGGGCGTGTATCCGCACGGCACGTGGGACGGCGAGATCCGCTGGGAAGGCGCGCCGCTCGTCGCGTCCGGCGTGCGCGACACGGAACGCGCGGGCATCGTGATCATTCACCAGGAGCTGATGCTCGTGCCCGAGCTGTCGGTCGCGGAGAACATCTTCCTCGGCAACGAGATCACGCTGCCGGGCGGCCGCATGCACTACGCGGAGATGGTGCGCCGCTCGGAGGCGCTGCTGCGCGAGCTGCGCATCGACGCGATCAACGTCGCGCAGCCGGTGATGAACTACGGCGGCGGCCACCAGCAGCTGATCGAGATCGCGAAGGCGCTCAACAAGCGCGCGAAGCTGCTGATCCTCGACGAGCCGTCGTCGTCGCTGAGCGCCGCGGAAACGCGCATCCTGCTCGACATCGTGCGCGACCTGAAGCGCCGCGGCGTCGCGTGCGTGTACATCTCGCACAAGCTCGACGAGATCGACGCGGTGTGCGACACCGTGACCGTGATCCGCGACGGCCGCCACGTCGCGACCGAGCCGATGCGCGCGCTGAGCACCGACCGGATCATCTCGATGATGGTCGGGCGCGACATCGGCAACCTGTATCCGCGCGAGCCGCACGAGATCGGCGAGGTCGTGCTCGAAGCGCGCAACGTGACCTGTCACGACGTCGCCAACCCGCGCCGCAAGCGCGTCGACGACGTGTCGTTCAGCGTGCGGCGCGGCGAGATCCTCGGCGTGGCCGGGCTGGTCGGCGCGGGCCGCACGGAGCTGATGCAGGCGATCTTCGGCGCGTATCCGGGGGCGAGCACGGCGACCGTGCGGATGAACGGCCGGCCGCTCGCGATCCGCTCGCCGGCCGATGCGATCCGCGCGGGCATCGCGATGGTGCCCGAGGATCGCAAGCGTCACGGGATCGTGCCGCAGCTCGGCGTCGGCCACAACATCACGCTGTCGGTGCTGCGCCGGTTCGCCACGCGCGGCCGGATCGACGCGGCCGCCGAGCTCGACGCGATCCGCACCGAGATGCAGCGGCTGTCGGTGCGCGCCGCGCATCCGTTCCTGCCGATCGCGAGCCTGTCGGGCGGCAACCAGCAGAAGGCGGTGCTCGCGCGGATGCTGCTCGCCGACCCGCAGGTGCTGATCCTCGACGAGCCGACCCGCGGCGTCGACGTGGGCGCGAAGGCCGAGATCTACCGGCTGATCTTCGCGCTCGCGCGGCGCGGCGTCGCGCTGATCGTCGTGTCGTCGGAGCTGCCGGAAGTGCTCGGGCTCGCCGATCGCGTGCTGGTGATCGGCGAAGGCGAGCTGCGCGGCGATTTCGCGAACGACGGTCTCACGCAGGAACAGATTCTCGGCGCCGCGCTGAAGCCCGCGCGGCGTCCGGCCGAACCCATTGCAGCGAGTGCGACATGAATACCGAACTTTCCTCCTCTTCCGCCGTGCCGCCGGACGCCGACGCGCGCCGCCTGCGCGGCCATCCGCTGCGGCAGATCTTCGTGCGCTACAAGGTGCTCGCGCTGCTGTTCGCGGTCGTCGCGATCTGGGCGTTCTTCTCGGTGCTGACCGACGGCGCGTTCGTCACGCCGCGCAACGTGTCGAACCTGCTGCGGCAGATGTCGATCACCGGCATGCTCGCGTGCGGGATGGTGTTCGTCATCATCGCCGGCGAGATCGACCTGTCGGTCGGCTCGCTGCTCGGGCTGCTCGGCGGCGTCGCGGCGATCCTCGACGTCAACCGCCACTGGCCGGTGGCCGCGACGGTGCCGGCGGTGCTCGCGCTCGGCGTGCTGGTCGGGCTGTTCAACGGCTGGTGGTCGACCTATCGGCGCGTGCCGTCGTTCATCGTCGGGCTCGGCGGGATGCTCGCGTTCCGCGGGATCCTGCTCGGCGTGACCGGCGGCTCGACGATCGCGCCGGTGTCCGACGGCTTCGTGTTCCTCGGCCAGGGCTATCTGCCGCGCGCGGTGGGCGACGGCCTCGCGGTGCTGTTGTTCGCGCTCGTCGCGCTGCTGGTCGTGCGGCAGCGCGGCACGCGGCGCCGCTACCGGCTCGCGGTCGTGCCGCCGTGGCAGGACGTCGCGAAGGTCGTCGGCGCCGGCGCCGTGCTGTTCGCGTTCGTCGCGACGCTCGATCGCTACGGCGGCATTCCGGTGCCGGTGCTGCTGCTGCTCGCGCTGCTCGGCGCGTTCTCGTGGATCGCGACGCAGACGGTGTTCGGCCGGCGCATCTATGCGGTCGGCTCGAACCTGGAGGCCACGCGCCTGTCCGGCGTCGACACCGATCGCGTGAAGCTCGCGATCTTCGCGCTGATGGGGCTGATGTGCGCGTTTGCCGGCATCGTCAACACCGCGCGGCTCGCGGCCGGCTCGCCGTCGGCCGGCACGATGGGCGAGCTCGACGCGATCGCCGCGTGCTTCATCGGCGGCACGTCGATGCGCGGCGGGTCGGGCACCGTGTACGGCGCGCTGATCGGCGCGCTCGTGATGGCGAGCCTCGACAACGGGATGTCGATGCTCGACGTCGACGCGTACTGGCAGATGATCGTGAAGGGCGCGGTGCTGGTGCTGGCCGTGTGGATCGACGTGGTGTCGCGCTCGAACCGGCGCTGACGGCGCGGGCGCGTCGGCGGGGGCCCGACGCGCCAGCCCGGCCCGGCCCGCGCCTGGGTGGTCGGCAGGCTTTACGCTATCCTGTCGCGATCGCCTTTTCGCCGGAACCCCGCCGGACCCCATGAAGCGCCCGTCGTTTTCCAACCAGCTCGTGATGTTGTGGGCACTCGTTGCCGTGCTGTGCGCGACGCTCGTCGCGCTCGTGTGGATCGTCACGCGTTCCGCCGCGAGCGAGCAGGTCGCCGATGCGCGCACCCAGGCCGCGGCGGCGTGTACAGCGGTCGCGTCGCGCTACGCGGGCGCGGGCTCGCCGCCCGGCGCGCAACCGGACGCCGAGCGGATGCACGCCGTCCTCGACATCGTGCTCGCCCGCACGCCGGACGTCGAAGGCGGCTTCTGGACGCGCAGCGGCGCCGACGCCGACGGCCGCTTCGTCGCGTATGCGTTTCCGACCTATCAGGGCAGCGGCATCAAGCGCGACGTCCCGGAGGCCGAAACGCCGCTGATCGTGCGGACGCTGCGCGCGAGCGCGGCGATCGGCATCGCGTCGACCAGCGTGGTCGAAGGCGCGCAGGACGCGGTCGTCGCGGCCGCCTGCCCGGTGCCCGGCATGCCGGGGCTGTTCGCGTGGATGCTGACCCGCGCGCATCCGCCGCTCGGCCGGCATGGCGAGTTGCTCGCGACGGCGCTGGCGGCGGTGCTCGCGGTCCTGCTCGTGATCGCGGCGGCGCTCGCGTTCGCGCTGCGCGGCTGGAACCGCAAGCTCGGCCGCATCGAGGCGGCGCTGTCGACCGAGGGCCGCGACGCGCAGCTGCCGCGCGTGGGCGAGCCCGATCTCGACCGCATCATCGACGCGTTCAACGCGCGCACGCGACGGGCCGAACGCCTGCAGCAGCAGGCCGGCGAACTCGGCGCGCGGCTCGTGCAGGCCGAGCGCTTCGCGATGCTCGGCAAGCTGGCTGCACAGCTCGCGCACGAAATCCGCAATCCGATGGGCGCGATGCGGCTGAAGGCGGAGAATGCGCTCGCCGGCGACGTGAGCCGGCAGCAGGAGGCGCTGCGCATCATCCTCGCGCAGATCGCCCGCATCGACGCACAACTGTCGGGCCTGCTCGCGCTGACCCAGCCGGTGAGCCCGCACGCGACGCGCGTCGATATCGACACGTGGCTGCCGCAGGTGGTCGATGCGCATCGCGAGCTCGCGCAGCGGCAATCCATCGCCGTGACGTGCACGCCCGACGGGCGGGGCGAGCGCTTCGCGGCGCCCGCCGACGGCCCGGCGTTCGACGCGGAGCAGATGCGCCGTGCGCTCGACAACCTGCTGCTCAACGCGCTGCGCCACGCGGGCGACGGCGGTGCGGTCGCGGTCGCGGCCGCGCGCTCGACGGCCGACGGGCGCGCGATGCTCCGCTTCACGGTGTCCGATACGGGGCCAGGCGTTCCCGACGCGCAGCGCGAGCGGATCTTCGAGCCGTTCGTGACGGGCCGGGCGGACGGCACCGGCCTCGGCCTCGCGGTCGTGCGCGAAGTGGCCGCGGCGCACGGCGGCCGCGCGTGGGTCGACACGACGCCGCGCGGCGCTTCCTTCGTGATCGAGATCCCATGGCAAGCATCCTGATCGTCGACGACGACGCCGCATTCCGCGACGGCCTCGCGGAAACCCTCGGCGATCTCGGTCATCGGGTCGTCGAGGCCGCATCCGCGCGCGCGGCGCTCGCGACGCTGCGCGACGGCGCGCGCGTCGATTGCGTGTTCCTCGACTTCCGGCTGCCGGACCTCGACGGCCTCGCGGTGCTCGCGCAATTGCGCGACGACCCGGCGCTCGCCGCGATTCCGGTCGTGATGCTGACCGCCCATGCGACCAGCGACAACACGATCGACGCGATGCGGCTCGGCGCGTTCGATCATCTGACGAAGCCGGTCGGGCGGGACGACATCGCGCGCCTGCTCGAGCGCATCGTGTCCGCGCATGCGCCGCTGCCGGCCGGCGACGCCGAACCGGCCCGGTTCGCGGGCGAGAGCGCGTCGGACCGGCCGCGATTGCTCGGCGCGAGCGCCGCGATGCGCGATGTGCAGAAGCAGCTCGGCCGCGCCGCGACCAGCGACGCGACGGTGCTGATCACCGGCGAAACCGGCACCGGCAAGGAAGTGGCCGCGCGCGTGCTGCACGCGGCGTCGGCGCGGCATGCCGGGCCGTTCGTCGCGGTGAACTGCGCGGCCGTGCCGGCCGAGCTGCTCGAGAGCGAACTGTTCGGCCATCGCCGCGGCGCGTTCACCGGCGCGCATGCGGATCGCGCGGGGCGGCTCGTCGAGGCCGACGGCGGCACGTTGTTCCTCGACGAAATCGGCGACATGCCGGCCGCGATGCAGGCGAAGCTGCTGCGCGCGCTGCAGGAGCGTCAGGTGACGCCGCTCGGCGCGGACCGTCCGACGACGATCGACCTCCGCGTGGTGGCCGCGACGCACCGCGACCTCGCGGCCGCGGTAGCGAACGGCACGTTCCGCGAAGACCTGTTCTACCGGCTGAACGTGATCCCGCTGCATCTGCCGCCGCTCGCCGAGCGGGTCGCCGACATCCTGCCGCTCGCCGCGCATTTTCTCGAGCGCGCGGCCGGCGCGCGTGCGCTGCATCTGACCAACGATGCGCAGCGCGCGCTGCTCGCGCACCGCTGGCCCGGCAACGTGCGCGAACTGCGCAACGTGATGGAGCGCGCGGCTGCGCTCGCGCCCGGGCCCGCGATCGGCGCGGCCGATCTCGCGCTCGGCGTGGCATCAGCGCCGGCGTCGGCGGCGCCCGACGACGCGCTGCCCGCGTACCTGTTCGATCTGCCGCTGCCCGATGCGCTCGCGACGGTCGAGCGTGCCGCGATCCTGCGCGCATTGGCGCTCGCAAACGGCAATCGCGCGCAGGCGGCGCGGCAGCTCGGCATCGGCCGTCAGTCGCTGTACGCGCGGATGGCGAGCCTCGGCATCGAGCGCGACGACTGAACGGCGCAGCGGGTGTCGGGTTTCCCGACACCGACCGGCTGCTGCTGTCCGTCTTTCCGACACCTGGGGCGTGACCGCCGCGATCGCCGCACGGCCGCGCGGGCCCGTGCGCACTGGCACGGCGTTTGCAAAGAGAGGCGGACCGCAACCCGTCGTCGCGGTCCGTCACGCCTCCGTCGCCGCGCGTTCGACGCTGCGCGCCGCCCGGCCGCCGCAGCGTGTGCCGCGGCCCTCGGTGCGACGCCTGCGGCGACACCCCGATGAGGACCCCACGATGCACTGGATCGATCCGGCGTGCCTGCCCGAAACGCGCGGCCGCGTCACGCAGTTCCTGCTCAACCCGCATGGCGAAGTCGACGGGCTGATCCTCGACGGCCAACTGCAGGTTCATGTGCCGCCGCATCTCGGCCGCGCGCTGGTACGGCACGTCGCGTGCGGTGATCGCATCCGCGTGCGCGGCGTCAAGCCGCGCGGCGCCGACATGGTGTCGGCCGTGCAGCTGACCGCTCGCGACGGCGCCGAGCTGGTCGATACCGGGCCCGGCCCCGAACCGCACGCGCGGCCGCATCCCGCACGCGAGCCGATCGACGTGTGCGGCCAGATCGCGTTCGCGCTGCATGGCCCGCGCGGCGAGTGCAACGGCGCGCTGCTGACGAGCGGCGCGGCGCTGCGCATGCCGCCGCACGCGGCCGCCGAACTCGCCGACTACCTGCGTCCCGGCACGCACGTACAGGTGTGGGGCGACGCGGTCGTCACGCCGCACGGCACGACGATCGACGTCGTCGAGATCGCCGAGCTCGTCGATGCGCCGGCCGACTGAACGCGTGGCGACCATGCGACCGGCGCGCCCGCTCGAGGCGCTCAACTTCTTCATCGCCGACGTGCAGGCCGGGATCGGCCCGTTCGCCGGCGTGATCCTGCTGTCGCGCGGGTGGAGTGCCGACGCGATCGGCTCCGTGATGACGCTCGCCGGGCTCGCGGCGATGGCCGCGACGCCGGCCGCCGGCGCGCTCGTCGACGCGCTGCGCGCGAAGCGGCTGCTGATCGTCTGTGCGACGGCCGCGACCGCGCTCGCGTCGATGACGCTGCGTTTCGCCGACGGCTACGCGGCCGTCGCCGCATCGCAGGTCGTGGCCGCCGTGTGCGGCGCGGCGCTCGCGCCGGCCATCGCCGGCATGACGCTCGGCATCGCGCGCAGACAGGGCTTCGACCGCCAGTTCGGCCGCAACCAGATGGCGAATCACGCCGGCAACGTGGTCGGCGCCGCACTCGCCGGCTGGCTCGGCTGGCACGCGGGATTCGATGCCGTGTTCGCGCTCGTCGCCGCGTTCGCGGTGCTCGCGATCGCGAGCGCGTGCGCGATTCCGGCGCGGGCGATCGACCATGCGTGCGCGCGCGGCCTCGCGATGCCGGACGACGCAGCCGGCCGCGCGCGCGGCGAGCCGGCGTCGGATCGTGGCCGCTCGGGCGGCGGCGCGGCGCCGCCTGCGCGCGCGTGGCGCTCGGTGGCCGCGAACCGGCCGCTGGTGCTGCTCAGCGCGTCGCTCGCGCTGTTCCATCTCGGCAACGCGGCAATGCTGCCGCTGTACGGGATGGGCGTCGTCGCCGCGCACCGCAGCGATCCGAGTGTGTTTACCGCGCAGACCATCGTGATCGCGCAATGCGTGATGATCGCGGCGGCGTGGTGCGCGCCGCGGCTGATTCGTGCGCACGGATACTGGTGCGTGCTGCTGCTGTCGTATCTGGCGCTGCCGCTGCGCGGCGTGCTCGCGGCCGCGCTGATGAGCGAGGCCGGCGTGTGGCCGGTGCAGATCCTCGACGGGATCGGCGCCGGCCTGCAAAGCGTCGTCGTGCCGGCGCTCGTCGTGCGCCTGCTCGACGGCACGGGCCACGTGAACGCCGGGCAGGGCGCGGTCGCGACCGTGCAGGGCATCGGCGCGGCGCTCAGCCCGGCGCTCGGCGGCGTACTCGCGCAGCATTACGGTTATCCGGTCGCGTTCGTCGTGCTGGGCGCGGTGTCGACCGGTTCGCTCGCGCTGTGGCTCGGGTACGCGCGCTCGCTGCGCGCGGCGTGCGGCAAGCCGCCGGGCGGCGCGGACGGCGGTGAGCCGGCCGACTTGCCGATCGCATCGCGATGAGCCGCGCGTCGATGCATTGCTGCCGCCCGATATGCCGATGAATTCCGCTCCGTTCGCGTGGTCGATCGCCGCGCTCGCGACCGCCGGCGTGATCGTGCGGCCGTTCGGCTGGCCCGAGGCGATCTGGGCCGTGGCCGGCGCGGTGCTGCTGGTCGCTCTCGGCCTGTTGCCCGCCGACGCGGCGCTCGCGGCCGTGGCGAAAGGCGGCGACGTGTACCTGTTCCTGACCGGGATGATGCTGCTGTCCGAAGTCGCGCGGCGCGAGGGGTTGTTCGACTGGGTCGCGGCCCACGTCGTGAACGGCGCGCGCGGTTCGCCGCGGCGGCTGTTCGCGCTCGTCTATCTGGTCGGGACCGTCACGACCGTGTTCCTGTCGAACGACGCGACCGCCGTCGTGCTGACGCCGGCCGTGTTCGCGGCCGCGCGCCGCGCGAAGACGGACCCGCTGCCGCTGCTGTACGTCTGCGCGTTCGTCGCGAACGCGGCGAGCTTCGTGCTGCCGATCTCGAACCCCGCGAATCTCGTGCTGTACGGTGCGCACATGCCCGCGCTCGGCACCTGGCTCGCACGCTTCGCGCTGCCGTCCGTCGCGTCGATCGCGTGCACCTACGCGATGCTGCGCGCGACGCAGCGTCACGCGTTGCGCGGCCATTGCGCGCGCGATCTGCCGGTGCCCTCGCTGAGCGCGGGCGCGCGCATCGCGCTGGCCGGCATCGCGGCGACGGCCGCCGCCTTGATGATCGTGTCGCTGCTCGACCGGCCGCTCGGGTTGCCGACCGCGCTGGCCGGCGCGCTGACCGCGGCCTGTGTGCTGGCGCGCGATCGCGCGGCCTGCGGGCCGACGCTGCGCGCGATTTCGTGGAGCGTGCTGCCGCTCGTGGCCGGACTGTTCGTGCTGGTCGAGGCGCTCGAGCGGACCGGCGCGGTGGATGCGCTGGCGGCGCTGCTGCGCGCGCTGACGGCCGGCGGTACGGCGCATGCGGCGGCTGCGTCGGGCGTCGCCATCGCGCTGGCGTCGAACCTCGTCAACAACCTGCCGGTGGGGCTCGTCGCCGGCGCGATCGTGGGCGTCGCGCACAGCCCGCAGCCGGTGGTCGATGCGCTGCTGATCGGCGTCGATCTCGGGCCGAACCTGTCCGTCACCGGCTCGCTCGCGACGATCCTGTGGCTCGCGGCGATCCGGCGCGACGGGCTGCAAGTGAGCGCGGGGAAGTTTCTGGCGATCGGCGCGTGTGTGATGCTGCCGGCGCTCGTGGCGGCGCTGGCGGTGCGGCTTGTGTAGAGGTGGGGGGCTTGTGGGGCGGAAGGCGGGCGCGGGCGGGGACACCCGCGCCGCGTCATGCGCTACGCTGCGTCGGCCTTGATGAAGTCGACGAAGGCGCGCAGCGGCGCGGGCACGAAGCGCCGGCCCGGATAGTACAGATACGGGCCGGAGAACGGCCGCCACCACGCGTCCAGCACCGGCTCGAGCGCGCCGCTCGCGAGCTGCGGCGCGAGCCAGTCTTCGTACAGGTGGACGATGCCGACGCCCGCGCATGCGGCGTCGACGACGAGATCGACGGCGCCGCCGATCTGCACGACGAGCGGCCCCGACGGCTCGACGCGCACCACTTCGCCGTCGCGCTCGAACTCCCAAGCCGGCATCGCGCCGCTCGCGAAGCGGCCGCGCAGGCACGCGTGGTCGAGCAGCTCGCGCGGATGGGCCGGCCGGCCGCGCCGCGCGAGATAGGCGGGCGCCGCGGCGGTCGCGAAGCGCTGGGAGCGCGGACCGATCGGCACGGCGATCATGTCCTGTTCGAGGCGGTCGTCGTAGCGTATGCCGGCGTCGCAGCCGGCTGCCAGGATATCGACAAAGCTCTCGTCCGCGACGATGTCGAGCCGGATCTCCGGATACGCGTCGAGAAAGCGCGGGATGATCGACGGCAGCACGAGCCGCGCCGCGCTGGTCGGCACATTGAGCTTGAGCGTGCCGACCGGCCGCTCGCGGAACGTGTTCACCACGTCGAGCGCGGCCTGCACCTCGCTCAGCGCGGGCGTGAGCCGCGCCAGCAGACGCTCGCCGGCTTCGGTCGGCGACACGCTGCGCGTCGTCCGGTGCAGCAGCCGGACCCCCAATTGCGCCTCCAGCCGGCGCACCGCCTCGCTGAGCCCCGACGCGCTCGCATCGGCCAGCCGCGCGGCCTCGCGGAAGCCCTTCGCGCGCGCCACCGCCACGAACGCGTTCAGATCGCCGAGATCGACTTGCATTGTTCGTCCTTTCGTACAGGTCGTGCAGATTATGACGGGTTATCGCGCAGTGCGAGGCGGCGTAACCTGCGTTCTGTCATTCGAAAACAGGAGCACGATCATGTCCCCCATCGTTCAATCGGGCACGTTCGCCATCGCCGGCCGGCGCGTTCACCGTCTCGGTTACGGCGCGATGCAGCTGGCCGGGCCCGGCGTGTTCGGGCCGCCGAAGGATCGCGACGCGGCGCTCGCGGTGCTGCGCGAAGCCGTGGCGGCGGGTATCGACCACATCGACACCAGCGACTTCTACGGCCCGCATGTGACGAACCAGCTGATTCGCGACGCGCTGCACCCGTATCGCGACGATCTGCTGATCGTGACCAAGGTCGGCGCGATGCGCGGCGACGACGGGTCGTGGCTGCCGGCCTTCTCCGCCGACGCGCTCGCCGCGGCCGTGCACGACAACCTGCGCAACCTGGGCCTCGACGTGCTCGACGTCGTCAACCTGCGCATCATGTTCGACGTGCACGGGCCGGCCGAAGGCTCGATCGAGGCGCCGCTGAGCGCGCTCGCCGAACTGCAGCGGCAGGGCCTCGTGCGGCACATCGGGCTGAGCAACGTGACGGCAGCGCAGATCGCCGAAGGGCGGCGGATCTGCGACATCGCGTGCGTGCAGAACCACTACAACCTCGCGCATCGCGACGACGATGGCCTGATCGACGCGCTCGCACGCGACGGCATCGCGTACGTCCCGTACTTTCCGCTCGGCGGCTTCAACCCGTTGCAGTCGTCGACGCTCGACGCGGTCGCCGCGCGGCTCGGCGCGACGCCGATGCAGACCGCGCTCGCGTGGCTGCTGCGCCGCGCGCCGAACATCCTGCTGATTCCGGGCACGTCGTCGGTCGCTCATCTGCGCGAGAATCTGGCCGCCGGCGCGCTGACGCTGCCGGACGATGCGATGCGCGAACTCGACGGCATCGCGGCGGTGCGCGGCTGAGGCGGGCGGGGCGGTTGGCGGGGCTTGCTGCGGGAGGTGCTGCGCGAGGTACTGCGTGCGGCAGCGTGCGGCAGCGTGCGCCCGAAGCGCCGGCCGCCCGAGCCGCGACCAGCTCGCGGTGCCGCGTGCGCGTACCCGCGTGCTGGATACATATGATGTCCGCGGTAACGGGACGCGCGTTCGCTGCGGGCGCGCGCTATCGAACCGCGTGCACCGCCCGTCGCGCGCTGGCTTGCGCTGCCCGCGACGCGCGCGAATTCAGCGCGGCTGCGGCTGACCGAGCTGCTCGTCGAGGGTGCGCGTCAACGGCGACTGCACGTCGCCGGTGTGCTTCGTCTGCACGGGCTCGATCAGCACGATCCAGCATTCTTCTTCGGCGATCGGGTTGTGCAGCGTGCCGCGCGGCACCACGTGCATCGAGCCGGCGGGCAGATCGACGACGCGGCCGCCTTCATACTCGATCTTCAGGTGCCCGCGCACGACGAAGAACAGCTCGTCTTCGCCGACATGGTCGTGCCACACGAGCCGGCCGCGCACCTTCGCGACTTTGACGTACTGATCGTTGACCTGCGCGACCACCTTGGGCGACCAGTATTCGGATACGTCGTCGAATGCGGCTTCGAGATCGAACGATTCGGCGAACGGAACGGCGGGGAGGGTCATCTCGTCTCCAGAGGCGAAGGGTGTTGCTCGGAATGGGAAGTGCTGCGTCATCGCGCGCGAACGCGGCGAAAGGTCCGATTATAGGGAGGCCGTCACGCGGCTGCTTGGGTCGCGAATGCGGCGATGTGGGGTGGTCGATGCGCGGGGCGTTTTGCCGTGATGGCGGCGATCGCGCCCATCGCGGTGGTGGATCGGTCGCGGCGATCGCCGCGAACCGGCTGCCGATGACGACCGGCTCGACAGCGTTCAGCCGCATCAGACCACCCGCACCGCGTCGCAGCACGGCGCATCGCCTTACCGCGCATCGCATGCCAGCGCGTCCCGGCGTATCGCCGCATCGGCGCAGGCGCTAGCGCGCCAGCACCGCCCCCAACGCTCCCCACTCACCCAGCCAGCGCCGCCGCGATCGCGTCGGGCGGCGAGCGGCCGCGCGGCCGGCTGCGCATCAGCGCGCCGATGCTGTTCTCGCAGTTGGCGATGGGCAAGCTCGTCGCGACGTTCGCGTTGAAGTATCCGGAGGTGCGACTGGAAGTGACGACCGACGACCAGCCGGTCGACATGATCGAAGAAGGCTACGACCTCGTGATCCGCGTGAACCCCGACCCGGACGCAACGCTGATCGGGCGCGTGTTCCTGCGCGACCGGCTGGCGGTCGTCGCGACGCCGGCGCTCGCGCGGCCCGGCGACGGCGCGGCCGCGCCGGCCGTCGTGCGCACCGCGGACGACCTGCGCACCGCGTGGGACGTGATCGGGCCGGCCGGGCCCGCCCGCATCGCGTTCGAACCGGTGGCGCGGCTGTCGTCGCTGGTGATGGTGCGCGATACGGTGCGCCTCGGGCTCGGCGCGGCGTGCTTGCCGGTGTCGCTCGTGAGCGGTGACCTCGCGGCCGGCACGCTCGTCAGCTGGGGCGACGTGCCGGGGCCGGACATCGCGTTATGGGCGCTGTATCCGTCGCGGCGGCTGTTGAGCGCGCGCGTGTCCGCGTTTCTCGCGCATCTGTCCGATGGGTTTCCGTCCGCGAGCCCCGACGCGCTTGCCGCCTATCTCGACGCCGCGTGACGCGCGCGCCTAGGTGCGATCGCGGCTGCGCGCGCGGGTGGCGCCCGTGATCACCGCGATGCCGAACAGGATCACGGCGACGATCTCGACGACATGCTGCGACACGTGCAGCGCGATCAAGCCCCACGCGACGCCGCCGATGAAAATGATCCATCCGACCAGATAGATGAGCAGGGTCATCGTTCTTCTCCTTGCGGTTGCGATTCAGCCTGCGGCGCGCTGTCTTCTGCGGCGGCCGCGTCGTGCGCCCGCACGCCGAGGCGCGCCATCAGGCGCCGCGCATCGAACGGCGCGCGCGTCTTCGTATCGTTGTCGAAGTAGCAGTAGACGGCGCGCGCATGCGCGCGCGGCGGCGCGAGGTCCGGTGCGGCGAGGCGCGCGTCGGCCGGCTGCGCGCCGCGGCTCCACGTTTCGATGCGCTGCGCCCAGCGGTCGAGCGACTCGTCCGAGTACTCGCCCGAATATTTGGTCTCGGTGCCGTGCAGCCGCATGTAGACGAAGTCGGCGCTCAGGTCCTCGAACTGCGGCCACGGTTCCGTCGAATCCGACACGACCAGCGCGACCGCGTGCCGGCGCAGCAGCTCCACGAACGCCGGGTCGACGAAGCTCGCGTGACGCACTTCGATCGCGTGACGCAATGCGCGCTTGCGGTCGATCTCGAGATAGGGCGTCCTGACCCGCCCGTCGTGCCGTTGCGCGAGCGCCAGCGCCGCTTCGGTATCGTGCGGCAGCAGGCCCAGGAAGTGTTCCATGTGGTCGGGGTCGAATCGCAGCGACGGCGGAAATTGCCAGAGGAGCGGGCCGAGCTTGTCGTTGAGCGCAAGCAGCCCCTGCGCGAAAAAGTTCGCGCACGCGACCGTCGCGGTATCGTCGCGAAACCGCAGCATGTGGGTCAGATAGCGTGCGCCTTTCACCGCGAACGTAAAACCGGGCGGCGTTTCGTCGTACCAGCGCCGCCAGCTAGCGAGCGATTGCAGGCTGTAATGCGTGCCGTTGATCTCGATCGTCTGCAGCCGGCTCGCTGCGTAGCGCAACTCGTCGGCCTGCTTCAGCCCTTGCGGGTAGAAGGTGCCGCGCCAGCCGGCGTAGCGCCAGCCGGAAATGCCGATATGGATGCGCGCTGATGGGCTCGTCACGTCGATACCTCGGAGATGCCGTGGATCGTGTCGCGACGAGCAAGGCGCGTGCCGGCCGGTATGAAATGGGGACCCGCACACAGCGTGCTCGCGACGGCCGCGCGGCACGCTGAGGCTGGACCGCCGATCAGGACGCCGACAACATCACCGACACGCCCGTAGCCGTATAAACCGGCGTTGCCTTGAAGCCGTCGACCGTCACCGTCGCGAACTTCGCGGCGAGCGCCCCGCCGTCGATCAGCGCGATCGTGTCGCCGGCCTTCGGCGCATAGCCGTTCACGAACTTCACGTGAAGCGTGCCGCCGGCGACGGTGAGCGGGCCGCCGACGCGCAGGCGGCCGCCGCCGTGGCCGTCGACGTCGAGTTCGAGCGTCGTGTTCGCGAGCTGCGTGTAACGCGTCGCGATCGTGACCGGCGCGGCCGCCGCGATCCGGACGCCGCCGCCCGCGCCGACGTACACGTCGCCGTTGCCGAACGCGCTCGCGGACGCCGCGGCGAGCGTGCCGCCGTTCACCTGCGTGCCGCCCGTGTAGCTGTTGTTGCCGGCGAGCGTCAGCGTGCCGGTGCCTTGCAGCGTCAGCTTGCCGGCGCCGCCGATGTCGTTGCGCCACTGGTCGGCCGCGTAGAAGCCGCCGCGCGACGCGTCCATCGACACGACCACGTTGCCGTTGAACGTGCCGTAGCCGTCGGCCGCGGTGAACAGGTTCAGGCGGCCCCAGCCTTCCGCATCGTCCATCACCGGGTAGCCCGACGGCAGCTCGGTGGTCTTCAGCACGACCCGCCGCTGGTCCGCGCTCAGGTACGGGAAGCGCGTCTGCAGCAGCACCTCGGCGCCCTTGGGCACGACGGGCGGCGCGTCGGTCGATTCGATCGCGCCGAAGCCGAACGTCAGGCGGCGCAGGAACGCGGCCCGGTTCGCGGTGTAATCGGCGAACCGGTCGGTCGCCGTGGTGCCCGAATGCGCGAACGCGGCGAACGTCGCGTCGGTCGTTCCCGTGAGCTGCTGCAGCGCCTGGTGCGCCTGGCCGTACGCGGCCTGCGCGTCGCTCGCGTAGGCGGTCAGGTTCGCCGCGCTGATGGCCAGCGCGAGCATGCGGCCGCCGATCACGTCGAGCGGCGAATGCATGCCGGCGAGGATCCGGTTCTCGCCGAGTTCGAGGCCGCGGCTCACCATCTCCTGGAAGCGCTCCGGCACGAGCCACGCCATCGTCGTCGCGTCGCGCATCGCTTCGGCCTCGTGGCCGCTGATGAAGCCGCCGTCGGTGGCGGGCGTCGCGCTTTCGGCGGGCACGAGCGTCGGCGCGACGGCGACCGCGGCGCTCCAGCGGTACGGACGCGCATATTTATAGAAGCGCTTCGACGGTTCGGTCGACGCGTTGGTGCCCATTTCGTTGAGCAGATCGACGACCTTGCCGAAGTTCGCGTTGGTGCTGCTGCCGACGCCGGTGTTGTTGCCGGCGTCGTTGTACAGCACCGTGGTCGCATCGGCCGGCACGCTGGTGATGCTGGTCGTCTGCTGCGCGGCCGTGCGCCATGCGTCGGTGAGCGGGCCCATTCCGTCGGTCACGCTGTAGCCTTTGCCGCGCCGGTCGTCGAAGTAGGCCGCATCGGCCTGCTGCTGCGTGCGTGCGGTCGTTGCGTCGACCACGTATTGAACGTTGGCGGCGAGCACCGTGCCGTTCAGAATCGTGCCGCACGGCGTGCCGCTGCTGGGCAGGCCCGAGCACGTCGACGCCACCACGGCCGGAAACGCGCCGTTGGCCGGCGCGTTCACGCCCGCGTCGACGATCATCGTCGACGGCTGCCACAGATCGAGGAAGCGGCTCACGACCCGCACCGCGGCGTTGGTCGACAACGTCGCATAGCGCGCGTCGCCGCGCTGGTTGGTCGCGATGTTGTCGACGAACGCCGGTACGCTCGGCACCGGTGCGCTGTCGACGAAGCCGGGGTCGGCCGGCGGTGCCGGCATCGCGGCGCTGGTCGCCGGGGTCGATGCGACGTCGTCGCCGCCGCCGCAGGCGGCCAGTGCGAGCGCGCTCGCGAGTGCTGCGACGTGCAGCGGAAAACGGCGGGGTGACACGATCATGCGGACTCCATCCTGAAGGTCGAAGATGGCGGATTGTCGAGCGCGATCGTGACGCGGCCGTTAAGGAATTGTTGCGCGTCGCGGTCGACGCGGCCGAATGCTCACTATTTGGTGAATTCGTGCTGCAAAACGTTTGCGGCCAGTATGAACCGGCCGCGTGCGGCTACGCGTGGGCTGCGCTCTCATCGAGTCGAAACAGCGCGACTGCGTTGGCCAGCTGGCTGCCCTGTTCTTCGAGCGATCGGGATGCGGCGGCCGCTTCCTCGACGAGCGCGGCGTTTTGCTGCGTGACTTCATCCATCTGTGTGATCGCCAGCGTGACCTGCTCGATGCCGCGGCTTTGCTCGCTGGACGCCGCCGCGATCTCGCCCATGATGTCCGTGACCCGCGCGACGGCCTGCGTCACCTGGCTCATCGTGTCGCCCGCGTGGTTCGCGAGGCGCGATCCGTCTTCGATCTTCTCCACCGAATGCGAGATCAGCTCGCGAATTTCCTTCGCGGCGCTCGACGAGCGCTGGGCGAGGCTTCTGACCTCGCTCGCGACCACTGCGAAGCCGCGCCCTTGCTCGCCGGCGCGGGCCGCCTCGACGGCCGCGTTCAGCGCGAGGATGTTGGTCTGGAACGCGATGCTTTCGATGATCCCGGTGATATCGGCGATCTTGGCCGAGCCGGCGCTGATGTCGGTCATCGTCTCGACCATCGATCCGACCGCGACGTTGCCGCGCTGTGCGACTTGCGACGCGTTGTCGGCCAGCGCTCTGGCCTGCTGGGCGTTGTCGGCGTTCAGCCGCACGGTCGACGTCAATTGCTCCATGCTCGACGCGGTTTCCTGCAGCGATGCGGCCTGCTGTTCGGTGCGGGACGACAGGTCGACGTTGCCGGACGCGATCTGGCTCGCTCCCGCCGCGACGTTGCTCGACGCGGCGCGGACCTGCGCGATCAGCCGCACGAGGTTCGCCTGCATTTCGTGCATCGACGCCAGCACGCTGCCGCGCGGTGCGGCGGCGCTCGCGGCGTTGCCGGCGAGGTCGCCGGCCGCGATGCGCTGCGCGATGCCGTTGAGCATCACTGGTTCGGTGCCGAGCGAGCGGACCAGGTCGCGCGCGATCGCCCAGCCGGCCACCATCGCGCCGACCGCCGCGGCGAGGCAGATGGCGATCTGCAGCAGCCGTTGCGACGTATAGCGGTTGCCCGAGTCGGTCACGAGCTGCGCGGCCCGCTCGCGCGAATAGGTCGCAAAGGCGTCGGTCGCGGCGACGAGCCGGACCAGCAGCGGGCGGCACTGTTCGTCGATCATCGTGATCGCCTGATCGCGCCGGTTGTTCACGGCGGCATCGACGATCGCGCGCGCGACGGGCCCGTAGCTGGCCTCGACCGTGTCGATCTGTCTGACGAGTTCGCGCGCCTTGTCGGTCGCGTCGGTGCCCGGGCCGACGGCGAGCCGCAACTGGCGAAGCAGGGTGCCGACGTCGCGGTCCGCCTGCAGCGCCGCCTCCTTTTCGTGTTCGACGTCGGCCGCGGAGCCTGCGAGCACGATGTTGCGCGCGGCGATTGCGCGCCGGTCAACCGCGACGTGCACGCGGTCGGCGAGCGTCGCGCGCGCGTTGATGCCGTTCACGTAGTCCGAGAACCTCCCATGCGCGCGGCTGAGGGAGACGATGCCGAGCACCGACACCAGCAGCACGACGCAGGTCAGAACCCCGAACGCGAGCATCAACTTCGCGCGAATGGTCAACGGCTTGTTACTCATCTTGCACATCCTGTCATGTAATTCGATAGCGTTCCGGATGGCGCGCACGGTACATGAAGGATATGGGGGTGTGAATCGCCCAATCGTTTGCGGGTCGCGTATGCTCAAACGAACGATCGAAGCGGTACGGTCAAGCCGGTTGCGCAAACGATTTCGCGTCCGCGCGGCACACGCAATTGCGGCCCTGGCGCTTCGCCGTGTAGAGCGCGAGGTCCGCGTGATGCGACAGCGCCTGCACGGACTTCGGGTGGCCGCGATGCGCGGTCGCGCAGCCGATGCTGACCGTGAACGCGGGCATCGTCGCGTCGAATCCGTCGAGGCAGTTGCGCTCCACCGCGCCGCGAATCGCTTCCGCGACGGTCGCCGCGCCGCTTTCGTCAGTATCGGGCAGCACGGCGACGAATTCCTCGCCGCCGTAGCGCGCGGCCAGATCGCCGCGCCGTCGCGTATGGGCGCGGATGCATTCGGCGAGAAAACGCAGCGCGGTATCGCCTTGCGCATGGCCGTAGCGGTCGTTGTACTGCTTGAAGTGATCGGCGTCGATGAACAGCATCGACAGGCTGCCGTCGTTGCCGCGCTGCAGGCGCTGCCATTCGTCGGCGAGCGCTGCGTCGAGCGCGCGGCGATTGTGCAGGCCGGTCAGCGGATCGGTGCGGGTGAGGTCGGTGAGCAGCGTCTGCTTGCGCAGGTTGTCGCGCAGCGCGAACGCGAGCAGCCACATGACCGCGCAGAACAGCGCACCGATCACGGACGCCGACACGCCGACCTTCCATGACAGCCGCGTGATGTCGGCCAGCACGTCCTGTTCGGCCGGCGCGACCACCGCGATCAGCGGCGTGCCCGGCACCTGCTGGTACGTATACAGTCGCAAGGTCCCATCGATGCTCGAGCGCGCCGCGTAGAAGCCCGATTCGTGCTGCACCATCCGTTCGAACGCCTTCGAGCGACGCAGGCGCACCATCTGGCCATCGCTCAGCGGCGGGTTGCGCGCGAGTATCGTGCCGTCGGCGCGCAGGATCGCGCTGATGCCGTGGGGCCCGACGTTCAGGCGCGACAGCAGCCGGTCGAAATACGCGAGGTCGATGGCGACCACCGCGATGCCCTCGAACGTATGGTCCGGCCGCTCGATGCGGCGCGACAGCGCGATCGATTCGGTGCCGCCGCGCGAGCGCGCACGGTACGCCTGGGATACGTAGAGGCCGACGCTGTCCGAATCGCGATGGACCTTGAAGTAGTCGCGATCGCTGAAATCCCAGCGGTGCGACGGGCCGCAGCAGCCGTCGATCAGTCGTCCGTAGCGGTCGGTCACGCCCATGCCGGTCACGTATTGCGCGGCCGTGCGCTCGAACAGCAGATCATGGCGCAAGCCGGCATTCATGCGGGCCATCGCCGGGTTGCGAATATTGGTCGCGAGCGACGCGAGCGCGCTGTTCGACGTCTCGACGGTGCGTGCGACCTCGCTCGCGAGCACGGCGGCGACGTTGCGCGAGTTTTCCCGCGCGTGCTCCACGACCTCGCTGCGCGCGGCCCATAGCGTCGCCGCGCTGATGCCGAGCGCCGCGACCGACATCAGCGTGCCGAGCACGCCGACGGCGAGATGGTGGCGGCCGGCCCAGTCGGCAATTTTCTCGATCGAAAGAGTTGCAGGCATTGGTCGCGCTCGTTCCGGAAGCCGGCCGCGACTGACGCGGCCGGGTCAAATCCGTGTTAACGGCAGGACTGCCCAGAAATCGAGGCCGGCATGCGGGGCGATGATGGCGGCGGCGCAACCGGCTATGGGCCGGCTGCGGCCGTTTATGCGATGCGATCGTGACAATCGCGGCAATCGTCGCGCTGGTTGCGCTTGGCGAATCGGCGCCGCCCAACCGATCAGTCGAGCCCGCCCTGGCACAGATACTTGATCGACAGGTAGTCGTCGAGGCCGTACTTCGAGCCTTCGCGGCCGTAGCCCGACTCCTTCACGCCGCCGAACGGCGCGGCCTCGCTCGCCAGCGCGCCTTCGTTGATGCCGACGATGCCGGTTTCGAGCCGCGCCGACACGCGTGCGATGCGCCGCACGTCCTGCGTGTAGAAATACGCGGCGAGCCCGAACGGCGTGTCGTTGGCGGCGTCGACGGCCTGTTCCTCGGTATCGAACCGGAACAGCGCGGCGACCGGCCCGAAGGTTTCCTCGCAGCTCAGCTGCATGTCGGCGGTCGCGTCGGCCAGCACCGTCGGCGCGTAGTAGTTCGGGCCGAGCTGCGACAGCCGCCTGCCGCCGGTCAGCACGCGCGCGCCGCGTTCGAGCGCGTCGCCGACGTGGCGCGCGATCTTGTCGACCGCGCGCGCGTTGATCATCGGGCCGATCTGCGCGGCCGGATCGGTCGCCGGCGCGACCTTCAGCGCGGCGACGCGCGCGGCCAGCTTCGCGGCGAACGCATCGTAGACGCCGGCCTGCACGTACACGCGGTTCGGCGACACGCAGGTCTGGCCGCCGTTGCGGAACTTGGCGGCCATCAGCCCGTCGACCGCGGCGTCGAGCTGCGCATCGTCGAACACGATGAACGGCGCATTGCCGCCCAGCTCCAGCGACAGCTTCTTCAGCGTCGCCGCCGATTCGCGCGCGAGCAGCTTGCCGACCGCCGTGGAGCCGGTGAACGTGATCTTGCGCACGCGGGCATCGGCGAGCCAGTCGGCCACCGCGTCGATGCCGCGCTCGCGCGACGCGGCGATCAGGTTCAGCACGCCGGGCGGCACGCCGGCTTCCATCGCGAGGAAGCCGAGCGCGAGCGCGGTCAGCGGCGTGTCCTCGGCCGGCTTCGCGACGACCGTGCAGCCGGCCGCGAGCGCCGGCGCGATCTTGCGCGCGATCATCGCGAGCGGGAAATTCCACGGCGTGATCGCCGCGACGACGCCGATCGGCTCCTTCACCGCGCTGAGCTGCTTGCCGCGCTGCTGCTGCGGAATCAGATCGCCGTAGGTGCGCGTCGCTTCCTCGGCGAACCACAGCACGTACGACGCGCCGTATGCGACTTCGCCGCGCGCTTCGGCGAGCGGCTTGCCCTGTTCCAGCGACATCAGCTTCGCGAGATCGTCGGTGTGCGCGACGATCGCCGCATGCCACGCGCGCAGGATCGCCGCGCGCTCGCGCGCCGGGGTGGCGCGCCACGCGGGTAGCGCGCGGGCGGCCGCATCGGTCGCGGCGCGTGCGTCGGCCGCGCCGCTGTCGGGTGCGTAAGCGATCGTGTCGAGCGTCGCCGGGTTGGTGACATCGAAGCAACGGCCATCGAGCGCGGCGCGCCAGCTGCCGTCGACGAGATTGGCGGTGCGAACGAGTTCGGTGCGTGACAGCGTAAGCGGCATGACAGGTCCTTGCAATGAGGCGAAACGGTTCGGCGCCGGCGGCGCGCGCGCAACGACCCGGCGCGGCCGGCGTGCTGCCGCGTTGGGGGCTGCTGCGCGCCCGCCGTCAGTGGCGTTCGCCGAACAGCGATTCGAGCGGGTAGTGCCGTTTGACGAACGGCGATTTGATGATCACGTAACTGAAATACTTCTCGATGCCGATGTTCTGCTCGAGCAGCCCTTCGACGATCGTCTGGTAATGGCTCACGCTGCGCGTGATGAACTTCAGCAGATAGTCGTAGCCGCCGCTCGCGAGGTGGCACTCGACGATTTCATCGACGTTGCGGATCGCCGCGACGAACCGGTCGAAGTCTTCGCGCCGGTGGTCGGCCAGCGTGACTTCGGTAAATACCACCTGCACGTCGCCGAGCTTCTCGAGCTGGATGTGTGCGCCGTAGCCGCCGATGTAGCCGGCCTTCTCGAGCCGCTTCACGCGGATCAGGCACGGACTGGGCGACAGCCCGACCGCATCGGCGAGCTCGACGTTGGTCATGCGACCGCGCTTTTGCAACTGGGTGAGGATGCGCAGGTCGATGCGATCCAGCTTGCTGTCCGTCATGTTCACGTGAGAGGGCAAAAATGGAATGTCCGGTTACTTTAGAGTCGAACGATGGCCGCCACAAGCCCGGCTTTCCCTCGTCCGGCTCAGGCCGGCTGCGCGTGGGCGGCGTCGAGCGCGCGTTGCACGCCCGGGTCGGCCAGCACGTCGTCGAGCGTCTTGCGCACGCGTTCGAACATCAGGTCGAATTCTCCCGCGGTGAAGCTCAGCGCCGGCGCGAAGCCGAGCACGCCGTCGCCGAACGCGCGAAACACCACGCCGTTCGCGTACGCGGCCGCGGCGATCTTGTCCGGCACGTTCAGCGCCGGGTCGAAGCGCGTCTTGCGCGCCTTGTCGGCCACCAGCTCGAGCGCACCGAGCAGACCGGCCGAGCGCGCGTCGCCGACGAGCGGATGCGCGCGCAGCGCGTCGAGCCCCGCGGCAAAGCGCGGCGCCTGCGCGCGGCCGTTCGCGAGCAGCCCGCCCTCGTGATAGAGCTTCAGCACCTCGAGGCCGATCGCCGCGCTGACCGGGTGCGCGGAATACGTATGACCATGGCCGACCACGGCCGATTCGGTACGGCTACCGGCGAGCCCCTCGTAGATTTCGTCGGACATCAGCACCGCGCCCATCGGCGCGTAGCCGGCGGTGAGCCCCTTCGCGACGGTCATCAGGTCCGGCTCGACGGATTCGGTTTCGCACGCGAACAGCGGGCCGGTGCGGCCGAAGCCCGTGATCACCTCGTCGGCGACGAACAGGATGCCGAGGCGCCGGCATGCGTCGCGCATCGCCTTCAGCCAGCCCGCCGGCGGCACGATCACGCCGCCCGAGCCCTGGATCGGCTCGCAGAAGAACGCGGCGACGTTGTCGGCGCCGAGCGCCGCGACCTTCGCCTCGAGCGCGGCGACCGAGGCGGCGATCAGCGCCTGCGGGTCGTCGCCGAGCGGATGGCGGTACGGGTAGGGCGACGGGATATGGTGCTGATCGGCGCGCGGCAGATCGAAATGACGGTGGAACGCGGGCAGCGCGGTCAGGCCGGCGCCGATCGACGACGAGCCGTGATAGCCGCGCTCGAGCGCGATCATCTGCTTCTTCGACGGGCGGCCGGTCGCGTTGAAGTAATGCGTGATGAAGCGCACCGCGGAGTCGACCGCGTCCGAGCCGCCGAGCGTGAAGTACACGCGGTTCAGCGACGGCGGCGCGAGCGCGGCGAGCCGCTCGGCGAGTTCGATCGCCGGCTGCGAGCCGAAATGGAAATAGCCGGTCGCGTAGGGCAGCTTCGCCATCTGCTCGGCGGCGGCCTTCACGATGCTCTCGCGGCCGTAGCCGACGTTCACGCACCACAGGCCCGAGAACGCGTCGAGCAGCGTATGGCCGTCGCCATCGCGCAGGAACACGCCGTCGGCGGATTCGAGCACGGTGACGCCGCGCGCTTCGTGCGCACGATAGTTGACGACGGGATGGATCAGATGTTGACGATCGGCTTCGATCAGCGCGGCTTGGTTCATGGCGGGGCGGGGTTCTCGTCGGGTGTCAGCGATGAGTTCATGCTACCGGGCGAGAATTCCACATGCGTCTTCAATTTGCGGGCGGAAACGTATGGAGACGGCGTTTGCGCGGGGCGCTTCGGCATTTTCTGCTGCGCGCCCCGCGGGGCAGGGGCGCGTCAGTAGCCGCGCGCGCGATCGACGACGCCGATCATCGGTTGTCCCGCGCGATGGCGCGCGAGGTTGGCGAGCACGGCGTCGACCGCGCCGTCGGGCCGCGTCGCGCTGGCGATGTGCGGCGTGATCCGGATGCGCGGGTGCGTCCAGAACGGATGGCCGGCCGGCAACGGTTCGGGGTCCGTCACGTCGAGGATCGCGCTGTCGAGGCGGCCGCCGTCGAGCGCGTCGAGCAGCGCGCTCGCGTCGAGCTGCTCGCCGCGGCCGACCTGCACGAGCGACGCGCCGGCCGGCAGCGCGTCGAACACGCGCGCGCCCAGCAGCCCGCGCGTGGCGTCGGTGAGCGGCAGCAGGCAGATCAGAATGTCGGTGCTGGCCAGGAACACATCGAGCGCCGCGTCGCCCGCGTAGCAGTCGACGCCGTCGAGCGCGCGCGGCGTGCGGCTCCAGCCCGCGCAGGGGAAGCCGAAGCGCCGCAGCGTGTCGAGCACGGCCTGGCCGAGCGTGCCGAGGCCCAGCACGCCGACGCGCCGCGATGCGGCCGCGCGCACGGGCTTCTCGCGCCACACTTGCGCGCGCTGTTGGGCCGCGTAGTCGAACAGGTCGCGATGGATCGTCAGCACGGCCTGCGTCACGTATTCGACCATCCCTTCGACGATCCCCGGCTCGATCATCCGCACGACCGGAATGTGCGCGGGCACGCGCGACAGGTCGAACTGGTCGATGCCGGCGCCCACCGAGAAGATGACCTCGAGATTCGGCAGCAGCGCGGCCGGGTCGTCCGGCGGCTGCCAGGCGGCGAGATAGCGGACGGCCGCGGCGTCGCCGAGGTCCGGCCAGATCCGGAACGCGAGGTCCGGCGCCCGTTGTGCGAAGCGCTGCGCCCATTGCGCGCCGCGCACCGGGTCGGCTTTGTACAGGAAGCTCATCGCGCGGCTCAGCCGAGTGCCTGATTGACGATCGCGAACGCGCGCAGCGCCGGGTCGCGCTCGGGCGCCGCGCCGCGCGCCATCGCGACGACGGTATCGACGCGCGGCAGGCCGAGCCCCTGCAGCCAGTCCGACAGCCCGCTATCGCCCGGTACGTCGAGGCGCACGAACATGCCTTCGTGCAGCGCGAGCCAGTGGCTGATCAGCGCCTGCGCACGCAGCGCATCGGGCGCGATCACGGGGCCGATCACGTGGCCGCGGCCGAAGCGGCGGAACAGCGCGAACCCGAGCAGTTCGCCGTCGCGGTCGAGCGCGATGCCGTTCGCGACGTCGAGCAGCGCGTCGATCACCGTGCCGCGCGCATGGCCGGCGGCGCGCGACGCGAGCGCCGCGAGGCGCGGCCCGTCGTTGACGCCGAGCGGGCGCAGGCGTTCGCCGGGCGGCAGCGAGATCAGCGGCGGCTGGAACGCGGCGCCCTGATGCTGGTCGATGGTGCCGATCGCTGCGAAGCCGAATTTCACGTAGAGCGGTTCGCCGGACGGCGTCGCATGGAGGAAGATGGTGCGCGCGCCGAGGCTGTCGATCACGCGTGCGAGCAGCTCGCGGCCGATGCCGCGGCCCTGCTGCTCGGGCGACACGATCACCATGCCGAGCGACGCGCAGGCGTCGTCGAAGCGCCAGCCGAGCGCGGTGCCGACGACGCCCGATTCGTCCTCGGCGACGAAGCCGCTGCCGAGCTGGAATGCGAAGCGCCAGTCCTCGACGCGATGCGGCCACTTGACCGCCTCCGACAGCCGGTGCGCGGCGCTCAGGTCGGTTTCGGCGAAGGGGCGATAGGTAAGCGTGCTGGAAGGGTTGAGGTCGGACACGCCGGACTCCGGATGGATGGGAATGACCCGCTCACTCTGCCAGCGCGGTTGCCGCGCGGATAGGACGATTCGCCTGTTTTGCGGCGGCTGCCGCCGCGCCCGCGAGATCGACGCAAACCCGCTCGATCCGTGCTAACGAACGCGTGGAGCGTGCCGGCAAGGGCCGCCAATCCGACAGCTCCTGCTGTGGGAATGCCACTACGATGACGGCAGGGTGGCGCTGCCGCTTGGAGAACGGCTCGCCGAACGGCTCGCCGAACGGCTTGCCGTGCGGCGCCTGCCTGCCGCGCCGCAGATCGTGCTGCACGCGCCCGGCAACACGCGGCGATTCTGCCTTTTGAGCGGCGCCGAACGATGCGCGAACGACTTTTTGCCTTGATTCAATTTCGTTGAACCCAGCCCGTCCCCGGCCCTGCCGGGGCTTCACACCGACAGGACGTCACCATGATCCAGTTTGAACCCAAGTTCATCACCTTCGATTGCTACGGCACGCTGACCCGTTTCCGGATGGCCGACATGGCGCGCGAGGTCTACGGGGACCGGCTTTCACCGGTCGCGCTCGAGGACTTCGTGCGCGCGTTCGCCGCGTATCGGCTCGACGAGGTGCTGGGCGCATGGAAGCCGTATCGCGACGTCGTCGTCAACGCGATCCGCCGCACCTGTGCGCGGATCGGCGTGAAGTTCGACGAAGCCGAGGCCGAAAGTTTCTATCTGGCCGTGCCGACGTGGGGCCCGCATCCGGACGTGCCGGCCGGGCTGTCGCGGCTGGCGAGCAAATACAAGCTCGTCATCCTGTCGAATGCGTCGGACGACCAGATCATGAGCAACGTCGACAAGCTCGGCGCGCCGTTCCATGCGGTGTTCACCGCGCAGCAGGCGCAGTCGTACAAGCCTCGGATGCAGGGCTTCGAATACATGTTCGACAAGCTCGGCTGCAAGCCCGAGGACGTGTTGCACGTGTCGTCGAGCCTGCGCTACGACCTGATGACGGCCGAGGATCTCGGCATCAAGCACAAGGCGTTCGTGAACCGCGGCCACGAGCCGGGCACGCCGTTCTACAACTACTACGAAGTCTCGGACATCGGCCATCTCGCGACGCAGCTCGGCCTGTGAGCGACGCGCGCGCCTGCGCCGGCAGGCGGCGCGCCATGCAGGCGGCCGCTTGCCGTTGCGCGTGCGCTCAGCGCACGGATCGAGGGTAAATACCGATAAGGACTCATTCAAGATGGGGCCGGTCGAGCCGATATATGTACCAGACGGTTAATATATCGAGGCCCCCGCATGAAGTTGTCCACGAAACTGCTGCTGCTGGTCGCCGCGGCGCTGCTCGGCGTCGTGTTGCTCGCCGCGATGTCGCTGTACACGCTGCGCGACGCGCTGATCGACAGCCGCCGCGACGAGATCGTGATTCTTCTGACGAAGGCCGAGCATCTGGTCGATTCGTACCGCGCGATGCAGGCGAACGGCACGCTGACCGCGGAGCAGGCGCAGCAGCAGGCCAAGGCCGCGCTGTCGGCGCTGAATGCGAATTCGAAGAGCTACTTCTGGGTCACGACGTCGGACGGCGTCAATCTCGTGCATCCGAACGCGAAGTTCATCGGCACCCGCGCCAAGGGCAATCGCACGACGGGCGGCCTGTCGGACAGCGACGCCTACCGCGAGGGGATGGCGCGCGATCACTTCGCGCTCGTCGACGTGCTGATCAAGCGCAGCCCCGACGCCGACCTTGAGCCAAAACTTCAGGGCGTGGTGGCCATTCCGGACTGGAACTGGTGGATCGGCACGGGCTTTTTCTACGACGACATCAACACCGTGTTCAGCCGGCTCGCGTGGGTGCTGGGCGGGATCACGCTGGTGATCGCCGCCGCGCTCGCGGCGATCGCGTGGGGCGTGCTACGCAGCGTCAGGCGCACGCTGGGCGGCGAGCCGGCCCATGCGACGCAGATCGCCGCGCGCATCGCCGCCGGCGAGCTGGACGTGCAGTTCGACACCGCCGACGCGGCGCCGGGCAGCCTGCTCGTCGCGCTCGGCGACATGAAGGCGCGGCTGACCGAGACCATCGCCGACATCCAGGCGACGACCCATTCGATCGCCGTTGGCACCGGCGAGATCGCGCAAGGCAATCTGGACCTGTCGCAGCGCACCGAGGAGCAGGCGGCGTCGTTGCAGCAAACGGCCGCGAGCATGGAACAGCTCACGTCGACGGTCAAACAGAACGCCGACAACGCGCGGCAGGCCGATGCGCTGGTGACCCGCGCGAAGGAGGCGACCGAGCTGGGCGGCGCGGCCGTGCAGGAAGTCGTCGAAACGATGCGGCAGATTGCCGATGGGTCGGTGCGGATCGCCGACATCACCGTCGTGATCGAAAGCATCGCGTTCCAGACCAACATTCTTGCGCTCAATGCCGCGGTGGAAGCGGCGCGGGCCGGCGAGGAAGGGCGCGGGTTCGCGGTCGTGGCGGCGGAGGTCCGCTCGCTGGCGCAGCGCAGCGCGGCGGCCGCGAAGGACATCAAGGGATTGATCGACGCGTCGGTCGAGCAGGCCGGTAGCGGCAGCCGGCTCGTCGAGGCGGCGGGCACGCGCATGACGGAGATCGTGCGGTCGATCGACCGGGTGGCCGCCATCATGGGCGAGATATCCGCGGCATCTGCGGAGCAGAGCACCGGCATCGAACAGGTCGGCCTGGCCGTCGCGCAAATGGACGAAGTCACCCAGCAGAATGCGGCGCTGGTCGAGCAGGCAGCTGCGGCCGCGTCGTCGCTCGACGAACAGGCGGCGCGGCTCAGGGCGGCGGTGGCGGTGTTTAGGGTGGCTTGATGGTGGTGGGGGCGGGTGCTGCGTGCGGCGAGCACGTGCATCCGGCGATAGCCATATCGGCGCTTCTGCGCGGCGATGGCCATCATCCGGCCAGTCAGCGCTTCGTCGTCAACTCGGCGACGTGATTCGTAGCGGCACGGCTCCGCCCGCTTCAGGCCAGCCTCGGCTTCCTTCAAGATGCCGATGATTTTGCTCTCGGTGAATCGCCTTTTCATTGCCGTTCCTCTCTGGAACGGACCCTACACCGTCACGGTACTAAACGCGGGGAGCAGGTCGCTCGGAAGAACAGAAGAACGGGGCGCTCGAGCACTACGTCGATCACGGGCGCTGCTTCACTTTCACTGCTTCGGTCTTCGACATGGGGTTCCCTCGACCTTTCATATCATGCTCCACGGGGGCATGAATCGGGACCTCCGTCGCATCTATGCCGACTACGAGCCATTGCACCCGGAACATCTCTGTAAGGGTTTTCCCGCCCCTCAAGAAAATTCAAGGCCTTGTCGAAAATACGTCTGCCGGGTGGGCTGTTGATGCTGTTTCCGGGGCCGTCAAACCAATCCTCTGAAGAATCGGAATGAAAGTATCGAATTCGATCGGTTTCAAGATCAACCTTGCGTTCGGTACTGCGCTGGTTCTCAGCGTCGCCGTGCTGGCGACCGTCGGCGCGCTGAATGTGCGCCACCAGGCCGTCAGCGAGTTCGAGCAATCGAGCCAAGCGCGCATCACACAGGCTGACGGCTCGCTCGACGGAACCTTCAGCGAAGTCGAGCAAAACCTCACGTATCTCGCACAGACCCCCGAGTTGACGTCGGCCGACGCCACCATCACGAACTATCTGACCCACACCGGCAAGATGACGCCTGACAGCAACGGTGGCGTTGAGCAGCGCATCTTCACGGTACTCAAGCAGTTCGGCGACGCGCACCCCAACATGCGCTACCTCGATATCGGCACGCACTGGGGCGGTTACGTGCAGTGGCCGTTGGAAACCATGAACGGCGACCACTACGATCCCCGTCAGCGGCCGTGGTATACCGCCGCCATGGCAACCCCCGACCGCGTGGCGCGGCCCGCGCCGTACCTGAGCGCGGCGGGCTCCGGCGGCGCAATCATTCCGTTCGCGCGGGTGGTCAAAAACGCCGGCGGCGAAGTACTGGGCGTGCTCGAGGGTGACCTCTCCCTCGAAGGCTTCGCCAAGCTCACCAGCGGCATCCGCTTCGGCCAGAGTGGTTATCTGATCGTGACCGACAACAACGGCAAGGTGCTGATCGATCCGCGCGACAAGAGCCACGAATTCAAGGAATTCAAGTCGCTCGGCGGTGGCTACGACCAACTCGCGTCCGCCGCCGACGGCCGCGCTGTCGTGACGATCAACTCGACCCGCTACCAGGCCTATGCCTACACGTCGCGCAAAAACGGGTGGCGTTACTACGCGCTCGAGCCGGAGGCGGAGATGATGGCTGCCGCGAACCGGCTAACCTTCCAGCTGGTCGGCACGGGCGCGCTGGTGATCGTGATCGCGCTGTTCGCGATGGTCGTGCTGAGCCGGCAAATCGTGGTACCGCTGCGCACGCTCGCGGATTCGATGCACGAGATCGCGGTCGGCGACGGCGACCTGACGCGGCGTCTGCCGGTCGTCAACAGCGACGAGGTCGGGCTGCTCGCGGGCCGCTTCAATGCATTCGTCGAGAAGCTGCACGGCGTGCTCGTCAAGGTGTCGTCGAGCATCAATCATCTCGAAACCGCCTCGCGCGAAGTCTCTTCTGGCAACAACGACCTATCTGCCCGAACCGAGCAGCAGGCCGCCTCGATCCAGCAGACCGCGGCCAGCATGGAGCAACTGGCCAGCACGGTGCGGGAGGCCGCCGATCGCGCCAAGCACGCCAACGCGATCGCGTCCGGCGCCGTCGCCACCGCGTGCCGCGGCGACGAGGCGGTGGCCGATGCCGCGAAAACCATGCTGGCGGCCGTGAACGAATCAGAGCGCGTCATCGGCATCGTCGGGATCATCGAGGGTATCGCGTTCCAGACCAACATCCTGGCGCTCAACGCAGCAGTGGAATCCGCGCGGGCCGGCGAGAGCGGCCGCGGCTTCGCGGTAGTCGCCTCCGAAGTGCGCAACCTCGCGCAGCGCTCGACCAGCGCGGCGAAGGAGATCAAGGCGCTGCTCGAAACCTCGGTCAGCAACGTGCGCGAAGGCGCCAGCCAGATCGGGCTGGCCGGCAAGACCATCGCGGAACTTAACGCGGCGGTGGGCAACGTCGCCCAGATCACCACCGAAATTTCGGCTGCGGCCGAGGAGCAGAGCCGCGCCATCGACGAGGTCAACCAGGCGGTCGCGTCGATGGACCAGAACACACAGCAGAACGCGGCGCTCGTCGAGGAAATCGCGGCGGCGTCCGAATCGCTGAGCGTGCAGGGACGCGACCTGCACGCGACGGTCGGCTTCTTCCGGCTACAAACATGACCCTGCCGCTCGAGACAGATCTGGATGCGGCGGTGACCGGTGACGACTTTAATTCGCGACGTGCAACTCGTGAATCGACGACCGCCCTCCGCAACACCGGTCAGCCAGCATCAGATCGTCCCGAACAGCGCTCTCGGACGGTCTTTGAGCGTCGCAGTCAACAACCTTGACGCACTCACCAGTTGATCACGGCTCGTCGCGCACGCGAGGTTGATGCGCACGCCGTGCTCGATCTCCGAACGGTCCACGGCAAACGCCGACGACGGCATCACCACCACGCCGCGCGCCTTCGCGTTGGCGGCGAAATCGTCAGCACGCCACGGCGGCGGCAACTCAAGCCATACGAACATGCACGCCGGATCCTGGCGCGCGCGAATTCAGCAAGCTGTGCGTCCATGATGTGACGCGCGGTGCCGTCCTCGATCCAGATTGACGCGATCAGGCACGTCACGCTCGCATCGCGTGCGTATCCCGCACGCATTCAGCCCGTACCCGAGACCAAGCCCGTATCCAGGCCCGGCACCACCTCGCCCCCGCCCTCGGCCAAACCCGCCTCGCCCGAAGCCCCATTTTCGTCTGCTGAATCTCCCCCCGCCGCCGCACCGCCGCCCGCACACACATTCCACTCAAACATGCCGTTTGCGCGCGCCAAACGCGTTTCGGACGCCGAATCCCCAATTTTGTCGGTGCAATCTGCCGCGCGTGCCGCTTTACGATTCCCTTCATCGGCATGCGCGGCGCGAGCGCGACGCCCGGGCGCCCATCACCCGGCGACGCGCGCAGGCATGCAGCAATTCATGCTGCGCGGGCGGTCCAAAACGGTCGATTCGTATCGTGCGGCCGGCCCGAATCGCGACAAACCGCATTTTGGCGGTGCTTAAATGAATTGCAACTGCACGACGTCGTACCCGCCACCAGCATGCGGGCGCGGCGGGATTCGACAACCACGCTGGACCCCAGGACCCACTTTCCACAGTCAGGAGCAGTTCGGATGAACGACGATATCGACAACGGCAGCGGCAAGGGCGGCTTCACGCGCCGCGACATGATGCGGGTCATGGCGGCGAGCGGCATGATGGCCGTCGGCGGCGGCGGACTGCTGCTCGACGCGCAGTCGGCGTTCGCCGCGCCGGCGCCCAAGCGCGGCGGCAAGATCCGGGTTGCGAACGAATCCAGCTCGACGGCCGATACGCTCGACCCGGCCAAGGGCTCCACAGGCGCCGACTACATTCGCTTCTTCATGTTCTACAGCGGCCTCACGCAGCTCGACGCGAGCCTCACGCCGCAGATGAACCTCGCCGAGTCGCTCCAGACGACCGACGCGAAGACCTGGATCATCAAGCTGCGCAAGGGCGTCACGTTCCACGACGGCAAACCGGTCGGCCCGGCCGACGTGGTGTTCTCGCTGCTGCGCCACAAGAACGCCGCGACCGCATCGAAGGTCAAGCCGCTCGCCGACCAGTTCGCCGACGTGAAGGCGAGCGGCCCCGACGAAGTCACGTTGACGCTCGCCAGCGCGAACGCCGACCTGCCGGTGATCCTCGCGACGCCGCAGCTCGTGATCGTCAAGGACGGCACCACCGACTTCAGCGCCGGTATCGGCTGCGGCCCCTACAAGCTGAAGTCGTTCAAGCCCGGCGTATCGACCATCGGCGTGCGCAACGACAGCTACTTCAAGCCGGGCATGCCGTACCTCGACGAGATCGAGATGATCGGCATCAGCGACAGCGCCGCGCGCCTGAACGCGCTGCTGTCGGGCGACGTGCACCTGATCAACGCGATCGATCCGCGCTCGACGCAGCGCGTCGCGTCGACGCCCGGCTATGCGCTGAAGGAAACCAAGTCGGGCCTGTACACCGACCTGATCATGCGCAGCGAGAACCCGATCACCGCGAATCCCGATTTCGTCGAAGGGATGAAGTACCTGTTCGATCGCGAGCAGATCCGCTCGGCGGTGTTCCGCGGCTACGCGGTGATCGGCAACGATCAGCCGATCCCGCCGGGGCATCGCTACTTCAACGCGTCGCTGCCGCAGCGCCCGCACGATCCGGACAAGGCGAAGTTCCTGTTCCAGAAGGCCGGCGCGCTCGGCGCCACGCTGCCGCCGATCTACGCGACCTCCGACGCGAACGGCTCGATCGAGATGGCCGTGCTGCTCCAGCAGGCCGGCGCGAAGATCGGGCTGAACCTGCAGGTGAACCGCGTGTCGCCGGACGGCTACTGGTCGAACCACTGGATGAAGCATCCGCTCGGCTTCGGCAACATCAACCCGCGCTCGAGCGCCGACGTGCTGTTCACGCAGTTCTTCAAGTCGGACGCGCCGTGGAACGAGTCGGGCTGGAAGAACGCGAAGTTCGACCAGTTGCTGCTCGCCGCGCGCTCGGAAACCGACGACGCGAAACGCAAGCAGATGTACGGCGAGATGCAGGTGCTCGTCGCGCAGCAGGGCCGGGTCGGGATTCCGTCGTTCATCAGCTTCCTCGACGGTTACGACAAGCGGCTCTCGGGCCTCGGCTCGATCCCGACCGGTCCGATGATGGGCGGCATGTTCGCCGAGCACGTCTGGTGGAACGCCTGACGCCATTGCCTGCCGCCGCCGTGCGGCCGGCGCCGCTGAGCGCGCCGGCCGCACGCGGCCTTTCCGGGAACGCAAGCCCATGAACCGAATCCTGCTCGGGCTGATCGGCCGGCGCATCGCGGTCACCGCGCTGACGCTGCTGATCGTGTCCGCGATCATCTTCACGATCACGAACCTGCTGCCGGGCGACGCCGCACAGGCCGCGCTCGGCCAGTCCGCCACGCCCGAGACGGTCGCGGCGCTGCGCCAGCAGTTCGGCCTCGACATGCCGGCGCACGTGCGCTATCTGCATTGGCTCGGCGGCCTGCTGCACGGCGATTTCGGCCGCTCGCTGTCGGGCGACCTGCCGGTGTCGGAGATGATCGGCGGACGCCTGCCGAAGTCGCTCGCGCTCGCCGCGATCACGACGGCCGTGTCGGTGCCGATCGCGCTGCTGCTCGGCATCGTCGCGGCGGTGAAGCGCGAGTCGGTGGTCGATCGCGTGATCAGCCTCGGCACGCTGGCGCTGGTCGCGACGCCCGAATTCCTGATCGCGACGGTCGCCGTGCTCGTGCTGGCCGTGAAGCTGCACTGGCTGTCCGCGCTGTCGTACGGCGGCCCGATCGACGGCATGCACGACTTCCTGCGCGCGTACGCGATGCCGGTGCTGACGCTGTGCGCGGTCGTGATCGCCCAGATGGCGCGCATGACGCGCGCCGCGGTGATCGAGCAGCTGAGCGCGTCGTACGTCGAGATGGCCGTGCTGAAGGGCGCGAGCCCCGCGCGCGTCGTGCTGCGCCATGCGCTGCCCAACGCGATCGGCCCGATCGCGAATGCGATCGCGCTGAGCCTGTCGTATCTGCTCGGCGGCGTGATCGTCGTCGAGACGATCTTCAACTATCCGGGCCTCGCGAGCCTGATGGTCGATGCCGTCGGCAACCGCGACTTCCCGCTCGTGCAGGCGTGCACGCTGATCTTCTGCGTCGCCTATCTGCTGCTCGTGCTGTTGGCCGATCTGTGCTCGATCGTGTCGAACCCGCGCCTGCGCACCTGAGTGTTTCGCTTTCTTCCGAGATGCCGATCATGCAACCGACCGACTCCGTTCAACGCAGCAGCACGCTGCCGCCGTCCGGCGACCCGCGCCCGTCGCGAGGCGGCCCGCCGCCTGCCGCGCCGACGCCCGGCGCGCCGCGCAAGCGTCGCGCGCCGCGCCTCGCCCTGACCGGCGGCGGCCGCGCCGGCCTCGCGATGGTCGCGCTGATGCTGTTCATCGCGGTGTTCGCGCCGCTGCTCGCGCCGCACGACGTCGGCACGATCGTCACGCCCGACGTGTTCGCGGCGTTCAGCGCGAAGCTGCCGTTCGGCTCCGACTTCCTCGGCCGCGACATGCTGAGCCGCATCCTGTACGGCACCCGGCTGACCGTGCTGCTCGCGCTCGCGGCGGTGCTGCTCGCCGCGCTGACGGGCACGACGCTCGGGCTGCTCGCGACCGTGTCGGGCCGCGCGGTGGACGAGACGATGAGCCGCCTGCTCGATGCGCTCACGTCGATTCCGTCGAAGATGTTCGCGCTGATGCTGGTGGCCGCGTTCGGCTCGTCGCTGCCGCTGCTGGTGCTGACCGCCGCGGTCAGCTACATGCCGGGCTCGTACCGGATCGCGCGCGCGCTGGCCGTCAACATCAGCACGCTCGAGTTCGTGCAGGTGGCGAAGGCGCGCGGCGAAAGCGCGCTGTACATCGCGTGCGTCGAGATGCTGCCGAACATGATCCATCCGATGCTGGCGGACACCGGGCTGCGCTTCACGTTCGTCGTGCTGCTGCTGAGCGGCCTGAGCTTTCTCGGGCTCGGCGTGCAGCCGCCGTACGCGGACCTCGGCTCGCTGGTGCGCGAGAACATCGCGAGCCTCGGCGACGGCTCGGCCGTCGCCATCATGCCCGCGGTCGCGATCGCGATCCTGACGGTGGGCGTCAACCTGTTGATCGACGGCCTGCCGCACCGCGGCCGCCGCAAGGGCGCGGCCGCGGCCGCGGGAGAACACTGATGCGAGATGAATCGACTCCGCTCGTCGAGGTGCGCGGGCTGCGCGTGGTCGGCGGACGTCCGGGCGGCGCGGAAACGACGATCGTGCACGGCGTCGACTTCGACATCCGGCGCGGCGAGGTGCTCGCGCTGATCGGCGAGTCGGGCTCGGGCAAGACGACGATCGCGTTGTCGCTGATGGGCCATGCGCGCGCGGGCTGCCGGATCGCCGGCGGCTCGGTGAAGTTCGACGGCGCCGACGTCTGCACGCTGTCCGCGCCGGCGCTCGCGGCGCTGCGCGGCCGCAAGGTCGCGTACATCGCGCAGAGCGCGGCGGCCGCGTTCAACCCGTCGCGCACGATCCTCGATCAGGTGATCGAGAGCGCGCTGATCCACCGCACGATGACGAAGCGCGCTGCGCAGGCGAAGGCGGTCGAGCTGTTCCGCGCGCTCGCGCTGCCGGAGCCCGAGACGATCGGCAGACGCTATCCGCACCAGGTGTCGGGCGGTCAGTTGCAGCGGCTGATGGCGGCGATGGCGCTGATCACCGATCCGGAGCTGGTGATCCTCGACGAGCCGACGACCGCGCTCGACGTGACCACCCAGATCGACGTGCTGCAGGCGTTCAAGCGCGTGATCCGGCATTGCGGGATGAGCGCGGTGTACGTGTCGCACGATCTGGCGGTGGTCGCGCAGATGGCCGACCGGATCGTCGTGCTGAGCGACGGCGTGATCCGCGAGGCGGGCGCGACCGAACAGATCCTGCATGCGCCGGCCCATCCGTATACGCAAAGCCTGATCGCGGCCGTCACGCCCGACGGTGCCGCACGCGAGCCGCAGGCGCCGGTCGCCGCGCCGGCGCCGCTGCTCGACGTGCGCGGCGCGATCGCCGGCTACGGCGCCCGTAACGCGCGAGGCTGGCCCGCGAAGGTGATCCTGCATGAGGTCGACCTGCGCATCGGGCGCGGCCAGACGGTCGGCGTGATCGGCGAATCGGGCTCCGGCAAGACCACGCTCGCGAAGGTGATCGCGGGGCTCGTGCCGGCGACGGCCGGCCAGATCCTGCTCGACGGCCAGCCGCTCGCGCTCGATATCGGCAAGCGCTCGAGGGAGCAGCACCGGCGCGTGCAGATCGTGTTCCAGAACGCCGATACCGCGCTCAATCCGGTGCATACCGTCGAGCGGACGCTCGCGCGGCCGCTTGCGTTCTATCACGGCATCAAGGGCGCGCGTGCGCGGCAGCGCGTCGCCGAGCTGCTCGAACTCGTGCGGCTGCCGCCGGCGGTCGCCGCGCGCCGCACCGGCGAGCTGTCCGGCGGACAGAAGCAGCGCGTGAACCTCGCGCGCGCGCTGGCGGCCGAGCCCGACCTGATCCTGTGCGACGAGGTCACGTCGGCGCTGGATACGGTGGTCGGCGCCGCGATCATCGACTTGCTGCGCGATCTGCAGGCGAAGCTCGGCGTGTCGTACGTGTTCATCACGCACGACATCGCGAAGGTGCGCGCGATCAGCGACGACATCGTCGTGCTGTACGCGGGCCGGCGCGTGGAGACGGGCAGCCGCGACGCGCTGTGCGCGCCGCCGTATCACCCGTATTCGCACCTGCTGGTGTCGTCGGCGCCGGAACTGCGCGCGGGCTGGCTCGACGTCGCTGCCGAGCGCTGCCATCGGCCGCTCGTGCCGATCGGCGCGAGCGCCGACGATGCCGGCCTGTGTCCGTTCCTGTCCCGCTGCGCGATGCGGGTGGACGGCGTGTGCAACCTCGCCGCGCCGCCGCTGCGCACGCTCGGCAACGGCGCGCAGGTGCTGTGCCATCGCAGCGAGGAAGATCTCGCGCGATTCCAGGCCGAGCCGCAGCCCGAAGGCGCCGTGCTGGGGCAGCCGGTGCGGCTGTAGCGATGTGTATGTCGCGCCGGCGGCTCGTGACTCACGGCTCATGGCCGATGCAGATGGACGCTGCGCACAGTGTGCTGCGGCGGTCGTGCAAAACGATGCAACCGGCGCGTGCCGCGCACGAATACGCGGCAAATGCGCTTTTTGACGGTGATTAAATGGTTTCCGGTGAGCGATCGCCGATCGCGTCCGCCGCAATGTTCGAGAAGGATCGGATGAAATTCGAATCGTACTGGCTGGATACTCGTCCGCCGTTTCATGCCGGCTGCGAAGGCCCCGTCGACGGGCGCGCCGACGTGGTCGTGATCGGCGGCGGCTTCACCGGTCTGTCGGCGGCACTTGCACTGGCGCAGCGCGGCGTCTCGGTCGTCGTGCTGGAAGCCGCGCAGATCGCCGGCGAAGCGTCGGGACGCAACGGCGGACAGTGCAACACCGGCGTCGCGCAGGACTACGCGTCGCTGGCCGCGCGCATCGGCGCGGAGCCGGCGCGGCAGTTCTATCGGGCATACGAGAGCGCCGTGAAAAGCGTCGAGGCGCTCGTCGCCGAACACGCGATCGATTGCGATTTCCGGCGCGCCGGCAAGCTCAAGCTCGCCGCGAAGCCGCAGCATTTCGCGGCGCTGGCGAAGACGTACGACGCGCTGCGCCGCGACGTCGATGCCGACATCGAGCTGATCGAGCCGTCGCGGGTGCGCGACGAGATCGGCTCCGACGGTTTCCACGGCGGGCTGTTGCAGCACAACGGCGTGCAGATGCACATGGGCAAGTTCGGCGTCGGCCTCGCGCAGGCGGCGGCACGGGCGGGCGCCCGCATCTACGAGCACGCGGCGGTCACGCAGATCGAGCGGCTCGGCGGCGAGCGTCACACGATCGTCAGCACGCGCGGCACGATCGTCGCCGATCGCGTGCTGGTCGCGACCGGCGCATCGCAGCACGGGCCGTTCGCGTGGTTCCGGCGGCGCATCGCGCCGGTCGGCAGTTTCATCGTCGTCACCGAGCCGCTGCCCGACGCGCAGCTGAACCGGCTGTTCGTGCATCGCCGCGCGTACGTGACGTCGCGCCAGATCGGCAACTACTTCCGCGTCACGCCCGACAACCGGCTGCTGTTCGGCGGTCGCGCCCGCTTCGCGATGTCGAGCCCGCGCTCCGACGCGAAAAGCGGAGAAATCCTGCGCGCGGGCCTCGCCGGCTATTTCCCCGAGCTGGCGGCCGTGCGGCTCGATTACTGCTGGGGCGGGCTGGTCGACATCACGGCCGACCGGCTGCCGAGGGCGGGCCAGCACGAAGGGCTCTACTACTCGATGGGCTACAGCGGTCACGGTGTGCAGATGGCCGTACACATGGGCCGCGTGATGGCCGACGTGCTGTACGGCGCGGCCGCGTCGAATCCGTGGCGCGAGCTCGACTGGCCGGCGATGCCGGGCCATTTCGGCCACGCGTGGTTCCTGCCGTTGGTCGGCGCCTATTACCGGATGCAGGACTTCCTGCACTGAAGCGAATGCCGCAAGGACTGGATATGACCGCACGATTCGTTTGTCCGCCCGCCGCGTGCGCGGGCGCATGAGGACCGCGAGCATGGCGACCCTGTTTCCCGCTGTGCCCGAACGCGAGGCAGCGCGCGCCCGGCGCGCGCCGTATTCCGCGCCGTGTTCCGTATCGCCCGCGATCGGCGACGTGCTGCGCACCATCGACGCGTCGTTCGCGCAGCCGCTGAACCTCGACACGCTCGCGGCCGTCGCCGGCCTGAGCGTGTCGCGCTTCACCGCGCGCTTTCGCGGCGAAGTCGGCCTGTCGCCGCATCGCTATCTGTGCCTGGTGCGCGTGCGGCGCGCGCAGGAGCTGCTGCGCGCGGGGCTGGCACCTTCGGTCGTCGCGACCGACGTCGGCTTCTTCGATCAGAGCCATCTGTGCCGGCATTTTCGCCGCGTGCTCGGCGTCACGCCGCGCGACTACGTGGGCGCGCGGCAGGACGGCGCGGCGCCGCGCGCAGCGCCGCGGCACGCGCGCGCCGAGCGCCGCGACACGCCGTGTCACGTTGCATAGGCGCGTGTCGCGACGGGAGGTGCGGGCACGTCTGCCGCATTAACTGGTGCTTAACGATGGTTTTGTGAGGCGTTAATCCGGTAGGCGAACCGACGCGACACAATGGTTCGCAAGTGGCGCAACCGCGATCGAGTGCGCCGAGGCGTGCGCGGACCCGACGTCCGCAAACGCATATTTTGCAACACGCGCGACCGCTGGGCTGCCACGTCGTCGCGCATCGGCTGGAGCAGAAATGACCGCAGCTTACGTATTGCACCGCGCCGACGGCACGGCTGACACAACCGCGTTTCGCCAGCAGGCGTTCGGCGAGCACGACCCGTTCGCGCGTGAGCGCGAGATCGCGTGGGAAGGCCCCGACGCGATGGCGGCCGGCCGGATCGGCTTCGTCGGCGAGCTCGACGTCGCGCGTTATCCGCACGTCGAAAGCATCGTCGTCGTCGAAGGCGAGCTGACGCTCGACGCAGCGGGCGGCGCCCGCTTGGTGCTGGGGCCGGGACAGGGCGCGGTCATCGGCGCCGGCACCGCGCTGCGCATCGGCGCGGCGTCGCCGGTGCGGCTCGTGTTCTGCGCCGCCGCGTGCCCGCAACCGACCAAGCGCGGCCTGGTCGCGCTGCGCGCCGACGCCGACTTCAAGCCGTCGGCGTCGCTGCCGCCCGACGTGCTGCTCGGCCCCGCGCCGGCCTGCCGCAGCGACAACGTGTTCGTCGAAGACGGCATCGGCCACTGCGCGGGCACCTGGGATTCGACGCCGTATCACCGGATCGTCCGGCCGCATCGCGTCAACGAATTCATGTTCCTGCTGGCCGGCAGCGTGCGCTTCGCCGCGCCCGACGGCAGCGTGCTGACGCTCGGCGCCGGCGACGCGCTGTTCGTGCCGCGCGGCGCGCCGATCGGGTGGGAAAGCCGCGAGCACGTGGCCAAGTTTTACGTCGTGCAGAACGTCAACGCATCAACCGAACGGAACTGAACATGTCGCCTCCGCTGCGCCAAATAGAAACGTCGCCGACGCTGCCGGCCGAAGCAGATGTCGTCGTGATCGGCGGCGGCATCATCGGCGTCTTCACCGCGTACTACCTCGCCCGGCGCGGGGTGTCGGTCGCGCTGGTCGAGAAGGGCCGTATCGGCGCCGAGCAATCGAGCCGCAACTGGGGCTGGTGCCGGCAGCAGAACCGCGACGAGCGCGAGCTGCCGATGGCGAGCAAGAGCATCGACCTGTGGGAGCGTTTCGCCGCCGAATCGGGCGAGGACACCGGTTTTCACCGCTGCGGGCTGCTGTACCTGAGCAACGACGAGGCCGAGCTGTCGCGCTGGGCGAGCTGGGGCGAATTCGCGAAGACGGCGGGCGTGACGACCTACATGCTCGACAGCAAGCAGGCCGGCGAGCGCGGGCGCGCGACCGGGCGTGCGTGGAAAGGCGGCGTGTTCTCGCCGAGCGACGGCACCGCCGACCCGGAGAAGGCCGCGCCGGCCGTCGCGGCCGCGCTGATGAAGCTCGGCGGCAGCGTCCACCAGCACTGCGCCGCGCGCGGCATCGAACTGGCGGCCGGGCGCGTCGCGGGCGTCATCACGGAGGCCGGCGTCATCAAGACCCGCAAGGTCGTGCTCGCCGGCGGCGCGTGGGCGTCGTCGTTCTGCCGGCAGCTGGGCGTCCGGTTCCCGCAGGCGTCGATCCGCCAGTCGATCCTGAGCGTGTCGCCGGTCGAGCAGGCGCTGCCGGGCGCGCTGTATACGTCCGGTGTGTCGGTGACGCGCCGCAGCGACGGCCGCTACGCGCTGGCCATCAGCGGCCGCGCGCGCGTCGACCCGACCGCGCAGTTCCTGCGCTTCGCGCCGCAGTTCGTGCCGATGTTCGCGAAGCGCTGGCGCAATCTTCTGCCGGGCGGCCTCGAAGGCGTGCGCGGCGGCCACGAAACGCTGAAGCGCTGGCGTCTCGATGCGCCGACGCCGATGGAGGCCGTGCGCATCCTCGACCCGAAGCCCGATCTGCCGACGGTCAACGAAACGTATCGCCGCGCGGTCGAGCTGTTGCCCGAGCTGCGCGACGCGACGATCACGCACGCGTGGGCCGGCTTCGTCGACAGCACGCCGGACGGCGTCCCCGGGATCGGCGAACTGCCGGGCGTGCCGGGCCTCGTGCTCGCGGCGGGCTTTTCCGGCCACGGCTTCGGCATCGGCCCCGGCGCCGGGCATCTGATCGCGGATCTCGTGACGGGCGCGCAACCGCTGGTGGACCCGACGCCGTACCGGCCGAGCCGGTTCGCCGATTCCGCGTGGGGCAAGGTCGCCGATTTCTAGGCCGACGCCGGCGGCGTGACGACGCTGCGCATCGTCACGCGCCGTTCGCGCAGGCAGACGATACGACACGGTGCGACGCGATGCGACGCGAACAATGCGCGCCATGCCTCGCGGCATGGTGCGGCCGACAATGGAGTGCGTGATGCGTTTCGGTTCCTATTGGCTCGATACGTCCGAGCCCTTCGCGAGCCGCTCGCCTGAGCTGCCGGACGGAATGTGCGACGTGGCGGTCGTGGGCGGCGGGATCACCGGTTCGGCGGCCGCGCTCGCGCTCGCGAAGAAGGGCGCGCGTGTGGTGGTGTGCGAAGCCGGCACCGTCGGGCACGCCGCGTCGGGCCGCAACGGCGGCATGTGCAACAACGGCTTCGCGCAGGACTACGCGATGCTGTCGCAGCGCATCGGCGCCGAGCTGGCGAACCGGCTCTATCAGGCGTTCGACGCGGGCGTCGACATGGTCGAGCGTCTGATCGAAGAAGAGTCGATCGATTGCGATTTCGTGCGGCGCGGCAAGCTCAAGCTCGCGGCGAAGCCCGCGCACTACGACAAGCTCGTGCGCAGCCAGGCGCTGCTCGCCGCGAACGTCGATCGCGACACGCGCATCGTGACGAAGGCGCAGCTGCGCGACGAGATCGGATCGAGCCGCTACCACGGCGGCTTGCTGTTCGAGAAGAGCGCCGGGATGCACGTCGGCCGGTATGTGCGCGGCCTCGCCAACGCCGCGCAGGCGCGCGGCGCGCACGTCGTCGAACATGCGCCGGTGCTCGGGATGAAGCGCGACGCAGGCGGCGCATACGCGCTGCGCACGCCGCTCGGCGAGATCCGCGCGCGTCAGGTGCTGCTCGCGAGCGGGATCTCGCAGGTGGGGCCGTTCGGCTGGATCCGGCGCAGGATCGTGCCGGTCGGCGCGTTCATCATCGTCACCGAGCCGCTGCCGCGCGAACTGCTCGACCGCCTGCTGCCGACCCGCCGGATGGTCACCGACACCAAGAACTTCGTGAATTTCTTCCGCGTGACGCCGGATCACCGGATGCTGTTCGGCGGGCGCGCGCGTTTCGCCACCTCGAACCCGCGTTCGGACGAAAAGAGCGGACTGATCCTGCGCCGTCAGATGGCCGCCGTGTTTCCCGAGCTGGCGAACGTGCGCGTCGACTACTGCTGGGGCGGCATGGTCGACATGACCGCCGACCGGCTGCCGCGCGCCGGCGAGCGCGACGGCGTGTATTACTCGATGGGCTACAGCGGCCACGGCACCCACATGGCCACGCTGATGGGGACGCTGATGGCCGAGATCATGGACGGACGCGCCGATCTCAACCCGTGGCAACGTTTCGACTGGCCGGCGATTCCCGGCCACTTCGGCAAACCGTGGTTTCTGCCGTTCGTCGGCGCATGGTACCGACTCAAGGACACACTCCAATGACTTCTTACGACCAATCACCGGTTCGTCACCTGCTCGAGGCCGGCCGGCTCGAGCGCTTCTTCATCGACGGCGACTGGGTCGCGCCCGACGGCGGCGGCCGCTTCGCGGTCGTCTGCCCGTCGACGGAAGACACGCTGTGCGAGATCCCGCTCGGCAGCGCGCGCGACGCCGATCGCGCGGTGCAAGCCGCGCGCCACGCATTCGCCGGCTGGGCCGCGACGTCGCCGCAGGAACGCGCGGCGCTGCTCGACCGCGTGCATCGGCTGCTGCTCGAGCGCGCCGAGCGGTTCGCGACGGCGCTCGCGCTGGAGATGGGCGCGCCGCTCGGCTATGCGCGCAGCGCGCACGTGCCGCTCGCCGCCGAACATATCCGGGTCGCGCGCGACAACCTGACCGATTACCCGTTTCGCAAGCAGCGCGGCACGACCGCGATCGTGCGCGAGCCGATCGGCGTATGCGCGCTGATCACGCCGTGGAACTGGCCGATCTATCAGATCACCGCGAAGGTCGGCCCGGCGCTCGCGGCGGGCTGCACCGTGGTGCTGAAGCCGAGCGAGCTGTCGCCGCTCAGCGCGCTGCTGTTTGCGGAAGTGCTCGCCGATGCGGGCGTGCCCGCGGGCGTATTCAACCTGGTGAGCGGCACCGGCGCGGAGGTGGGCGCCGCGCTGTCGTCGCATCCGCTGGTCGACATGGTGTCGATCACCGGCTCGACGCGCGCCGGCGTGCTGGTCGCGCAGGCCGCGGCGCCGACCGTCAAGCGCGTCGCACAGGAGCTCGGCGGCAAGTCGCCGAACGTCGTGCTGCCCGATGCCGACCTGGAGCGCGCCATCGCGCCGGGCGTGGCCGCCGCGTTCCGCAACATGGGGCAGTCGTGCAGCGCGCCGACCCGCATGATCGTGCCGCGCGAAGCGCTCGGCGCGGTCGAGGCGCTCGCCGTCGCCGCGGCGCAGCGTTGCGTGGTCGGCGATCCGTTCGCCGACGCAACGACGCACGGGCCGCTCGCCAATCGCGCGCAGTTCGAGCGGGTCGCGCAGATGATCGACGTGGGCATCGCCGAAGGCGCGAAGCTGATCGCCGGCGGCCCCGGCCGCCCGGCGGGATGCGAGCGCGGCTTCTATGCGCGGCCGACGATCTTCTCCGACGTGCGCACCGGCATGGCGATCGCGCAGCAGGAGATCTTCGGCCCGGTGCTCGCGATCCTGCCTTACGACAGCATCGACGAAGCGGTCGCCATCGCCAACGACACGGTGTACGGGCTGGGCGCACACGTGCAGGGCGCCGACAGGGAACGCACGCGCGCCGTCGCGGCCCGCATCCGGGCCGGGCAGGTGCATCTGAACTACCCGGCGTGGGACCCGCAGGCGCCGTTCGGCGGCTACAAGCAGTCGGGCAACGGCCGCGAGTACGGCGTCGAAGGGATGGAGGAGTACATGGAGGTCAAGTCGATCCTCGGTTACTACGACTGAAGCCTGGGCCGCGCGACGTCCGCGCGGCGATGCACAATCCCGACCGTCCATCATCGAAGGTGTCGAACTTGGAACACGCCATTCTTTCCGAAGCGTCGCTGAGCGCGCATCGTGCCCACTGGGCGAGCTTGCGCCGCGACCTGCATGCGCATCCCGAATTGCGATTCGACGAGCACCGGACCGCCGACGTCGTGGCCCGCGAACTCGCGGCGCTCGGCTACGCGGTGTCGCGCGGGCTCGGCGGCACCGGCGTGGTCGCGAGCCTGCCCGGCACCGACCCGCGCCGCGGCATCGTGCTGCGCGCCGACCTCGACGCGTTGCCGATTCGCGAAGCCAACGACTTCGCGCATGCGTCGTGCACGCACGGCGTGATGCACGCCTGCGGGCATGACGGTCATACGGTGATGTTGCTCGGCGCCGCGCGCGTGCTCCGGGAGCTGCCGCAGCTGGCCGGCAGCGTCCACTTCGTGTTTCAGCCGGGCGAGGAAGGCGGCGCGGGCGCGCGCAAGATGATCGACGACGGCCTGTTCGAGCAGTTTCCGACCGAAGCGGTGTTCGGCATGCACAACTGGCCCGGCCTGCCGGCCGGGCACTTCGGGTTGCGCACCGGCCCGATCATGGCCGCCGGCTCGCGGTTCCGCATCACGGTGACCGGCAAGGGCGCGCACGCGGCGCAACCGCATCTCGGCATCGATCCCGTCCCGCTCGCCTGCGCGATGGTGTTGCAGTGCCAGACGATCGCCGCAAGGCACAAGGACCCGGTGGACCCGGCCGTGATCTCCGTCTGCATGTTCCAGGCCGGCACCACGGACAACGTCATTCCCGACAGCGCCGAGCTGCGCGGCACGATCCGCACGCTGTCGTCCGCGTTGCAGCAGCAGTTGCAGCGCGACGTCCGGCTCATGTGCGAGGCGCTGGCCGGCGCGAGCGGCGCGCGCGCGGACGTCGAGTTCTTTCAGTACTACCCGGCGACGGTGAATACGCCGGCCGAGACGGCCCTGTGCGAGGCGGTGATTCGCGACACCTTCGGCGAGCAGCGCCTGCGCCGCGAGGTGCCGCCGAACATGACGTCCGAAGACTTCGGCTTCATGCTCGAGGAGCGGCCCGGCGCGTACGTGCTGATCGGCAACGCGGCGGACGGTGACGCGGCGCCGGCGCTGCATCACCCGAAATACGATTTCAACGACGACATCATTCCGGCCGGCGTGCGCTACTGGGTGTCGCTGGCGCAGCGGTATTTCGCGCGCGCGGCGTGACGGTGCGCGGCTTCGAACGCGCCGTATTAAACGGCGGCTAACGAACGCTTAAGCGTGCGTTAGCCACAGCAAACACGTCTGTTCCTATAGTGACCGCTGCGAACACGCCGCGCGATGTCGCCGGCGATACGGCAACACAGGCGCGGGCCGTCGTCCGTGCCGGCTCGACACACGACACAAGAGGGATCGCCCGATGACACACGAACACGCGACCAACGCTGCCGCGCCGGCGACGGCGCTGCACTATCGACGCTTCACCGCCGCCGACGTGAGCGCGGCCCACGCGCTGTCGGTGGCGCTGCGCTGGCCGTTCCGGGCCGAAGACTGGCAGTTCTCCGCCGACACGTCGACCGCGTTCGTCGCCGAGGAGGACGGCGTGGTCATCGGTACGGCGATGTGCTGGAAGTACGGCGCGGATCGCGCTGCGCTCGGACACGTGATCGTGTCGTCCGAGCACCAGGGGCGCGGCATCGGGCGCGCGCTGATGGAGATCGTGCTCGACGAGCTCGGGCCGCGCATCACCTTCCTGCACGCGACGCCGGCCGGCCAGCCGCTTTACGAAAAGCTCGGCTTCGCCGTGTGCGGCTCGCTGGATCAGTTTCAAGGCAACGTCGAGCGGCCTGCGTCGGTGACGCTCGCCGGCGGCGAGCGCCTGCGGGCCGCTACGCCGGGCGACCTGGATTGCCTGGTGGCGCTCGACACGCGCGCGTCCGGGCTCGGGCGCGCCGCGCTGCTGGCCGCGTTGCTCGCGCGCGGCGAAGGCGTCGTGCTGGAGCGCGGCGGCGAGATCGCCGGCTTTGCGGTGCTGCGCCGCTTCGGCCGCGGCCACGTGATCGGCCCGGTCGTCGCGCCGCGTTCGCCCGACGATGCGCATGCGAAGGCGCTGATCGCGCACTGGCTGCGCGCGCGCGACGGCGAATTCGTTCGCATCGACGTGCCGTCCGGCACCTGCCTGCCCGACTGGCTCCATGCGCAGGGCTTGAAGCGCGTGGACACCTGCTCGAAGATGGTCCGCAACGCGCCTGCCGCGGCGCACGGCGCGCCGCACGATCCGGACTGCGGGCTGTACGCGCTCGTCAGCCAGGCGATGGTGTAACGCGCGTCCGGGCGCCGACGCGCAGACGGCATCGCGGCGGTGCCCAGCTCGCCGCCGGGCCGACCGCATGCCGCACGCCATGTGCCGCGTGCCGCGATCGCCGCCGAACGCGATGATGACCGGCACATTACAGTTTCGTCATCGACGCTGCCGACGCATGCACGGAACGTCTCGCCATCGCCGTTTCCCGGTAACATCGCCGCATCTTTCCCCATGCGACGGAGCCGGCGATGCGCATCCTGATAGTCGAAGACGAACCGAAGACGGGCGCGTACCTGAAGAAGGGTCTGGAGGAGTCCGGATTCAGCGTCGATCTCGCCAAAGACGGCGGTGAAGGGCTGATGCTCGCGCAGGAGGAGCGCTACGACGTGATCGTGCTCGACGTGATGCTGCCGGTGCTCGACGGCTGGGGCGTGCTCAAGCGGCTGCGCGACACGCACACCACGCCGGTGCTGTTCCTGACCGCGCGCGACGACGTGCAGGACCGCGTGCATGGGCTCGAACTCGGCGCCGACGATTACCTCGTGAAGCCGTTCGCCTTCGTCGAGCTGCTGGCCCGCATCCGCACGCTCGCGCGTCGCGGCCCGCCGCGCGAAACCGAGCATCTGGCGGTCGGCGATCTGGAGATCGACGTGGTGCGCCGCCGCGTGAAGCGCGGCGCCGTGCGGATCGACCTGACGCCGCGCGAATTCTCGCTGCTGCAACTGCTCGCGCGCCGGCAGGGCGAGGTACTGAGCCGCACGCAGATCGCGTCCTACGTCTGGGACATGAATTTCGACAGCGACACCAACGTCGTCGAAGTCGCGATCCGGCGGCTGCGCGCGAAGATCGACGATGCCTTCCCGGTGAAGCTGATCCATACGGTGCGCGGCGTCGGCTACGTGCTCGAACCGAAGGACGACGCGTGACACGCTTGCGATCGCTGTCGGCGACGCTCGCGCTCGCGTTCGCCGCGACCACGCTCGCCGCGTTCGCGCTCGTCGGCGCGTACGTGTACATGGGCCTCGAGCGGCAGGTGAACACGCAGGACGATCTCGACATCGTGCTGGCCGCGCGCCACACGCGCCGGCTCGCGGGCGAGCTCGAATCGCTCGACGCGGTGCGCGCGCACGCGGAGCGTCTGACGAGTCAGGTGCTCGGCAACGAGGCGCTGTCGATGGTGGTCCTCGACGCCAACGGCGACGTGCTGGTGCGCCACAACGTCCGGCTGAGCGCACCCGACGCGGCGCTCTACGACGCGCCGGGCGCACCGACCGACGCGCAGCTGCTGGCGCCCCGCGCTGTGCCGGTGCCCGACAACGAACGGATCACGGCCGAGCGGCTGCAGACATGGACGGTCGACGGCGGCACGCCGATGCGCGGCGTCGTGATCGCCGCGGCGCTCGGCGATCACACGCCGATCCGCATCGCGATCGCGCGCAATATGCACGACCGCGCGCAGCTGCTCGACGGCTACCGAGACCGGCTGAAGGTTGCGGGAGCGGCAGGCGCGCTGTTCGCGCTGCTGTTCGGCTACTGGCTGATCCGCACGGCGCTTGCGCCGCTGCGCGAGATCGTCGCGAACACCGGCCGGATCACGGTCGACAAGCTCGACACGCGGCTCGACGCGTCGCGCGCGCCGCACGAGTTGCGCGCGCTGGTCGACGCGCAGAACGCGATGCTCGCGCGCCTGCAGCAGGCGTTCGCGCACCTGTCGCAGTTCAGCGCGGATCTCGCGCACGACCTGCGTACGCCGCTGAACAACATGCGCGGCGCAACGGAAGTCGCGCTCGCGCGGCCGCGCTCGGCCGACGAATACCAGGCGCTGCTCGAATCGAACCTCGAGGAATACGACCGTCTCGCGCGGATGATCGACAACGTGCTGTTTCTCGCGCGCGCCGAGCACCCGAGCTTCGTCACGCGGCAACGCGCGTTCGACGTGCGCGACGAACTCGATCGCATCGCCGAATACTTCGAGGGGCTCGCCGACGAAGCGGGCTCGACGCTGCGCGTCGAAGGGCACGGCCGGCTGACGGCCGACGTCGAGCTGTTCCGCCGCGCGATCGGCAACCTGCTCGCCAACGCGCTGCGCTACACGCCGGCCGGCGGCGTGATCACGCTGGCGGTCGACGAAACGGCGGACGCCGTGCAGGTCGTCGTCGCGAATCCGGGCGAGCCGATCGACCCGGCGCTGCTGCCGCGGATCTTCGACCGGTTCGTGCGCGGCGACCCCGCGCGCAGCGGCGGTGCGCCGGGCGGCACGGCCGGGCTCGGCCTCGCGATCGTGCGCTCGGTGATGGAGCTGCACGGCGGCAGCGTGCGCGTCGAGAGCGATGCGCGCGGCACGCGTTTCATCCTCACGTTCAACCCGCCGCCGCCGGCGTGACGGCCGCGCGGTCGTTCGTCGCCGCTGACGGCGCCGGTTGCGCGCCGGCCGCCGCGTCTGCGTCGCGGCCCGCGGCGCCTTGCCAGCCGCCGCCCAGCGCCTTCAGCAAGCCGACTTCGGCTTCCATGCGGCGCGCGTCGATCTGGTCGGCCGTGCGGCGGTTCGTCAGCGCGATCGTCTGGGCGGTGACCACGTCCAGATAGCTGACCGCGCCCGCGTTGAAGCGGTTCGTCGTGAGCCGCAGCGACAGGTCGGCCGCGTCGGTCGCGCGCTGCTGGCTGCGCGCTTCGGACGCGAGCGCGGCGATCGTCGACAGTTGATCCTCGACCTGCTGGAACGCGACCAGCACCGTTTGCCGATAGCCGGCGACCGCGCCGTCGTATTGCGCGTGCGCGCCGCGCAGCGACGCGCTGCGGCGTCCGCCGTCGAACAGCGTGCCGGCGAGCTGCGGGCCGATCGACCAGAACAGGCTCGGCGCGGTGAGCCACGGCGCGAAGAACGAGCTTTCGAGGCCGGCGCTCGCGGACAGCACGAGATCGGGGAAGAACGCGGCGCGCGCCTCGCCGATCTGCGCGTTCGCGGCCGCGACGCGGCGTTCCGCCGCCGCGATGTCGGGCCGCCGTTCGAGCAGCTGCGACGGCACGCCGGCCGGAATGGCCGGCACCGCGAACGGCGTCACGCGCGGCGGCAGCGCGAAGGTCGACGCGCTCTCGCCGACGAGCGTCGCGATCGCATGCTGGAGCTGCGCGCGCGCTGCGTCGATGTCGGTGTCCTGCGTGCGCGTCGCTTCGAGCTGCGTGTCGGCTTGCGCGACCGCCGACGCGTCGATCGCACCGGCCGCCAACTGCTGCTGCAACAGCGTGAGTGCGTCGGCGTACGCGCGCACCGTGTCGTCGAGCAACTGCTTCTGCGTATCGAGCGAGCGCAGCGCGAAATAGTCGGTCGCGAGTTCGGCGGTCACCGACAGCTTCACCGCCTGCAGGTCGGCCGCGCTCGCGGCCGCATCGGCCTGCGCGCCGGCCACCGCGTCGCGCACGCGGCCGAACACGTCGGGCTCCCAGCTCGCGGCGACGCCGGCCTGATAGTCGGGCGTGGTCTTGCCGGCGAGCGACGAGCCGAGCCGGTTCTGCGACACGCGCGCGCGGCTTTGCGCGGCGCCCGCGGTGAGCGTCGGCAGGAAGCCGGCGTGCTGGTAATCGACCATCGCGCGCGCCTGCTGCAGATCGGCGACGGCTTTCTTCACCGTCTGGTTCGACACGTCGACGCGGGCTTCGAGCGCGTTCAGGTCGGCGTCGCCGAACACGGTCCACCACGCGCCGCGCGCGGCGGCGTCGGCCGGCACCGCGACGTGCCAGCCGGCCTGGGCCGCTGCGGCGGCCGGGGCGCCCGCGTAACGGGCGGGCACGGCGACGGACGGCGGCGCGTACGGCGGCAGCGTCGAGCACGCGCTCAGCGCGGCGGCGACGCCGAGCGCGACGATGCGCCGGGCAAACGGGAGCGGATGACGAAGAAGGCGCATGGCAGGTGTCTCGCGGGTTGTCGTCGATGAATCAGCTTTGGGTCGGTGTCGATGTCGACGCAGATGGCGGTGGGGCGGCGGCGGCCCCGAGCGCGACGATGCGCCGGGCAAACGGGAGCGGATGACGAAGAAGGCGCATGGCAGGCATCTCGTGGGTGGTCGTCGATGAATCAGCTGTGGGTCGGTGTCGATGTCGACGCAGACGCCGGTGACGCGGCGGTCGTGGGCCGGGACGGCACGGCGTGCGCGGACGATGCGGCAAGCGGCGCGGCAACGGATGACGCAACCGACGCGCCAGCGGGTGGGGCAACCGGTGCGCCAACTGCCGAACCCGCGCGGGCCACGATCTTCACGGCTTCCCCCGCGGCGATCGCATCGCCCGGGTTGTCGATCACGCGATCGGTCGGCGCGAGCCCCGCGACGATCTCGACCCGCGTGCCGAAATCGCGGCCGATCTGCACGGTTTTCAGCGCGGTGCGTCCGTGCGCGTCGACGGTCGCGACCGTCACGCCGTCCGGACGGAACAGCAGCGCGCTGACCGGCAATTCGAGCGCGGGCGCCGCGCTCGGCACGACGAGATGCGCTTGCGCATACGCGCCGGGCAGCAGCGCGCCGTCGCGGTTGTCGACGTCGATCTCGACGCGCAGCGTGCGCGTGACCGGATCGATCGCCCCGGCGGTGCGCGTGACGCGCGCGGCGAAGCGGCGCCCCGGATACTGCTGCGTGCTCAGGTAGACCTGCGTGCCGGTCGTGATGCCGGTCGCGCTGTCCTGCGGCACGTCGACGAACACGCGCAGCGTGTCGGTCTGCTCGAGATGGAACAGTTCGCCGGACAGCCCCGCACTGCCCGGCGTGCCGCCCGCGGTGACGAGCGTGCCGACGTCGACGTCGCGCGCGGTGATCACGCCGTCGAACGGCGCGGTGACCGACTCGTACGACACCAGTTCGGCGAGGTGCGCGACATTGGCCTGCGCGGAGGCGAGCATCGCGCGCTTGGCGTTCATGTCGGCGGTCTTCGTGTCGGCGTCCTGCTGCGACACCGACTGCGTCGCGAGCATCTGCTGCCAGCGCTGCGCGGTCGATTTCGCATAGTCGTAGTTCGCCTGCGCGGTGGCCGCGTCGGCGCGCGCCTGGCGCAACTGCGCGTCGAGGTCGGGCGCGGCGATCTGCGCGAGCGGCTGGCCGGCCTTCACGTGCGCGCCGAGATCGGCGCTCCAGTGCGCGATGTAGCCGCTCGTACGCGCATAGATCGACGCCTCCTCGTACGGCATCACCGCACCCGGCAGCGTCAGCGTCTGGTCGGCCGGCGCCGCGCCCGGCACGATCACCGATACCGGCAGCACCTGCTGCGCGGCCACCTGCGCACGCTGCGCGGCGCGCGCGTCGAGGCGCGGCACGATGCCGATCGCGAGCAGCGCGGCCGCCAGTGCGATGCCGGCGAGCGGCACGGCCAGCTTGCGGCCGCCGCGGGCGGGCGGCGCGTCGGGTGCTGCATAGGGTGTGGCGGTGGGCGTGGCGGTGGGCGTGGCATACGTGGCGGACGTAGCAGACGTGGCCGAGGTGGCGCGCGTAGCAGACGTCGCTGGCGTCGCAATCGCGGCGGTTGAAGTGCCGGCTTCGCCAGCCGGCGGCGGGGCGACGGGTTCGATCGAGTCGTTCATGATGGGTCCGGGGTCGGGGCGAGTCGAGGGATGAAGGAGCGGCCGTCCGCGCTCAACGCAGCGCCGGCGTATCGGGCGCACCGGGCGCACTGGGCATATCGGACGCACGACGCGCGCGCGCCGCGTCGCGACGCCGCTCGAGCCACGCGTGCACGAAGCCGAACACGACGGGCACGAACAGCAGCGTCGACAGCGTGCCGAACGCGAGCCCGCCGATCACCGCGCGGCCGAGCGGCGCGTTCTGCTCGCCGCCGTCGCCGAGGCCGAGCGCCATCGGCAGCATCCCGATCAGCATCGCGAGCGCGGTCATCACGACCGGACGGAAGCGGCTGAAGCCGGCGTCGAGCGCGGCCTGCCACGGCGATGCGCCGCCGGCGAGCAGCTCGCGCGCCGCATTGACGACGAGGATGCTGTTCGCGGTCGCGATGCCGATGCACAGGATCGTCCCGGTCAACGCCGGCACCGACAGCGTCGTGCGCGTCACGAACAGCATCCACGCGATGCCGGCCAGCGACGCCGGCAGGCCGCCGACGATCACGAGCGGATCGAGCCACGACTGGAAATTGACGACCATCAGCAGGTAGACCAGCGCGATCGCGAGCGCGAGACCGCCGAGCAGCCCGGCGAACGACTCGTGCATCGCCTGCACCTGACCGCGCAGCACGATCGACGAGCCGGGCGGCAGCTGCGCGCGCGCGTCGTCGACGAGCTTCGTCACGTCGGCCGTGACCGCGCCGAGGTCGCGCCCCTGCACCGACGCGAAGATGTCGAGCACCGGCTGCACGTTGTAGTGCGACACGACCGCCTGCTGCGTCGTGCGCGAGAAGCTGCCGAGCGTGCCGAGCAGGTTTTGCGCGGGCGCACCGGCCGCCGGGCCGCCGGCCGGGCGCTGCGGCGCCGGCGTGCCGCTGGTCGGCAACGGCACGTTCGCGAGCGCCTGCAGCGAATCGATCGTGTACTGCGGCGTCTGCACGAGCACCGGGTAGCTCACGCCGTTGCGCGGATCGAGCCAGAAGTTCGGCGTCGTCTGCGAGCTGCCGGACAGCGCGATCAACAGGTTCTGCGCGACGTCGCGCTGCTGGAGCCCGGCCTCGATCGCCTTGGTGCGGTCCACGTTCACGTCGATCGCCGGCTCGTCGCCGGGCTGCTGGATGCGCGCGTCGACCAAACCGCGCACGCCGCGCAGTTTCGCGAGCAGCGCGTTCGCGACCGCGCGGTTCTGATCCAGCTTGTTGCCGACGATCTGGATATCGACCGGCGCGGGCAGCCCGAAATTGAGGATCTGGCTCACGATGTCGGCCGGCAGGAACGCGAACGTCACGCCGGGGAACGACTGCGCGAGCAGGTTGCGCAGCCGGGCGACGTACGCGGCGGTCGGCGCGTGGCCCGGCTTCAGCGTGATCATCACGTCGGCGTCCTCGGTGCCGATCGGGTCGGACGAGTCGTAGGTGAGGTTGATCCCGCTCACCGGCACGCCGATGTTGTCGAGCATGCCGGCCAGTTCGCGCGCCGGAATCACGCTGCGCACCTTGGCCTCGACTTCGTCGGTCAGCCGTGCGGTCTGCTCGATCCGCGTGCCGGTCGGCGCGCGCAGATGCAGGCGGATCTCGCCGGTGTCGATCGCCGGGAAGAAGTCCTGGCCGGCGAACGCGAACAGGCCCGTGGACGCCACGCACGCCAGCACGAACGCGGCCGCGAAGCGGCGCCGGTGCGCGATCGCCGCGGCGAGCAGCGCGCGATAGCCGAGCCGGATCGCGTCGAAGCGGCGTTCGAACGCGGCCTGCAGGCCGGCGATACGCGCGAACACGCCGCGCGGCGGGCGGCCCTGGCCCTTCGCGCGCATCAGCACCATCGCGAGCGTCGGCACCAGCGTGCGCGAGAAGAAGTACGACGCGACCATCGCGAAGATCACCGCCTCGGCCATCGGCACGAACAGGTAGCGCGCGACGCCCGTCAACAGGAACATCGGCACGAACACGATGCAGATCGACAGCGTCGACACGAAGGTCGGCACTGCGATCTCGCCGGCGCCGGTGAGGATCGCGTCCTCGAGCGGCTCGCCGCGTTCGAGGTGATGCGTGATGTTCTCGATCGCGACGGTCGCGTCGTCGACGAGTATGCCGACCGCCAGCGCGAGCCCGCCGAGCGTCATGATGTTGATGGTCTGGCCGAGCGCGCCGAGCGCGAGCAGCGACGTCAGCACCGCGAGCGGAATCGACACCGCGATGATCAGCGTCGCGCGCCAGCTGCCGAGGAACAGCAGGATCATCAGCGCGGTCAGGCACGCGGCGATCAGCGCCTCGCGCACGACGCCCTGGATCGCGGACTTCACGAACACCGACTGGTCGTCGAGCGCCGCAATGTGCAGCGCCTTCGGCAGCCCGGCCGCGATCTTCGGCAGCATCGCCTTCACCTGGTCGATGATCGTCAGCGTCGATGCGCCGCCGGTCTTCTCGACGGTCAGCAGCGCCGCGCGCTTGCCGTCGGCGCGCACGATGTTGGTCTGCGGCGCGTAGCCGTCGCGCACGTGGGCGACGTCGCGCACATAGACGACGCTGCCGCCGATCGTCTTCACCGGCAGGTCGTTCAGCGCGACCACCGTCTGCGTGCTGCCGTTCAGCTGCACGTCGTACTCGTGCGTGCCGATCTTCGCGGTGCCGCCCGGCAGGATCAGGTTCTGCGCGTTGATCGCGTTCACCACGTCGATCGGCGCGAGCCCCTTCGCCTGCAGCGCGCGCGTGTCGAGATCGACGACGATCTGGCGGATCTTGCCGCCGTACGGCAGCGGCACGGCCGCGCCCTGGACGGTTGCGAGCTGCGTGCGGATGAAGCTGTTGCCGAGGTCGTACAGCTGCTGTTCGGCGAGCGTGTCGCTCGACAGCCCGAGCTGCAGGATCGGCACCGTCGACGCGTTGTACGTGATGATGTTCGGCGGCAGCGTGCCGGGCGGCAGGATGCGCAGGATCGACGCGGCGTTGCTGGCGGCTTCCGCGATCGCGCGATTGATGTCCGCGCCGGGGTGGAAGAACACCTTCACGACCGACACGCCGTTCAGCGACTGCGATTCGATGTGCTCGATGTCGTCGACGTCGGACGTGAGCGCGCGCTCGTAGTTCGACGTGATGCGCTTGGCCATGTCTTCGGCGGAGAAGCCGTTGTACGACCAGACGATGCTGACGACCGGGATGTCGATGTTCGGAAAGATGTCGGTCGGCATGCGCAGCAGCGCAAGCGGCCCCGCGATGAAGATCAGCAGCGCGAGCACGACGAACGTATAGGGCCTGCGCAATGCGAGCCGGACGATCCACATGATGTTGTTCCTCGAAGCAGGGCACGGATGCCGCGTTCGATGCGGCGAGCATGCAGTCTGCCGGCGCGGCGTTGACCCGAGCCTGTCGCGAAGATTACGAAACCGTCATCCGCGTGCGGCGGCGGCGGATGACGAATTTGTCATGTTCCGGTCAGCGTCGCGTGCACCGCGATCGCCAGAATGAAGACGTCAGGCAGCGAGTCGCATCGGGGCTCGTGCCGGCGGCGCATCGACGATGCGTCTTCATCGAATCGTTTCCGGGAGTTCCATCATGAACCGCAGGATGATTGCAGCCGCCTTGCTCGCGCTCACCATCGGCACGCCGGTGGCCGCGTTCGCCCAGAGCGCCTCGGCGGGCCTGACCCGCGCCGACGTGCTCGCCGAATTGGTCCAGGCCCAGCGTGACGGCACGGTGCCGACGTCGCGCTGGGATTACCCGCCGAGCGCGCCGACGATCGAGCGCAACCGCGAGCTGTATGCGCTCGGGCATGGCGAGCAGCACACGCAGAGCGCCGCGGCGGCGCAGTCCGGGTCGACGGGGAGTGCGTTGTGAAGGCCCGTGTGGTCGTGGCGCGCGTGACGGCGCTGGCGCTCGCCGCAGCGCTCGCGGCCGCCGTCGCACCGGCGTTCGCGCGCGGCCAGCCGCAATTGCCCGACGACGACGGCGGACGCGCCAGCGTGCTCGCCGCGTTGAATCCGCAGCACGACGCGACGCCCGAGCGTGCGGTCGCGGGCATGGGCTCGGGCTCGGCTGCGACGGGCGAGGCGCGGGTCGCGCATGCTCAGGCGGCGCCCATCAAGCGCGCGCCGAGCGCGATGCCGCGCGCGGACACCAGCGCGCTCGCCGCGCGCTGATCGGCATCCCAGGTCGCGAGTGCGGCGTCGAACACCGCGCCCGGCGCGACGTCGAGCAGTGCCGCGGCGAGCGCGACCGCGTTGTCCGCCGCCTTCGCGACGCCCGCCGCGGTGTGCGGGCGCACGACGCACGCGGCATCGCCGAGCAGCACGGTGCGGCCGAACGCCATGCGCTCGACGGCCAGATCGTAGATCGCCTGCGCGAACGGGGCCGGTGTCGTGTCGACGAGCGTGGCGAGCGTCGGCGCGAGCATGCGGTCGGCGGCGTCCACGAGTTCGGCGCGGTTGTCGTCGCGCATCGCGCCCGGCGGCAGCGACCCGTCGCGCTGCGTGCCGTCGCGGGTCAGGAACAGCGACGTCAGCCGCTCCGGCGCGAGACGGCGATACCAGACCCAGTTCACGCGCCGCTTGCCGGGTTCGATCGCACCGTCCGCGCCGGGCACCAGATAGGTCAGGAACAGGTGCGCGCCGCCTTGCTGGAACGTGAAGCGCTCGCGCAGCAGGTACAGCACCTGCTCGGGCAGCGCGTGTTCGTCGACGAGCCCGCGCCACGCGACGTAGCCGGCATACGCGGGCCGCACGTCCGGCAGCAATTGCGCGCGCACCGTCGAGCGCGCGCCGTCGGCGCCGATCAGCAGATCGGCCGTCTCGACGCGGCCGCTCGCGAACTGCGCGACGACCCGGTCGCCGTCCTGCTGGAACCGCTCGAACGCGTCGCCGGCATGGATCACGTCGTCCGGCAGCGCGTGCTTCAGCGCCGTATAGATCACGTTCCATCCGGTTTGCGTTTGCGGCATGGTCAGGCGTTGCACGACGCGATCCTGCGCGTCGACGTAGATGCGCTCGATCGAATCGACGCCCGCGTTGGCGGGCAGCGCGACGCCGCCGAACGCGAACGCGCGCTCGATCGGCGGTTGCAGCACGATGCCGCCGCCGCGGCTGTCGAGCTCGCGCGCCGATTGCTCGAACACGCGGACGTGCCAGCCGCGCGCGCGTAGCGCGGTCGCGGCGAACAGGCCGCCGACCGATCCGCCGACGATGACGGCCTTGCGGCCCGATGCGCGTTCCATGATGTGTGCTCCCGACGAAGATCCATGCGCACGGCGGGCGGCCGCGCGCGGCGGCGTAGCGCCGATATCGCACCGAGCTTAGGGCAGGATGGGCGCGCGCGAGTTGAATCGTTCTGAAGCGCTCGGACGGCGGGCGGGGTTTGCGCTACCCGCGCTTGCGGCGCGGTGTGGGTGTGGGCGCGGGCGTGGGCGTTGGGGCGGGTGTAGTCGTCGTCGGCGGCGTGTCCGCCGCCACGCGCTTCAGCGCGGCCGGCGTGCCGTTCAGGAACGCGTCGATCTGCCGCTCGATCTCGGCGTCGACGTCGTCGGGCACCGGCAGCCCGTACACCCATTTGCGCACGCCGAGATAGAAGATGCTCGCGTGCAGGCTCCACACCAGCTCGATCTCCGCATTGCGCTGCGCGTCGGACGCCGGCGTCGGGATGTCGTATTCATGGCGCAGCTCGCGCAGCACGGGCAGGAACACGCGCTCGCGCAGCCGCGACAGATAGCGCGTATTGAACCCTTCGCGGCTCAGGCCGGCGAAGATGAAGGTGCGGATCCATGCGCGCCGCAGGATCGTCTGCGCGTACGAACGATAGAACGCGACGAGCCGCTGTTGCAGCGGAATCGTCCGGTCGGCGATCAGTTTTTCCCAATCGGGATTCCACGTGTAGACCTCGTCGTACACGCGATCGATCAGCGCTTCCTTGCTCGGGAAGTAGCGGTACAGCAACGGCTGCGTGACGCCGATCTGCCGCGCCAGCTCGCGCGTGCTGCCGGAAAAGCCGTGCGTCGCGAAGTGTTCGACCGCCTTTTCGACGATCTGCCGCTCGCGGGCCTCCGGCGTGAGGCGGCGGCCCGGCGTGGCGGCCGGTTCGGCGGCCGCCGTCCGGCTCGGGCGGGACGCTGCTTTGCGCTTGGTTTCGGTCATCCATCGGCTCCTGAGTGGCGCCCATTCTGCACTTATCGGTCGAAAAATAGCAAGGCGAGCCGGCCGCCGGATTCAGAAGATTTAAGTTCGCCGCCATGACTTTAAGGATGGCGTTCCTTAGGCTGCTCCGTGATCGCCGCACGCATCGGACGCCGCCCGGCGCCGGCCCGTGCGCCGCAACCGAAACGGACCATGCCTCATCTGATCTCGCTGGGAGCCGGCATCGCAGCCGGCCCGCCGTACCACCTGGCGCGCGTGCCGTCGCTCGTGCCGTCGTCGCTCCCGCCCGCCGGGCCGCTCGACATCGTCATCGTCGCGGGCGAGCCCGCGCTTCCCTTGATGGCCGCGCCGATGCGCGCGCCGCAGAACATGAAGGAAGGTGCGTCATGCCAGCCGGCCAGCTAGCGGCAAGCGGCGCGAGCGCGCCCGATCACGTGGCCGGCGAGGACGTGATGCTCGCGTCGATCGCGGGCTACGTCGACACGCTCGGCTTCGTCGCGCTGTTCGGGCTGTTCACCGCGCACGTCACCGGCAACTTCATCCTGATCGGCTCCGGCATCGCGGGCGTCGGGCAGGGCCTCGTGATCAAGTGGCTCGCGTTTCCCGCGTTCATCGCCGGGATCGTCGCCGCCCGCCTGCTCGATCACCGGATGCGCGTGCGCGGCCACGGCCCGCGCGCGTGCTCGCTGTATGCGATGCAGGCGATCCTGCTGACCGGCTTCATGCTGGCCGGGGTGGCGGCGTCGCCGATCGCGAGCGCCGATGCGCCCGCGACGATCCTCTGCGGGCTGCTCGGCGCCGCGGCGATGGGCGTGCAGAACGCCCACGGCCGGCTGACCGCGCGCTCGGTGGTGGCGAACACCGTGATGACCGGCAACGTCACGCAGGCCGTCATCGACGCATTCGACTGGCTCGTGCCGATCGCCGCGCCCGCGGAGCGGGAAGCCGCCCGCGCGCGCTTGCGGCGCACGCTGCCGCCGGTCGCCGGTTTTGCGCTCGGCGCGGGCGCCGGTGCGACCGCGTATCTGTATGCGGGGTTCTGGGCGCTCGCGCTGCCGCTGGCGGTGCTGGTGTTTCTTGCCTGTCGCGCGGGCCGCCGCGACGCGCGGCCCGCATCCCGCTGAATCCGAATCCGCGCGCGGCGCCACGCCCCGCGCGTCACCATCAAGGAGAAACCCGATGAGTTCACTGAATCTGCGCAGCATGCTGCGCTCGACCGCCGCGGCGTCGGCCGTACTCGCCGCGCTGCTGGTCGGCGCGCCCGCCCATGCCGACGAAACCCACCTCGACGACATCGCGTCGCCGGCCGCCTCGACGCGCCTGCCGGCCGTCGCCGTAGGCCCGCAGTACGACACGACCCATGTGTGCGTGGCGCCGGAAAACTTCGACCGCTTCACCGACAGCTTCGTCGCGACCTTCGGCGGCAAGAAATCGCAGCAGGGCGTGTTCCAGGTCACGCCGACGCCGAGCCAGACGATGTCGCAACTCGTGCTGACGCCGGTCGGCACGATCTCGGTGTTCGGCTTCAAGACGCCGATCCCGTATCCGTTCTGCGACGAGCGCACCGGCTATCTGGTCAGCGACATCGACGTGGCGGTGAAGTCGGCGCGCGCGCACGGCGCCGACGTCATCGTCGCGACGTTCCCCGATCCGATCGGGCGCGACGCGATCGTCCGCTGGCCGGGCGGCGTGAACATGCAGCTCTACTGGCACACGCAGGCGCCGAACTACGACCCGTTGCAGACGGTGCCGGAGAATCGCGTGTACGTGTCGCCGCAAAGCGCGAGCAAGCTCGCGCGCGACTTCGTCGCGTTCTCGCACGGCAAGATCGTGTCGGACGTGCGCCATGCGCCGGGCGTCGAGATCGGCCGGCCGAACGACACGTATCGCCGCATCCGGATCGAATCGGGCTTCGGCAAGATGACCGTGCTGGCGACCGACGGCCATCTGCCCTATCCGTTCGGCCGCGAGATGACCGGCTATGAAGTGACCGATCTCGCCGCGACGCTGAAGAAGGCCGAAGCGGCCGGCGTGACCGTGCTCGTGCCGCCGTTCGCATCGGACGGCCGCGAGGCGGCGCTGGTGCAGTTCCCCGGCGGCTACGTCGCCGAGATCCACGCGCGGACGAAATAACCGTGCGCCGCCCGATGAACCGAGCGTGGCGCGGCGCGCTGCCGTGCGTCGTGCTGGCGGGCGGCGTCGCGTTGCACGCGGGCGCGGCGGCCGGCGCCGAAGCGGCAGACGCGACGGCCCCGGCGGCCGCACCGGCCGCCACGCCCCCTGCGACACCCGCAGCCGCGGCCGCTGCGACGTGTACCGCGAAGCGGCCCGTCGTGCTGTTCAACCGCTGGCAGGAAGACTGGTCGGTGCTCGCGAACCCGTGCGTGCCGCGCAAGCCGTTCGACTCGCTGAAATACGTGCCGCTCGGCGACGACCCGTCGACCTACCTGTCGCTCGGCGCGAGCCTGCGCGAGCGCTTCGAGCTGAACAACGCGCCGCTGTTCGGGCTGGGCGCGGCGCACGACGACAACTACGTGATCCAGCGCGCGAACGTCCATGCGGACCTGCGCTATCGCGGCCATCTGCAGGCGTTCGTGCAGTTCGTCGACGCGCGGCCGTTCGGCAAGAACACGGTCGGCCCGGTCGACAAGGATCAGCTCGATCTCGAACAGGCGTTCGTCGCGTACGTCGATCAGGTGGGGCCCGGCACGATCAAGACGCGCATCGGCCGGCAGGAGATGGCGTTCGACTTGCAGCGCTTCGTGTCGGTGCGCGACGGTCCGAACGTGCGGCAGGCCTACGACGGCCTGTGGGCCGATTATGAAATCGGCAAGTGGCGGCTGATCGGCTATGTGACGCGGCCCGTGCAGTACCGCGACGACGCGGCGTTCGACGACGTGTCGAACCGCCATCTGCGCTTCGACGGCGTGCGCGTCGAGCGCAACGGCACGGGGCCCGGCGACTTGTCCGCGTACTGGTCGCGCTATACGCGCGACAACGCGCGCTTCGCCGACGCGGCGGGCACCGAGCGCCGCGACGTGTTCGACGTGCGCTACGCGGGCAAGGCCGACTCGCTCGACTGGGACGTCGAGGCGATGCTGCAGACCGGTCACGTCGGACAGGACACGGTCGGCGCGTGGGCGTTCGGCGCACTGGGCGGCTATACGTTCGCGAAGACGCCCGGCACGCCGCGCGTCGGCATCCAGGTCGACGGCGCGTCGGGCGACGCGCATCCGGGCGACCACCGCGTCGGCACGTTCAACCCGATGTTTCCGAACGGCTATTACTTCACGCTCGCCGGTTACACGGGGTACAGCAACCTGATCCACGTGAAGCCGTCGCTGACGTTCAAGCCGTCCAGCTCGGTGACGGTGCTCACGGCCGTCGGCTTCCAGTGGCGGCAGACCACGGCCGACGCGATCTACGGGCAGGGGATGTCGGCCGTGCCGGGCACGGCGGGCAAGGGCGGGGCATGGACCGGCATGTACGCGCAGGCGCGCGTCGACTGGCTGGTCAACGCGAACCTCGCGCTCGCGCTCGAGGCCGTGCACTTCGAGCTCGGCTCGTCGATTCGCGCGCTCGGCGCGCGCAATGCCGACTACGTCGGCATGGAAGCGAAGTTCGGCTGGTGACGCGTGTGACGGCTGACGTGTGACGCGTCATGCCGGCGCGCGGGCGAGCGCGGCGATGAAGTCGATGAACGCGGCGACGCGCTTCGAGCCGCGCTGGTTCGGCAGGTACAGCGCGGTGATCACCGCGCGTGCGGCGCCGGGCGTGACGTCGTAGTCGTCGAACAGACGCCGCAGGCGGCCGGCCTCGACGTCCGCATCGACCAGCCAGTCGGGCAGCAGCGCGATGCCCGCGCCGTCGAGCGCCGCTTCGCGCAGCACTTCGCTGTGATTCGATTTGAGCCGGCCGGCGACGACGACCTGCGTGGTCCCCTGCGCGCCGACGAAGGTCCACGCCTGCTGGTCGACGCCGAAGTGAAAGCGCAGGCACGCGTGGTCGACCAGGTCGCCGGGCGTGGCCGGCGTGCCGTGCGCGTCGAGGTAGCCGGGGCTGGCGACCACGTGGCGCCGGAACGTGCCGAGCGGGCGCGCGACGACGTCTGCGCTCGGCGCCGCGTCGCCGAGCCGGATCGCGACGTCGATCCGGCTCGTCACGAGGTCGACGCGTTCGTCGGTGAGCTGCAGGTCGATGTCGAGCTTCGGATGGCGCGCGAGCAACGTCGCGACGTGCGGCGCGATGCGGCGCAGCCCGTAGGCGACCGGCACCGACACGCGCAGCGGCCCGGACGGCTCGCTGCCGCGGTCGGCGACGAGCGCATCCGCATCGGCCAGTTCCTCCAGCACGCGCTTCGCCCGCGCGTAGTAGACGACGCCGGCATCGGACAGCGTGACCTGCCGGGTCGTGCGGTTGAACAGCACCGTGCCGAGCGATGCCTCGAGCGCGTCCACCGCGCGCACCACCGACGAAGCGGCGAGTTCGAGACGCCGTCCGGCGCTCGAGAAACCGCCGGCTTCGGCCACTTCAACGAACGCGCGCAGCGCGGAGAATTTGTCCATCGGGTCGCCCTCGTGCGTGTCGCAACGTCGCGTTGCATGCGGTTCGCATTCTAGCGTCGGCTGCGTGGGGCGCAGCGGCGGCGTGGGCGATCTTCAGGACGATTCAGGGGCGGGGTGGGAGGAGGGTTGCGAGGTGTGCGCGTGCATTCTGCGACGCGCACGCCTGACGGCTTCGCGCAACGTCAGGCCCGCTGCTTCGACGGCGCGAGGCGCAGCAGCTCGGCCACGCTGTCGACGTTGAACTGTTTCATGAGCCTCGCATGGCGCGCTGCGCGCCGACGCCGTTGCCAGGCCGACGCGATCAGCGCGAGCGCGCGCGGCGCCACGCGCCGGGCGGATGGCCGATCACGCGCAGGAACACGCGGTTCAGATGGCTCTGGTCGGAGAACCCGCAATCGGCGGCGATCTCGGCGAGCGTCATGTCGGACGTCTCGATCAGATGGCGCGCCCGCGTCACGCGCTGTTCGAGCAGCCACTGGTGCGGCGTGCGGCCGGTGGTGCGGGAGAACGCGCGGATGAAATAGCCGCGCGACAGGTCGCATTCGTTCGCGACTTCCTCGATCGACACGCCGAGGTTCGCCTTCTCCATCAGCAGTTCCTTCGCGAGCGCCACTTTTGCCGGCGACAGCACGCCCTTGCGCTCGAGGTCGCGCACGCGCGCAGCGCCGTAGCGGCGCAGCAGATGGGTGCCCATCGCCAGCCCGATCTGCTCGATGAACAGCGCATCGAGCGGACCGGGCGCGTCGAGGCTGTCGGCGACGGCGTGCGCGAGATGGCCGAGCACCGGGTCGCGCACGTCGGGCCGCGAGGTCAGGCCGCCGACCGCGCTGCCGCCATGCTCCCGGCCGACGCGTTCGAGATACGCGGGCGGCAGCTCGACCAGCACGAAGTCGAAATTACCGTACAGGTCGGCGCGGAAATGGCGCGAGAAGTCGCGAATGTAGATCGAGTGTTGCTGGAACCGGCGCTCGCTCGCGCCCGCGCGCCCGTAGAGCGTGCGGCGGTGGCCGCCGTTCAGCGATACGCCGACCAGGAAGCCGCGATCGCATGCGGGCATGTCGATATGCTCGACGTGCGCCTCGCGCATGCATTTGCGGTGCAGCTTCAGGCCGCCGGCGGCCGTCTCGATGTCCTTCGACAGCAGGCTTGCCGCGCAGCCGAGCGTGTCTTTCGGCGTTGGCGCGACCGGGGCGTCCGGCGCTGCGATGACGAGGTCGGGCATGGATTTTCCTGCGAGTGACTCGTGGCGCGTTACGACGAGTCGAGTTTATACGGGCACGCGTGCATTCAAAATGAATTTGTACAAAGGTCCGCTCGCGACCCTGACGATCGGCTTTCGATGCGCGGGCGCGACGGCCGCACGCCCGAACGCCCGCGCGGGGCACGTGTGCGCGGGGCCCGGCACAGTATAGCGGCGCTGCCCGACACGCAAGTGACCGCGCCGAGCGGCGCAGCGGCGCCCGCGCAGCGCATTTTTCTTCAAGATTTCCGCCGGACGTCCTTTTACACTGGGCCGTCAATTCGATATTTCCCCGCCCGGCGCGATCGCGCGCCGGGCTCCGACTTCCTGCCGCGTGAGCTGCCGCGCTCATGCGGCGGTCATCCTGAGGTACCCGGAGGCGGCCATGATCCAGATCGGTACTTTGTCGGTCGATTTCGAGCAGCGGGACATTCGTCGTCACGGCGCGTCGCTGCGCATCGGCGCGCGTGCGCTCGACATCCTCGAAGTGCTGCACCGCGCGAGCGGTTCGGTCGTGTCGAAGGACGACATCATGGATGCGGTCTGGCCGGGCCTGATCGTCGAGGAAAACCGGCTGCAGGTGCACGTCGCGACGCTGCGCAAGGCGCTCGGCGCGAATCGCGATCTGATCAAGACGGTTCCCGGGCGCGGCTATCTGCTCGTCGCGAGCGCGTCGGCCGCGGCCGGGCCGGCGCCGGACGTCCCAGAGGGCGGCGAGCCTGGGCAGGGCATGTCCGCGGCCGCTGCGCCCGCTGGATCCGTTGCGCTCGTGGAGTCCGCAGCCCCCGATCTCGCCGCGCTGCCCGACGCCTCCCACGCCGTGCCGACCCCGCCGCTGGTCGGGCGCGATGCCGAGCTCGCGCAGATCGTCGCCATGCTGGCGCGCACGCCGGTCGTCACGCTCGTGGGCGCGGGCGGCATCGGCAAGACGAGCCTCGCCGCGCATGTGGCGCACGATGCGCGCTGCCACGGACGCGAGCGCGTGCTGTTCGTCGAGCTCGCAGCCGCGTCGACGCACGACGACATGCTGATCGCGATCGCGGCCGAACTCGCGCTCGGCGTCGACGGCGTACCGGCCGTCGAGTGCGTCGGCGCCGCGTTCGCCGAGTCGCGCAGCCTGCTCGTGCTCGACAACGCCGAGCACATCGTCGATCTGGTCGCGAAGCTCGTCGAAACCCTCACCTCCGTTGCCGGGTCGCTGCGCGTGCTGGTCACGAGCCGCGAGCCGCTGCACATCTCGGCCGAAGCGGTGCTGCGGATGAGCCCGCTCGCGGTGCCGGCAAGCGATGCGTCGTTCGACGAAATCGCCCGGTGCTCGGCCGTCGCGCTGTTCCTGGAACGCGTACGCGCCGCCGCGCCGGAGTGCCCGATCGACGAAGCGGCCGTGCGGCTGATGGGCGACATCTGCCGGCGCCTCGACGGGCTGCCGCTCGCGATCGAGCTGGCCGCGGCAAGGGTGGCGACGCTCGGGCTCGCGGTCGTCGCGTCGCGGCTGGACGACCGGCTGAACCTGCTGACCGGCGGCCTGCGGTCGTCGCTGCCGCGCCATCAGACCCTGCGCGCCACGTTCGACTGGAGCTACGTGCTGCTCGATCCGACCGCGCGTGCGCTGTTTCGCCGGATGGGCTGCTTCATCGGGCCGTTCTCGTTCGATGCCGCGCGCGCGGTCGCCGCGGAGCCCGACACGTCGGCGTCGGACACGATCGCGGTGCTCGGCGAACTGGTCGCGAAATCGCTGGTGAGCGTCGAATTCCATGGCGCGTACGTGTGCTACCGGCTCACCGAGTCGACGCGCGCCTATGCGCTGGAGAAACTGCACAACGAGGGCGAGTTCGAGCGGATCGCCGCGCGCCACGCGCTGTACGAGCGCGAACATGCGCCGGCGCGTGTGGGTGTCGGCGCTGAAGCGGGCACGGACGCGGACGCGGACGGGCGCGCGGCGCACGCGGACGATGCGCGGGCGGATGCGCAAGTCCATGCGCAGGCCCACGCGCAAGCCCGGATCATGGCAGCGGCCGAAGCCGAAGCCGAAGCCGAAGCCGAAGCCGAAGCCGAAGCCGAAGCCGAAGCCGAAGCCGAAGCCCAAGCCCAAGCCCAAGCCCAAGCCCAAGCCCAAGCCACGACCGACCCGGCGCCGCCGGCCGCCGCCATCCCCGACGCCGACCTGTTGACGCACGCATTGCAGGAGCCCGCGCGGATGCACGAGTCCGCCGCGCACGCGAGACAGCTGCTCGACGCGCTGGACGCCGGCGCCGCCGCCCCGCTCGACGCGGGCCGCGAGATGCGGTTGCGCGCTGCATGCGCGTCGGCGGTGCTGCACACCGACGGCGATGCGCTGGCCGCGGCCGCGATGTGGGACCGCACGCTGGGCCTCGCGGCCCGCAGCGGCGACGACGCGTTCGACGCGCGCGCGCTGGTCGGATTGTGGAACACGATGCTGACGCTGTCCGACATCCACGAATCGCTGCGCTACGCGATGCGCTTCGAGCGCGCGGCCGAGCGGCGCGGCGACCCGTCGCAGCGCTTGCTCGCGCATGCGATGGTCGCGACCTCGCTGCACTATTTCGGCGAGCACGCGCAGGCGCGCGAGCGGCTGGAGGCGGCCACGGCCGGCCTCGCGGACGCCGGCGAACCGCCGTGCGCGCAGGCGGCGCTCGGCGTCGACGTGGCGACGCTCGCGCGCACCATGCTCACGCGGCTCGTGTGGATGCAGGGCGAGCCGGAAGCGGCGATGCGCTTCGCCGCGCAGGCGGTCGAGTGTGCGCGTCGCGCGGGCTCGCCGCTCGCGCTGTGCATCGTGCTCGGCGCGGCCGCCGTGCCGATCGCGCTGCGCTACGGCGATCACGACATCACGTCGGACTATCTCGCGACGCTGCGCGCGAGCGCCGCTGCGCACGGCTTCGACATCTGGCGCAGCCACGCGGAATGCCTGACCGGCCAGTTCGACATCCAGGCCGGCCATCCGGGCGCGGGGCTCGCGCGGCTCGAGCCGGCGCTGCAGCGTGTCGACGCGAGCGGGTTCCGCAGGCTGCTCGCGCCGCTGAACGTCGCGTATGCGGAAGGGCTGGTGCGCACCGGCCGCGCGGCGCAGGCGCGCGCGCTGCTCGACGCGACGCTCGCGCGCTGCCGCGCGCACGGCGAGCACCTGTTCGTCCCCGAACTGCTGCGCGTGCGCGGCGTCGCGATGCTCGAGCACGCGCGTACCGTCGGCGCGGACCTCTCGGTCGCATGCGAGGCGGACGGGCAGCGTCATCTGCAGATGGCGATCGAGACGGCGAACGCGCAGGGCGCCGGGATGTGGGCGCTGCGCAGCTCGCTGGATCTCGCCGATCACCTGATCGAGCGCGGGCGTACCGCGCAGGCGTCGACGCTGGTCGCCGGCATCGTGCAGGACTTCGACCCGCGCTCGCGCGCGCACGACGTGCGCAGGCTGCTGCGGGTGCAGAGTTTCGTGCGTCAGGACGCGGCGCCCGTGCCGTCCCGCCCGCGCGCCCGACACGACGCCGTCGACGCGGCGCAGCAGGGGGCATGACGATGCGCGCATTCGGGGCGGCGGGGCCGCTGTGCGTCGGCGGCATGCGTGCCGCCGTGCGCGTGCCGGCCGCATTGGCGAGTGCGTACGAGCCGCGGACCGCGCGGCGCGCCGCGCACCGGAGGCCCGACAGTGCTTAGAGCGACGGAACCCGCGCACTCGGCGGATCTCGTCGTCTTCAACGGCAAGATTGCGACACAGGACGAGCGGGGCTCGTTCGTCAGCGCGCTCGCGGTGAAGGACGGGCGCATCGTCGCGACCGGCGACGATCGCGACGTGCTGCGCCATGCGGGCGTCGCCACGACGCGCATCGACCTGCACGGCCGCACCGTGATTCCCGGCCTCGTCGATGCGCATCTGCAGGCGATCCGCGGCGGCCAGACCTTCAACCTCGAATTGCGCTGGGACGGCATACCGTCGCTCGCCGACGCGCTCGACCGGTTGCGCCGGCAGGTGCGACGCACGCCTGCGCCGCAGTGGGTGCGCGTCGCCGGCGGCTGGAGCGCGCTGCAGTTCGCGGAAAAGCGCGGGCCGACGCTGGCCGAGCTCAATGCAATCGCGCCCGATACGCCCGTGTTCGTCCAGCACCTGGGCGACAGCGCGTGGCTGAACGCGGCCGCGCTGCGCGCGCTCGGCTACGACCGCGACACGCCCGATCCGGGCGGCGGCGAACTGCGGCGCGACCGCTACGGGCGACCGACCGGGCTGCTGCTCGCGCGGCCCGACCCGGCCGTGCTGAGCGCGGCGCTCGACCCAGCGCCGGCGCTGTCGGACGGCGACCGGCTCAACTCGACGCAACAGTTCATGCATGCGCTGAATCGCGTCGGCGTGACGAGCGCGATCGACGCGGGCGGCGACGGCCTCGTCTATCCGGACGACTATGCGGCCGTCATGACGCTCGCGCGGCGCGGCGAGCTGACGACGCGCATCGCCTACGCGCTCGGCGCGCGGCATGCGGGCCGCGAAGTCGACGACTTCGCGAAATGGATCGCGCTGACGGCGCCCGGCGATGGCGACGCGTTCCTGCGCACGCACGGCGCCGGCGAGCGGCTGCTGTTCTCGGCGGTCGATCTCGGCAACTTCCTCGAGCCGCGCACCGAGCTGCCGGCGTCGCTCGAGGCGGATCTCGCGGCCGTCGTGCGGCTGCTGGTGCGTCACCGCTGGCCGTTCCGGCTGCATGCGACCTACGACGAGTCGATCGGCCGTTTCCTCGACGTTCTCGAAGCGGTGAACCGCGAGCTGCCGTTCGACGGCTTGCGCTGGTGCTTCGACCGTTGTGAAACGCTGTCGGACGCCAATATCGCGCGGATCGCGGCGCTCGGCGGCGGCGTGACCGTGCAGCCGCGCATGGCGTTCCAGGGCGAGGCGTTCATCGCGCGCTACGGCGTGGCCGCGGCGCGCCGCGCGCCGCCGATCCGCGCGATGCTCGCGGCCGGGCTGCCGGTCGGCGCGGGCTCCGGTGCGACGCAGACGGCCGGCTACAACCCGTTCGTCGCGCTGTACTGGATGGTGTCGGGGCGCTCGGTGGGCGGCACGGTGCTGTACCCCGCGCGTGCGCGGCTCGGCCGGATGGAGGCGCTGCGCGTGCATACGCTCGGCAGCGCGTGGTTCTCGGCGGACGAGCACCGCAAGGGCGCGCTGACGCCCGGCCGATACGCGGACTTTGCGGTGCTGAGCGACGACTACTTCGCGATCGACGTCGCGCGCATTCCGCAGTTGTCGTCGGTGCTGACGGTCGTGGACGGCAAGGTCGTGCACGCGGATGCCGAATTCGCGTCGCTCGCGCCGCCGTTGCCGCCCGTCAGCCCCGCGTGGTCGCCGGTGGCCGACCGCGGCGCAGACGGCGGCGCCGACGATGCGGCGGGCGGCGCGCGAGCCCGTGCGCGCGCGTCGGCGGCGGCGGGCGCATGCGCCGAGCCGGGGATGGACGCGTGCCGTACCCGCGGCCACGGACGCCGCTTCGCGCGCTCGCGCTTCCCGACGGCGAGCGCCGCCGGCGATCGTTGCGACGCGTTCGGCTGCCGCTGCGTCGCGTTCTAGCGCGCCGGCCCGGCGTGCCGCGTGCGCGGCCGCGCGTTGCATTGAACGATTTTCCGCCCCGTGCACGGGGCATGAGGAGACGAGATGAATGCTGCGCACACGCGCGCACCGGCTGACGGCGGCGAAGTGGCCGGCGTGCGCATTCCGCGCACGCCGCTGGCGATCGACGCGGCCGACGCGGCGCGCGCATCGTTGCCTGCCGCGCTCGCCGGTCACGCCGCGCGCGTATTCGTGTTCGCGTCGCTCGCCGCGCGGCGCGCGGGCGACACGTGCGATGCCGATGCGCTGTATGTCGCCGCGATGTACGTGAACATGGGATTGAGCCACGCGTACTGCCGCTCGACCGCACGTTACGAGCTCGACGGGGCGGATGCCGCGCATGCGCTGCTGCTGCGGCATCGCCGCTCGCGGCGCATGCGCGACGACGTGTGGCACGCGATCGCGCTGCATACGACGCCGGGCGTGGCCGTGCGCGCATCGCCGCTCGCGCGCGCGCTGGCCGGTGCGGTGTCGACCGATCTGATGGCGACCGACTTCGACGCCTATACGGCCGACGAGCGGGCCGCGCTGCTGGCCGCGTACCCGCGCGGCAGCGGTTTTCGCGAGGCGTTTCTCGACACGGTCGCGCGCGGCGTCGAACATCGGCCGCAGTCGACGTTCGGTACGTGGAGCGCCGACGTGCTCGAACGCGCCGATCCGGATTTTCATCGGCCGAACTTCTGCGGGCGCGTGCTGGGCGCGCGCTGGACCGACGCGTGACGGCGTCGGGGCGGCCGGGCGATGGCCGGCTGCCGTGGGACGGGGCGGGCGGCGACGGGTAACTGCACGCTCTCCGCCCCCCACATCCCTACACCCCCGCTTCCGCCGCATCGTGCCGCGCATAGTCCACGTAACCGGCGCGGTCGCCGCCGTACCAGCCGATCGACTTCGGCTGCGCGAGCGGCGCCCGCGTCGCGATGCGCTCGACGAGATCCGGGTTGGCGATGTACGCACGCGCGAACGCGATGAGATCGGCGTCGCCCGCATCGATCAGCGCGTTCGCCGCGTCCGGCGCGATGCCGCCGTTGACGATCAGCGTGCCGCCGAACGACCGGCGCGCCTGCGCGACGATGCGCGGCAGATCGGGCTCGCCGCTCCAGCCGTTGGTGTCGGCCGCGTGCAGGTAGGCGACGCCCGCGTCGTCGAGCATGCGCCCGACGTATGCGTAGGTCGCATCGGGATCGGCGTCGCGCACGTTGTTGTACTTCGCGTACGGCGAAACGCGCACGCCGACGCGGCTCAGCGGCATCACGCCGCCCACCGCGTCGACGATCTCCTCGAGAAAGCGCGCGCGGTTCGCGACCGAGCCGCCGTAGCGATCGTCGCGGCGGTTCAGCGTCGACGACAGAAACTGGTGCGGCAGATAGCCGTTGGCCGCATGGATCTCGACGCCGTCGAAGCCCGCGGCCATCGCCTGCATTGCCGCGTGGCGGAATTCGGCGACCGCCGCGACCACTTCGTCGGTCGTCATCGCGCGCGACGGCGTCGCGTGGATCTTCGTGTAATGGCCGTTGTGCAGCTGCGCCCACACCTGCAGCTGTTCGAGGTCGTCGTTCACGCCCGACGGCGACAGCGGCGCGGCGCCGTCGAGCAGCGCCAGCGAGCCGACGCGCCCGCCGTGCCACAACTGCGCGAAGATGCGCCCGCCGTTCGCATGGACGGCGTCGGTGATCTTCTTCCAGCCGGCGACCTGCGCATCGTCGATCAGCCCGGGCGTCGATTCGAACGCCGCGGACGCCGTGCTGACGTTGGTCGCCTCGGTCACGATCAGCCCGGCGGACGCGCGCTGCGCGTAGTACTCGGCCATCAGTTCGGTCGGCAGGCCGCGCGACGGCGCGCGCGAACGCGTCATCGGCCCCATCACGACACGGTTGGGCAGCGCGAGGCCGCGCAGGTCGTAGGCACTGAGCAGGGAAGACATGGTGGACTCCTTTCGTTTCACGTTGGGCGCGGTGACGTCCGCGCGGTCAGCCTTGGGCGTGGCGGCGCGCATGCGGCCGCCCGATCGCGAGGTAGTGCGCAAGCGCGACGACCGGGAACACACCGGCCACCGCCGCGACGAGCGGCCAGCCGCCGCGTTCGTAAAGCGGGCTCGCGAGCGCCGAGCCGAGCGCGCCGCCGACGAAGATGCTCGTCATGTACAGCGCGTTCAGGCGATTGCGGCTCGCCGCATGCAGCGCATAGATCTCGCGCTGGCCGAGCACCATGTTCATCTGCACCGCGAAGTCGAGCACGATGCCGGTGACGACGAGCCCGTACAGGCCCGCGCCGTGCACCAGCGCGATCGCATACGCGAGGGCGCCGGCGATCAGCGCGATCAGCGTCGCGCGCACCGTATGGCCGGCGTCCGCGAGCCGGCCGGCCACCGGCGCCGACGTCGCGCCGATCGCGCCGACCAGCGCGAACACGCCGATCGCCGTTTGCGACAGACCGTAGTGGCGCGTCAGCTCGACCGGCACGGCGGTCCAGAACAGGCTGAACGACGCGAACATCAGGCCCTGGTAGAACGCGCGGTGACGCAGGATCGGCATCGTGCGGACCAGATGCAGCAGCGAGCCGATCAGCTCGAAGTAGGTCGCGCGATGGTCGGGCTGGCGCGCCGGAATCGTCAGCGCGAGCACTGCGGTGACGAGCGTCATCAGCACCGCCGCCGCCGCAAACACGAAGCGCCAGCCGAACGCGTCGGCGACCACGCTCGACAGCGGACGCGCGAGCAGGATGCCGAGCAGCAGCCCGCTCATGATGGTGCCGACCACGCGGCCGCGCGAATGATCGGGCGCGAGATGCGCGGCGAGCGGCACCAGGATCTGGACCGCCACCGAGCTGAAGCCGATCAGCAGCGAGATCGCCAGAAACAGCCCGGCGGTGTGCACGAACGCGGCCGCCGCGAGGCTCGCGATCGACACGACGGCCGTCACGATCATCAGCTTGCGGTTCTCGAGCAGGTCGCCGAGCGGCACGATGAAGAACAGGCCGAGCGCATAGCCGATCTGCGTCAGCGACACGATCAGGCTCGCCGTGTCGCCCGACATGTGGAGCCCCGGCGCGATCAGTTCGGTGATCGGCTGCGCGTAGTACAGGTTCGCGACGATCGCGCCGCAACTGAACGCGAACAGCAGGATCAGCCCCTGCGTGAGTTTGGCGCCGTGCGCGCCCGCCGCGAGCGGCGTTGAATCTGCTGACATGGTCGACTCCTGAAAAAGGGAAGGGCGGGCGCCGTATCACCGCGCCGGCAGCGCCTGTCGGCCCGGCGGGCGACGATGCACCGCATTGCCGTCGATACTATTGATCATTCGATAAAACGGGAATCGAGCGAGCGCGCAATCGAGCGTTGCGCGGCACGCAAAGGTGCCGCGCCGCGCGGGTTCAGCCGCGCTGGCCCTGCAGGGTGGGAATCCGCTCGAACTGGCTCGCGAGCCAGTCGACGAACACCTTGAGCTTGACGGGGATGTGACGGTTGGGCGGATACAGCACCGAGATCGGCCGCGGCGGCGCGTTGAATGCGGTCAGCACTTCGCGCAGCCGCCCGGACTTCAGGTACGGGTCCACCAGATACAGCGACGTCTTGATGAGGCCGATGCCGGCCACGCCGCACTCGATGTAGTTGTCCGCATCGTTGACGGCCACCGTGCCGCACATCTGCACGATGCGCGGTTCGCCGTCGACCACGTAGTCCCACACGCGCGGCCGGCCGGTGTCGGCCGAGATGTGGCTGACCGCGACGTGCTGCGCGAGATCGTCGACGGTCTCGGGTTCGCCGAAGCGGGCGAGGTACGCGGGCGACGCGCACGTGCAGGTGGTCAGGCTGCCGATTCGCTTCGCGATCATCCCCGAGTCGTCGAGCGCGCCGATGCGCACCACGCAGTCGACGCCTTCGCCGACCAGGTCGATCTGCCGGTCCGTCACGCCGAGCTCGATCATGATGCCCGGATGCGCTTCGAGAAACTCCGGCAGCGCGGGCACCACGACCTGCCGCGCCATCGCCGGCGGTAGGTTCACTTTCAGGCGGCCGCGCGGCACGTTGCGCGCGTGCGATACCGACGCCTCCATGTCGTCGATCTCGCGCAACACCGCGACCGAGCGCTCGTAGTACGCCTGACCGTCCTCGGTCAGCGAGATGCGGCGCGTGGTGCGGTTCAGCAGCCGGCAGCCGAGGTGCTGTTCGAGCGCGCTCAGCAGCGCGGACACGCGCGGCGTCGTGAGGCCCGTGGTGTCCGACGCGCGCGTGAAGCTGCCGGTTTCGACGATGCGCGTGAACACGCGCATCGAAAGCAAGGTATCCATCGTCGGGGTTCTCCAGGCGGTGGGCGCGTGGCGCCGGTGCGTGCCGGCGCCAGCGGCGCGGGTAGGTCGGGCGTCGCGCGGCGCGCTACGCGTCGATGCGTTTTCTCAGCGCGTCGCCGGCGAACGGCATCTCCCGCATGCGCTGGCCGGTCGCATCGAAGATCGCGTTGGCCAGTGCGCCGGCGGTCGGCCCCATCGACGCTTCGGCCGCACCGAGAAACGGCGCGCCCGGACGATTGACGAGGTGCACCTTCACGCTTTGCGGTGCGGCGGAGAAACGCAGGATAGGATAACTGCTCCAGTCGAAGCTGCGGATCCGCTCGGTGTCGTATTTCAGCGCCTCGTACAGCGTCCAGCTCGCGGCCTGCACGATGCCGCCTTCGATCTGGTTGCGGATGCCGTCCGGCGACACGATCTGGCCGGCGTCGACGGCCGCTTCCGCGTGCTCGAGCGTGACCTGCCCCGTCTCCGGCACGATCGACACCTCGACGGCGATCGCGACGTACGCCATCAGGTTCTTGTACTTGCCGAACGCGAAGCCGACGCCGCGGTTGCGCGCGCGCGGCGGCCGCGGCCAGCCGAAGTGCGTCGCGACGAGCTTGATGACCTGGCGCGCGCGATGGTCGTCCATGTGGCGCAGCCGGAACTCGACCGGATCGACGCCGGCCGCGTGCGCGAGCTCGTCCATGAAGCTCTCGATCGCCCAGACGTTGGTGTGCGCGCCGAGCGAGCGCATCGCGGAGGTCTGCAGCGGCATCGTCGGCGAGAAGTTGTTGACGATGTGCTGGTTCGGTAGCGTGTACAGCGGGATCGCGTTGCGGTCGGCGCCGCCTTCGGGCTGCAGCATCGGCGTCGACGGCGCGGGCACGAACGGCGGCTCCAGCATGCGCGCGGGCAGCAGCCGGCCGGCGTCGACGATCCGCTCGTTGTGCGAGCTGCTCCACAGCGCGTAGTTCCAGTCGACGATGCGGCCGCTCGCGTCGAGCGACGCGCTGACCTCGGTCACCATCGCCGGCGTGAAGTGATCCCACGTGTGTTCCTGCTCGCGCATCCACTGCACGCGGATCGGCTTGCCGGGCAGCGCGGCCGCGATCAGCGCGGCGTGCGCGGCCACGTCGTCCGCGCCGTTGTGGCCGTAGCAGCCCGAGCCCTCGGTGTGGATGCAGCGCACGTTCGCCTTCGGCATCGACAGCATCTGCGCGAGCGCATCGCGCAGCGGGTAGACGCCTTGCGAATGGGTCCACACCGTCATCGTTCCGTTCTCGAGATGCGCGACCGAACACGACGGCCCGATCGACCCGTGCAGCAGATAGTTCTTCAGGAACGTCGCGTTCAGTGTCTTCGTGGCCGGCGCCGTCGCCGCGTGCGTGTTCGCGATTTCGATGCGCTGCGTCGAAATCCGCTTCAGGTCCGCGTGGACGGTCGCGCGATCGGGCAGCTTGCGGCCCGGCGACCAGCGGCAGCCGGCGGCCAGTGCGCGCTGCGCGACCACCGCCTGCCACTCGCCCTGGGCGACCACCGCGAGCATGCTGCCGTTGCGCACGATCTGCACGACGCCCGGCAGCTTCAGGATCGCGGCTTCGTCGAACGACAGCAGCTTCGCGTCGTACACCGGCGGCATCACGACGCGCGCGTGCAGCATGCCGGGCAGCTGCATGTCCTGTACGTAGCTGACGCCGCCCGTGACCTTGTTCGGAATGTCGACGCGCGGCAGCGACGTGCCGATGACCGCGAACGTCGACGGATTCTTCAGCGGCGACGTCGGCGCCGCGTTGCGGTGCAGGTCGACCGTGCGGATCGCGTCGCCGTAGGTCATCGTGCGGCCGTCGGGCGCGCGGATCACCGCGTCGGCCGTGGTCAGCGTGTTCGGAGCGACGCCCAGGCGCTTCGCCGCGCCCTCGACCAGCAGCGCGCGCACCTGCGCGGCCGCATTCAGCAGCGCGGAGCCGCTGTCGGCCATCGTGTGGCTGCCGGCGGTCAACCCCTCGTCGGGCGACGCGCCGGTGTCGGCCGTCAGGAACGTGATCAGCGACGGCTTCATGTCGAGCTGCTCGGCGGCGACCTGCAGCAACGCGGTGCGAATGCCGGTGCCCAGCTCGACCTTGCCGGTGAAGACGGTCACCTTGCCGTCGGGTGCGATCTTGATCCACGCGTCGAGCAGCGGATTCGTCTTCAGACTGCCGGCCAGCGCCTGCGTGGCTTTGGCGACGTGAACGGCCGCGCCTTCGTCGGCGATCACGAGCTGCGCCGCCGCACGCGCGGCAGGCGCGAGCGTAAACGCGACGAACAGCGCGCCGGAGACGATGAAATGCCGGCGGCCTTCGTCGATGTCGTCGTGGGAATTCATCACAGTGCCTTGCTGATCGTGACGGGAGCGGAAGCCGGTTCCGGAGCCGGCAGCCCGGCGACCGAGCGCACGGCCGCGAGAATGCGCATGTGCGTGCCGCAGCGGCACAGATTCGGCTCCATGTGCGTGCGCAGATCCTGCTCCGTCGGTTTCGGATTGCGCTCGAGCAGCGCCTGCGCGCGCATGATCATGCCGGCGATGCAGTAGCCGCACTGCGCGGCCTGATGCTCGACGAAAGCGCGCTGCAGCGGCCCGGGATGCTCGGCGGTGCCGAGGCTTTCGATCGTGCGCACGTTGCGCGAACCGACCGCGGCGACCGGCATCAGGCACGAGAAGGTCGGCTTGCCGTCGACGATCACGGTGCAGGCGCCGCATTGGCCGAGCCCGCAGCCGAACTTCGCGCCGTGCAGGTGCAGGTCGTTGCGCAGCGCGTACAGCAGCGGCGTGGATGGATCGATGTCGAGCGTGTGCCGCACGCCGTTGACGGTGAGGGTGATCATCGAGCGGTGTCCTCTTTTCTGAGCTTGGCGGCCATCGCGTCGGCACCGGTCCACGCGGGGCGATCGGTGTATGCCGCGCGAACGTACGCGGCGAGATCGGCGATCTGCGCATCGTCGTACTGGTCGACGAACGACGGCATGTAGTTCAGCGTGTCCTCGCCGTGCCAGCCGATGCCGTTGAACATCATCTGGATCGCGTTGCGCGGCGTATCGGCGTTCAGCGCGGTGCTGAACGCGAGCGTCGGACGCTCGCCGATCGACTGCATCGGCGCGCCCGGCCCGTGGCACTGCGCGCACGATGCCTGGAACAGCACGGCGCCGCGCTGCGCGGCCGGGTCCTTCGCGATGCGTTCCGACCCGGACGCGGTGTCGCGCGCCCGCGCATCGGCCGGTTTCTGGATCGACAGGATGTACGTGGCGATCGCTTCGACGTCGTCGGCCGGCACCGTCGCGAGATCGCGCGTGACCGGCAGCATCGGCCCCGCTGCGGCGCCGTGCTCGCTCGCGCGGCCGGTGCGCAGATACGTGACGAGCTGCGCCTGCGTCCACGGGCGCGCGGCGTGGCCGAGCGCGTTGAGCGGCGGCGCTTCCCAGCCGTCGACGAGGCCGCCGTCGAACGCGCGGCCGCCCTGTTCGCCGCCGATCGCATTCAGCGGCGAATGGCACGACGCGCAGTGGCCGAGGCCGTCGACGAGCATCCTGCCGCGGTTCCATTGGGCGGATTGGGCCGGGTCGGCGCGATAGGCGCCTTCACGCAGGAACAGCACGTTCCAGAACGCGACCAGCGGCCGGAAGTTCAGCGGGAACGTCAGGTCGTTGGCCGGCGCGCTCGCGTGTACCGGCTCGCGCGTCATCAGGTACGCATAGGCTGCGGCGATGTCGTCGTCCGACATCCGCGTGAAATGGATGTACGGGAACGCCGGGTAGAGCGGCTGGCCGTTGCGGCCGATGCCGGTGCGCAGCGCGCGGGCGAACGCGTCGCGCGACCAGCGGCCGATGCCGGTGTCCGGATCGGGCGTGATGTTGGTCGCGTAGATCGTGCCGAACGGCGTCGCGAGCGGCAGGCCGCCGGCGAACGGCTTGCCGTCCTTCGCGGTGTGGCACACGACGCAATCGCCGAGCGCGACGACGCGCGCGCCCGCGCGCACGAGTTGCGGATCGAACGAAGCGGCGGCCGGCGGATCGATCGGCGCGATCGCGGGCCGCACCATGATGCCGATTGCGACGGCGATGCCCGCGATCGCGATGCCGGCTGCGCCGATCCAGAGTCGCTTGTGCTTCATGCGTGCTCCGTGCGCGTCGGGGCGCCGCACGACGCGTGCAGGCGGTGTCGTGCGGGTCGGGTTGTCGCGCGCCGGTGATGGGCGACAGGGGTCATGTGATTACTCCAGCAGTCGATGACGAGCGCACGCGCGGTGCTGCGCGGCAGCTCAGGATGGCAGTCTACGCACGGGGCGCGATCAAGACCTGAAGCCCGGCTGAAACGTTCTGAACGCATCGGGCCGGTGAACAGGCCCTGGCGCGGCGCACGCCACGCCCGCGCCTAGATCCGCAGCAGCCGGCCGGCATTGCCGCCCAGCACCATCGCGCGCTGGGCGGCGGTGAGGTCCAGCCGGTCGAGAAAGCGCACCGGCTGCGCGTAGCCCATGTCGAAACAGTAGTCGCTGCCGAGCACGAGCCGGTCGATGCCGACGGTGTCGATCAGGAAGTTCAGCACCGGCCCCGAATGCGACACGGTGTCGTAGCTGAAGCGCCGCAGATAGCTGCTCGGCTGCTGCGCGAGCCGGCGCGTTTCGGGCCGCACGGTCCAGCCCGCATCGAGCCGCCCGACCAGGATCGGCAATGCGCCGCCCGCATGCGGCAGCGTGAAATGCAGCGCCGGATGGCGGTCCAGCACGCCGCCGAGGATCAGATGCGAGCCGGCGATCGCGGTGTCGAACGGATTGCCGAGCAGGTTGCTCAGATAGAAATCGCCGAGCCGCGCGCCGCCGACCGTCTGCTGCGGATGCAGGAACACCGGCAGCCCGAGCTGCTCGATGCGGGCGAAGACCGGCGCGAAGCGCGGGTCGTCGAGGTCGCGGTTGTCGATGTTGGTGCCCATGTAGACGCCGCGCACGCCCGGCAGCTGCGACGCGCGTTCGAGCTCGTCGATCGCGTCGGTCGCATCGAGCATCGGCAGCGTCGCGAGCACGACGAAGCGCGTCGGATGACGCTGATGCACGCGCGACGCGGCCGTGTTCCAGGTGCGCGCCAGTTTCGCGTTGAACGGCCGGTCGCCCCAGTACGCCATCGGCACGCTCAGCGACAGCGCCTGCACGTCGACGCCGGATGCGTCCATGTCGGCGAGCCGCGCGTCGACGTCGATGAACTTCATCGGCAGCGGCCCGAGGCCGCCGGCCGGCGTGCGGAACGTGAAGCTCGTGTCGTCGCAGGTGAACGCGCCGCCGAACCGCTTGCCTTCGCCGCCGACCAGCGTGCAGAAGCTCTCCGGGTAGTAGTGGGCGTGAATGTCGATCGCGCGCGGGTGGGCGGTGGGCGGCGTGGCTGAAGCCGATGAAGCCGAACGCGGCTCGGCGGCCATCGCCGGCCGTCCGGCAACCGCCGCGCCGGCGAGCGCCGCGAAGGCGCCGAGCACGCGGCGCCGGCCGCTGGACATGCAGCAGGTACAGGTCATCGTGTCGTCTCCAGGTTGTGATGGTCGTACTGCGACGGCGCGACGCCCAACTCGCATGCGACGAGCTGCAGATCGAACAGCGCGCGTTCGCGGCGCGCGCGGGCCGACCGGTCGGTCACCGACACCGCGACGATCGCGACGAACGCCGCCGCCATCGAGAACAGCGCCGGATATTCGTACGGGTAGGGCGCATGCGCGTGGCCGAGCACCTGCACCCAGACGGTCGGGCTCAGCACGGTCAGCGCGACCGCGGTGACGAGGCCGACCGCGCCGCCGACTACCGCGCCGCGCGTGGTGAGCCCGCGCCAGTAGATCGACAGCAGCAGCACCGGGAAATTGGAGCTGGCCGCGATCGAGAACGTCAGGCTGACGATGAACGCGATGTTCTGCTTCTGGAACGCGATGCCCAGCACGATCGCGAGCACGCCGAGCACCAGCGTCGTCGCGCGCGCGACGCGCATTTCGTCGCGGTCGGTGGCGCGGCCGCGGCGCAGCACGTTCGCGTAGAGGTCGTGCGAGATCGCCGACGAGCCGGCCAGCGTCAGCCCGGCGACCACCGCGAGAATGGTCGAGAACGCGACCGCGCAGATGAAGCCGAGAAACAGGTCGCCGCCGACCGCGTGCGCGAGATGGATCGCGACCATGTTCGCGCCGCCCGCGATCGCGCCGTTTGCGTCGTGATACTGCGGGTCCGCGGCGACGAGCGCGATCGTGCCGAAGCCGATCACGATGATCAGCGCATAGCCGGCGCCGACGATGCCGGTCGCATAGAGAATGCTCTTGCGCGCGGCGCCGACGTCGCCGACGGTGAAGAAGCGCATCAGGATGTGCGGCAGGCCGGCCGTGCCGAAGATCAGCGCGAGCCCGAGCGACACCGCGGACACCGGATCGGACACGAGCCCGCCCGGCCGCATGATCGCCGCGTGCTTCGGATGGATGCGTATCGCCTGCGCGAACAGCGCGTCGAGGCTGAAGCCGAAGCGGCTCAGCACCATGACCGCCATGAAGGCCGCGCCGGCGAGCAGCAGCACGGCCTTGACGATCTGGATCCACGTGGTCGCGAGCATGCCGCCGAAGAACACGTAGACGACCATCAACACGCCGACGATCACGACCGCGACCGTGTAGTTCAGCCCGAACAGCAGCTCGACCAGCTTGCCGGCGCCGACCATCTGCGACACCAGGTACAGCAGCACGATGACGATCGAGCTCGACGCCGCGAACGCGCGGATCGGGCGTTGCTGCAGCCGGTACGACACGACGTCGGCGAGCGTGTACTTGCCGAGGTTGCGCAACGGCTCGGCGATCAGGAACAGGATGATCGGCCAGCTCGCGAGGAAGCCGACCGAATAGATCAGCCCGTCGTAGCCGCTCGTGAACACGAGCGCGGAGATGCCGAGCAGCGACGCGGCCGACATGTAGTCGCCGGCGATCGCCCAGCCGTTCTGCAGCGCGGTGATGCGGCCGCCGGCCGCGTAGTGATCGGCGACGCTGTGGTTGTGGCGCGCGGCCCAGCGCGTGATGACGAGCGTCGCGGCGACGAACAGCATGAACATGCCGATCGCGAGCGGATCGTGCGCGGGCGCATGCACGGCCGGTGCGGCCGCGCATGCGGGCGTTGCGCCGGCCGCCGCGACGATCGGCGCAGCGAGGATGGCGGCGCGCTTCATTGGCCGCCTCCGTCGCGAATCGACGCGACGCGCGCGTCGTGTACCGAATTGGCGCGCCGCACGTACAGCGCGACGAGCGCGAAGGTCGCGACGAACATCCCGAAGCCGACGGGGATGCCCCACGTCGTCGTGCGGCCCGGCGCGATCGGCCGGCCCAGCCAGGCGGGCGAGAACGCCAGCGCGAGAATGAACGCGAAGTAGAGCGCGAGCATGACGGCGGTCAACGACCACGCGAACCGCCTTCTGCGCGCGACGAGTTGGCGAAAGCGGGCATCGCGCAGCAGCGGGTGCTGGGGCGCGGCGAATGCGTCCGGATCGGGGACGGGGCCGGCGCAAGCCGGAATCGAGCGGTTCACGGTGTCTCCTGGTTGGTATCGGTCATGACGTGGTGCGGCACGTCGGGCAGGCGGCCTGCGCGATTCACAGTTGCGGCGGCACGGCGGTGTCGCGCATCACGATTTCGGGCGTGCGATAGCGCTCGGCCATTTCGCGTTCGGTGTCGTTCTGCAACTGCGCCTGCATGTACGCGCCGAGATGACGCGCATGCTGGACGATCGCGGCGCCGAACGCGGTGCGCGTGTCGCTGTAGGCATGCAGCGCATCGAGCGTATCGGCGTGGGCGCCCAGCGCCTGCACGAGCGCCATCGCGTCGCCGGCCGCCTTCGTGACGCCCATCCCGCAGTGCGGGCGCGCGACGAACGCGGCGTCGCCGAGCAGCGCGATCCGGCCGAACGTCATGTGTGGCACCTCGAGGTCGTAGATCGGCTGAAACAGCGGCTGCGCGGCGCGCGACACGACTTCCGCGAACTGCGGCGCGAGCAGCGCATGCGCGGCGTCTTCCATCGCGGCGAGCACGTCGGGCCGGATCAGCGTCGGCGGAATGCCGCCGGCCCACTGCTTGCCGGTCGCGTCGGTCAGCAGGTTCGGCAAGTCGGTGTCTTCGCGGGTCGCGCGATACCAGACGAAGTTGTAGCGGCGCTCGCCGGGCTGCGTGCTGTTGTACCGCCCGGCAACCGGGTAGCCGAGGATCTGTTCGTGGGGCGGCAGCCCGAATGCGAACTTGTCGAACAGCGTCGCGTGCGTCGTGTCGGACAGCTCGCGTTCGTCCACCAGCCCGCGCCACGCGACATAGCCCGCGTATTGCAAGCGCGCGTCGGGCAGGAAGGTTTCGCGGATCGTCGAGCGCAGGCCGTCCGCGGCGACGACGAGATCCGCGTGGACCACCGAGCCGTCGGCGAGCGTGACCGACGCGCGATCGGGGCCGTCCGCGACGTCGGCGACCACGGCGCCCGCGTGGTAATGCTGGTCCGGCAGCGCGGCGCGCAGCACGTGGTACATCTTGCTCCACGCGGTGAGCGTCTGCGGCAGCGGCCGCTCGGAGGCGAGCGAGCCGTCGCGTGCGAGCGTGATGCGCGCGTCGACGTTCACGCCGATCGACGCGTCGATCCGGACGCCGGCCGCGCGCAGCACGTCGAACAGCTCGGGATGCGTGACGATGCCGGCGCCGCGCCCGGACAGTTCATCCGGCACGCGCTCGAACACGTCGACGTCCCAGCCGTTGCGCAGCAGCAGGTTCGCGGCGAACAGGCCGCCCAGTGAGCCGCCGATGATGGCGGCCTTGCGCTTGGTCGAATTGCGGTCGTTCATGTCACGCTCCACGGGTAGCCGCGGCTGCGCCGCGCGGGTCGAGGCCGGCCACTTCGGCGGCCGGATAGTTCAGTTCGATCGTCACGCCCGACGGGTCTTCGATGAAGATCTGATGCAGCCCGAGGCTCGGCACGGTGCGGTCGCGCCACGCGACGTTCTCGGCGCGCAGCGTGCGCCACATCGCTTCGACGCCGGTCGCGAGGAACGCGATGTGATCGACGGTGCCGGTGCCCGTGGCCGGCACGGCCTTGTCGCCGAGATAGGCGGCAAGGCCGCGCGGGTCGGCCGGATCGATGCCGATCAGGTGCACGATTCCATAGTCGGCTTCGTCGTCGCCGGCGTAGAGCCACGCGCCCGGGAAGTCAAATGGCGGGCGGTAGCCGCGCTTGAAGCCGAGCACCCGCTCGTAGAACCGGCACGACTGGTCGAGGTCGAGCGTGCGGATGGAGTAGTGCGCGAGTCGCAAGACAGGCATGGCGAACTCCTTGTTTATCGAGAGATAAGTTATCGGTCGATAAATTCTAGGCGAAAAGACGCGCGGCACAAAGCCGGACGTGCGCCGTGTTAACCCTCGGTGTCGAATGGGGCGAGATCGGGCCGGATCGGGCCGGTTGGGAGGCGGCCCGGGGCGTCGAATCAGCGGCGGTCAGCCGCCCGGCGTTTCAGCCACATGCGGCCGGGCGGCTCGAAGTAGGTGCCGAACCGCACCAGACCGGCTTTCTTCAGATGGCACGTCATCTCGAAACAGACGAGCACGCCGGGATCGTCGTTGTCGAGGATGTCGACGTCGATGGAACGGATGCGCGGCTCGTATTTCACGAGCGTCGCTTCCATCTGCTGCTTGAGCACGTGAGCCGATGCGGGCAGCGCCTTGTAGATGTTCGTCAGGTCCGGCAGGCCGTAATCGGGCAGGTGTTTCAGCGCCCCGGCGCGCGTGTTCAGAATGCGCTGGACGTTCTGCTGGACGCTCATGCACTCGAGCGTCCGGTCGTCGTAGGCGTCGAGCGGCTCGCCGCCGATCTGGCCGAGCAGCATGTCGTAGAGGGAAGGGCCGGCCGGCATGGTGGTCCTCTCCCGTCACGCGGCGGCCGATGCCGGCTCGCTCGGGCCGGCCGCGACGGCGTCCCGGGCGACGAAATCGATCGTCAGGTTGCCGTCGGCCGAGCTCGACAGGACGATCTTCGCCGGCATGTCGCCGGCGGCCATGCGCGCGAGCAGCTCGCGCGACACGGTCGGCAGAATGCGTTGATTGAGGAACGCGTCGACGTTGCGCGCGCCGGATTCGCGAGCGAGACAAAGCTCGGCCATCGAGCCGATCAGCGCGTCGTCGCAGGACAGTTCGACGTCGTGTTGCCGGCGCAGGCGCTCGGCGACCTTCGCGAGCTTCAGCCGCACGATCGACGACAGCGCGGCGGCGTCGAGCGGCCGGTAGACGAGCGACTGGAAGCGTGCGAGCAACGCGGGCTGGAAGTGCGCGACGAGCTGCGGATGAATCGCGTCGAGCAGCGCCGCCTGCGCGATGTGCGGATCGTCGGCGGTGGCGTCGTCGATCTGCGCGCTGCCGAGATTGGACGTCATCAGGATCACGCAGTTGCGGAAGTCGATCTCGCGCCCTTCACCGTCGCGCATCGTGCCGCGGTCGAACACCTGATAGAACATGTCGAGCACGTCGCGATGTGCCTTTTCGACCTCGTCGAGCAGCACGACGCTGTACGGCCGTTGCCGCACGGCTTCGGTCAGGACGCCGCCGCGGCCGTAGCCGACGTAGCCGGGCGGCGAGCCCTTCAGCTGCGACACCGTATGCGCTTCCTGATACTCCGACATGTTGATGGTCGTGAGCGCGGCTTCGCCGCCGAACAGCAGGTCGGCCAGCGCCAGCGCCGTTTCGGTCTTGCCGACACCCGACGGGCCGGCGAGCAGGAAGACGCCGAGCGGCGCGTTCTCGTTCTTGAGGCCGGCCTTGGCGGTCCGCAAGCTCTCGGCGAGCGCGCCGAGCGCATCGTCCTGCGCGACGACCCGCGTGGCCAGTTGCCGTTCGAGCGTCAGCAAGCTCTGCAGCTCGTCCTCCACGAGGCTGCCGACCGGCACGCCGGTCCATTCGGCGACGACGCGCGCAATGGCCGCCGCATCGACGTCCACGAACACTAGCGGTGCCTTGCCCTGCACATCGGCGAGGAGCTGCTGCGCGTCGTCGAGCGATCCGAGTTCGGCGACGGCCTCTGCGTTTTCTTTCGCCGCGCGCTGCTCATGCACCAGCTGAACCAGTTCGAGTTCGGTGGTATAGCGCGTCTGCAACAGCGTGAGCGCATTGCGCGCGTCGCTCAGCGCGCGCGCCAGCGCTTCGCGCCGGTTCTCGATGCCGTCGATCCCGGCCTGCGCATCGGCGTCGAGCGTCGTCTGCTCCAGCTCGAGCGCCGACACCGCCGCGCGTGCGCGCTGCAGTTCGGCGGGCGGCGTTTCGAGCCCCATGCGCACGCGCGCGGCCGCCGTATCGATCAGGTCGACCGCCTTGTCGGGAAGCTGCCGAGCGGGAATGTAGCGGCGCGAGAGCTTGACCGCGGCCACGAGCGCTTCGTCGCGGATGTGGACGTGATGGTATTTCGCGTAGTGGGTCTTCAGGCCGCGCAGCATCAGGCAGGCGGCATCGTCGTCGGGCTCGTCGACCTTGATGATCTGAAAGCGTCGCTCGAGCGCGGCGTCGCGCTCGAAGAACTGCTTGTATTCGGACCACGTGGTCGCGGCGATGGTGCGCAGTTCGCCGCGCGCGAGGGCCGGCTTCAGCAGGTTGGCCGCATCGGCGCCGCCGGCGGCGTTGCCGGCGCCGATCAACGTATGGGCTTCGTCGATGAACAGCAGAATCGGCTCCGGCGACGCTTGCACCTCGTCGATCACGTTCTTCAGGCGCTGCTCGAATTCGCCCTTCACGCCGGCGCCGGCCTGCAGCAGGCCGAGATCGAGCGTCAGGATCCGAACGTCGCGAATCACGTTCGGCACGTCCTTGTTGGCGACACGCAGCGCGAGCCCTTCGACGAGCGCGGTCTTGCCGACGCCCGGTTCACCGACGAGGATCGGGTTGTTCTTGCGTCGACGCGCGAGCACGTCGACCATCTGCTGGATCTCGCGGTCGCGGCCAAAGACCGGATCGATGTCGCCGCGACGCGCCTTGTCGGTCAGATCGATCGCGAAGCGCGCGAGCGCTTCGCCGTCGGTGGACCGGCTACGTACCGATGCCGCTTCGGTTGCGTGCTCGTCGGCCTGGCGGTGCGGTTCGTCGCTCGCAGACGGCGTGTCGGCATCCGCGTCGGCCATCGCTTCGGGTTCGACGCGGCTTTCGCAGGATCGATGCGCGAGGCGCGGCAGCAGGCGCTCGATCTGCGCGCTGCTGATCGACAGCAGCGGCCAGGCGTCTTGCGCGCGCAGAACGTATGGCGTGGCGACGATCGCCTGCAACAGGTTGCCGGACCGGATCGACGCATCTTCGCCGTCGGGCGACGCCTGTAGCCGCGCGTCCTGCAGGACGGTCGCCAGTTGCAGCGAGATCGCCGGCTTGCCGCGCAGATTGCGCGGCAGCCGATCGATCGACGCGATCAGCGCGTCCCACACCTTGTCGACGTCGATCGCGTAGTGCCGAAGAATCGCCGGGATGTCGCCATCACCTGCCTCGATCAGTTTCAACAGCCAGTGCTCGACGGTGATTTCATCCGTCATTCGCCCCAGGCACAGACTGGCTGCCGCTTCGAGCGCCTTCGCGCTGTGCGTATTGAGCCGGCGGAGCAGGTGAGTGGTATCGCGCGAGATCATCGGGAAGTTTGGTCACGAAGAGGAGCGGGCAACGATGTACTCGCCGCCCGCTCCCAGGTAGAAAAAAGCCGGCCCGAATCGGTCAGGCCGGCAACGGAACCGCCAGAGGTCAGCAGTTCCGGCACGAGACCGGACCGGTCAGGAACGCTCGTTCCACGTGTCCTTGTGAACGATGTTGCCGTCCTTGTACGACCAGGTGATCGTTTCGTAGCGCAGCTCGACTTCTTCGAGGTGGTTGTGCTTCTCGTAGTCCGGGATCTTGATGTCGAGCATCTTCGGACGCACCGCGACGATCTTGACGTTGTCGAGCTTCGTGTTGAAGTACTCCTTCTCCTTGCCCGCGTCGTCGATCTTGTACCACTTGATCTCGACCGACTTGAGCGTCTGGCCGCTCGTCACCGCCTTGTACAGGTACGGCGTGGACGCGTCGGTTTCCTTGGTGAACGTGATCGGCGCGTGGACGCGCGTGCCCGTCAGCTTGCCCGTGTTGCCGTCGGTCGGGATATGCACGCCGTGATCGAACGCGACGACTTCGACGCTGCCTTCGCGGTCCTGAACCGTGACCGAACCCTTGATGTCGGCGCCGCCGTCGTCCTTGAACCACGCATATGCGGGAATTGCCATTGTCATACTCCTTTTTTGCACTACTAAACCTGCTCGGAGCTTGCCCCCGAGCTTCGGAATCCCGAAGCGGACCGCTTCGGGGGCCAAACCTGAATCGCTATTTGCCCGAGTCCGGGACCAGCGTGATTTCGACGCGACGGTTGCGCGCGCGGCCTTCGGCCGTATCGTTGCCGGCGAGCGGCCGCGTCATGCCGTAGCCCTGAATCGCAAAGCGGGTCGACGCAATGCCCGACGCATCGACCAGCCAGTCGCGTACCGCTTGCGCGCGCGCGGCCGACAGCTTCAGGTTCGCGTTCGGGTCGCCCGTGTCGTCGGTATGGCCCGCGACGAGAATGCGTTTGTCGGGATGCGCGTTGATCATTTCCAGCGCGCCGACCATCGCGCGGTTCGAGCCGGGCTTCAACCGGGCGCTGCCGCTGTCGAACAGCGACATGCTGTCGAGCGTGACGATCGCCGGCGGCGGGGCAGGCGGCACGTAAGAGGCGATCGCGTCGTTCAACGGCGCAATCAGCCGTGCGCCCCGATACATGCCGAACGACAGGCGCAGCGGAATGCCGGTGCGCGCGTAACGATCGAGTTGATCGCGATCGGCGACGAGCGCCGTCAACGCATCGCGCTGCGCGGCATGATGATCGGCCGGGATCGCCGCATAGCGACCGAGATCCGCACCGACCCGGTTCAACAGCGCCTCGTTGTTGCGGGCCGCGCCCCAGAACGCAGCGCCCGCGGCGCAGGCGAGCAAAGCCAGCGCGTGGAAAGTGGCGACGAGACGAGGCGACATCCAGTATCGACGCGGCATCGCTTCGATCAGCGGCTGCGGCAACGGCCACGGCGCGGGCGACGCGGCCGAGCCCGCGCGGCTCACGCGCGCCTGCATGTTGACATCGCGTTCCCACGGCTTTTCCGAATCGCTGGCCGGTCCGCAGTCGATCCAGCCGGCGCCGAATAACGGCCACCCGGTAGCCGGCTGCTGTCGGTCCGCCAGCGCGGCAAAAACCACGCGCTGGGTCCAGCCGATCACCGATGTCAGCGCGGCGGCGCGCGTGGCGGCAACGCGGGCGTCGGCCGCGCGCCGGACCTGGTCTTCGGCGGTGCGCATCGCGGGCTCGAAACCCGCGCCGCCTGCCAGCTGCGTGGCCGACGACACGCCGTACCACTCGGGGGTCGACAGTCCGAGCGGGCCGCAGGTGAGCCGCTGATAGACCGCAACGTACGCAGGCAGCCGCACGCCCAACATGCGCATGGCATCGGCGGCCGCTTGACGAACGACCCGCAACTTTTGCGAAAGTACTTCGGCGTCCGCGTGCAGCGCAGGCGCGACCGACAGCACGATCCCATCCGGCGCGCGGCCGTCGCGCCACTGTCTGACCGCCACGGCCAGGCGCGGCAGATCCTGCACGCGGTCGACGCGCAGCCAGATGCCGCCGTCGCCGACGTGCGCATGGCGGGTTTCCGTCGTTCGGTCGAACAGTGCGGGCAGGCCGTCTCCGGTCACCAGCACGAGCGGCATGCGCGTGCGCAGCTTCACCGGAATGTCTGCGGTGGCGGCGCCGAGCGCGGCCAGCACGTGCGCACTGTCGCCGCGCGCGCGTGCAAGCCTGCGCGTGTGCCACGCGATCATCGCGAGCGCGGCGACCCCGACCAATGCCGAGATCGCCCACGCGACGCCCGAACCGAGCGGAAGCACGAGCCAAACCACCGCGAGCGCCAGCACCGCGGCGAACGCGATCATGAGCCGGGACGGATAGCCGAGCCCTTCGTGGCCACGATCGGGCGTGCGCGGCGACGCCGACGAAAGAACAGGGAGGTCGGATTTCACGGGCGGACGGCCTTCGTTGCGATCAGCTGCGCGAGTTGCGCGTCGAGCACGGCGGACCAGACGCCCCATACGATCGCCGCCGCAATCACGGCGAGGCCTGCGATGGCCCATGGCGACAGCCGGTAAAACCAGTCGGAGAGACGCCGCCCGGCACGATCCGCGATGAACGGCCGCTCGGACGGCGGGCGCAGCGTCTCCAGCTTGGCATTGAGCGATGCGATCAACGCGGCGCGTTTCGCTTCGCCCTCGCGCGCGTAGCGGCCGACGAAGCCCATCCCGAGAATCGCCGCGTAGCACTCGAGCAGGGCCACCGACGGCGACGCTTCCCGCATGCGCGCGTCGAGTCGCTCGAACACCCGCTCACCGGCCTCGTGCAAGTTGAACTGTTCGACCTGCAGCGGCTTCTGTTCCCATCCCGACCGCGATTCGGCAGGCAAATGCCGCAGCGCGGCCTCGTCGAGCAGCCCGCACTGCGCGACCAGCGCCTCGTTGCGAACGTCGTCGGGAAAGCCGCGGCGCTCCAGCGCGCCCGCGAACTGCTCGACGAGCTGCTTGCAGCGGGCGCGCAGGGCGATTGCGTCCGGAACCTGTCCGCCCGACGTCAGCGTCGTGACCAGCAGCGCCGTATCGCGCAGCAGGTCGCGAATGCCGTCGGCGGGCGCGTTTCCCGGGCCTGCCGCGCCTTGCATCAGCGCGGCAGCGGGTCGATTGAGCTTCAGGGCTTTCATGAGCGCAGCACCGCGTAGAGTTCGAGCGACGCGTCCGGAATCGACGCGGGCAGATAGATCTGGCACGCTCGTGCGGCAAGCATCTTCCTGTGCACGACGCTGGCCGAATCGAGCGCGAAGTAGTGATTGTCGAGACGTACCGGAATCGCGGACGGCACGCGCTGCACCGCCTTCAGCGGAACGCCGAGCAGCGCGGAGTTGATGATGTGTTCGACGTCGTCCGGCGCGCCGATCTTGCACAGCCGCGGAAATTGCTCGGCAAGCTCGAATGCGGGCATCGGCGCATTGACCGACAGGTACCAGTCGGCCGCATCCGCGACGATCCGCTCGTCGAGGAACTGGCCGGTCCAGGTCGTCGGTCCGTTGCGGGTCAGGCCGATCGACACGACGCGCGACGGAATGATCGCGTCGAGCAGCTCGCGGATCATCGTTTCGAGTCGCGCGAATACCTCGTCGGCGCGCGAGTGGTCGTAGACGGGAATGTCCGTGAGCTGCGCCGTGGTCGAGAACGTGATCAGCGCGCTCGCCAGCTGAGCGAGCGTCGCATACAGCTGTTCAGGAGAACGGCCGGGGTGCGTCACGAAGAGGCGCAGTTGCGGCCATGCTGCGTGAATACAGTGCAGCAGCCAGAAGAGTTGCACGTCGGCCACGCCATATTCGGCGACTTGCTCGAGGCGCTCGCTGCGGCGTGCGCCTAACGCGAGGCTCTTGGCGTGCAGGATGTCGGCGATGCGGTTGATCCGTTCGAGATGCAGCGGATGGCTGCCGAGCGTCAGGCACGGCGGCACGAACCGGTGGTCGACCTGGAATTGACCGCTCGAGCCGCGCGTCAGCCGCGCGATCGCGCAGACCGTGTCGTCGGCGTGCGACTCGAAGTCGAACAGCAGCCGCACCGCATGCCGTTCGGCTGCGATTTCGGTCTCGGTGGTGCCATTCAGATCGGGGACCTTGACGAATTCCCGGTACGAGCGTCGCGGACGGGCGAGTGCGGCTTCGTCGAAGCGGCAATTGCTGCCGTTTGCATCGGGCAGCGCAAGCGCCGCGAGCACCACGACGCTTTGAAGCTCCGTCGGCACACCTCGCGTCAGGTCGCGCGCGGGCGGCAGCGAATCGGCGATCGTCGTGTCGATCGGGGTGCCGTCTGGGAAGCACAGTCTCAGACGGGTGAGTTTCAGGCGGCTTGTCGCCAGTGCTTCTTCGTCGATCTCGACGGCGAGTGTGCCCCACGGTTCCGCAATTGCCGCAGAGGCGTACTGACGTAACGCAAATTCAGCCCATCTGTCCTGCTGCTGAAAATGCTGCTGAGTCAGGATTAGGCCCTCGTGCCAAAGTGGCTTATCGATTCGCATGGTCTCTCGTGTGGTGCGGCGGTTCGCTATTCGGTACAACGGCGTAACCTATACACGAACTTTATTGAAAGAGCCAGGTGATGAGGCTAAAACCAAGTAGTTTGGTTTACTAATGACGGCGGAGTTGTGTGCCATTAAATGTTAAATAAAGTGGATTATTTATTTTGATGTAGCGGTTTATGGATCGTCGCGTGCGCTGGTGAAAAGGTGTGCGGTAGACGATCGTGCAACGGCTTCCGCCTTGCGGCACAAGGGTCTGGTGAGGTCGGCGCGACGGGGCGATGATTTGACGACGTTTATGTATTTTTTGTTTTCGAGATAAGGCGCTGGAGTGAACTGACAGGTTATTTTGAGATTTAACTGTCTATGACATTTAATCTGGATGGGTCGAGTGATTCGTGCTTTGACGGCCTGTCGGTTTACCGTGTATAAGTGCCATGCCACTTCTCCGTACGAACCCGGGGAACGATGCCGAATCGGTTTGCTGCATGTCGTGCATTGCGCGTGTGCGCGCCGAATCGAAGGCGGCATCGTCGTACGGGAATGGTTCGATTGCCTGCCAAACGCTTGCCCATTATCAAATAAGGATTGCAAATGGATAGCTTCCAGAGAGAGATTCCGAAGAGTCGCGTTTCAATTACGTTGGATTTGCATACGGGCGGGGCTCAGAAGAAGGTCGAGCTGCCGTTGAAGTTGCTGGTCGCGGGCGACTTCAGTGCGGGCCGTGAGCAGGCGCCGCTGGCCGAGCGCAAGAAGGTCAATATCGACAAGAACAACTTCGATGCCGTTCTGGCCGACTACGCGCCGGATCTGAAGATCGCCGCGGACAACACGCTGGCCGACGACGGCACGGAGCTGCGGGTGAATCTTTCGTTCCGCTCGATGAAGGATTTCGAGCCGGAGCAGGTCGCGCGCCAGATCCCCGAACTGCAGGCGATGCTGGCGATGCGCAATCTGCTGCGCGACCTGAAGTCGAATCTGCTCGACAACGGCACGTTCCGTCGCGAGTTCGAGAAGATCCTGAAGGACAAGCGCCTCACGGCGAAACTGCGCGGCGAGCTGGCGCAGATCGTCACGGCCGCGACGCAACAGGAAGGTCATGCCTGAGCGCGGCCTGCCCAAGCGAGCCGTCACCGCATCACGCAACCACGCAGCCATACGAAACGGGACTGAGAGAACCATGAAGCAAAATGAAGCGAGCCAGGGCGCATCGGAAACGGTGGTGCTCGAAAACGACAGCGTCTACGCTGCGCTGTGCAACAAGATCAACCTGAAGCCGGTGGCCGAAGCGCGGCCGCTCGAGGCGTTCCGCGACAACGACACGCTGTCGGAGGCATCGGCCGACGAACGCGTCGCGCGCGGGATGGACGCGCTGCTCAACCTCATCGCGAAGGAGAGCAAGCCGGTCGAGCGGCTCGACAAATCGCTGCTCGACTTCTACATCGGCCAGCTTGACCGGCAGATCAGCCGGCAGATCGACGCGGTCATGCATTCGTCGGAATTCCAGGCGCTCGAGGGCCGCTGGCGCGGCTTGAAGATGCTGGTTTCGCGCACCGACTTCCGCAAGAACGCGCGAATCGAAGTGCTCGACGTGTCGAAGGATGCGCTGCAGCGCGACTTCGAGGACACGCCCGAACTGATCCAGAGCGGCCTGTACCGCCTCACCTACATCGAGGAATACGACACGCCGGGCGGCCAGCCGATCAGCGCGATGGTCAGCGACTTCGAGTTTACGCATTCGCCGCAGGACGTCGCGTTGCTGCGCAACATCTCGAAGGTTGCGGCCGCGGCGCACATGCCGTTCATCGGGGCGGTCGGCGCCGCGTTCTTCGGCAAGAAGTCGATGGAAGAAGTCGCTGCGATTCAGGACATCGGCAACTACTTCGATCGCGCCGAATACATCAAGTGGAAGAGCTTCCGCGACACGGACGATGCGCGCTACGTGGGCCTCACGATGCCGCGCGTGCTCGGTCGCCTGCCGTATGGCAAGGACACGACGCCGGTGCGCGCCTTCAACTATGAAGAGGCGGTGAAAGGTCCGGACCACGACAAGTATCTGTGGGTCAACGCGTCGTTCGCGTTCGCGGCCAACATGGTGCGCAGCTTCGTGAGCAATGGGTGGTGCGTGCAGATCCGCGGCCCGCAGGCAGGCGGCAAGGTCGAGGACCTGCCGGTGCACCTGTATGACCTCGGTACCGGCGTGCAGCCGAAGATTCCGACCGAAGTGCTGATCCCGGAGACGCGCGAGTTCGAATTCGCCAACCTCGGCTTCATTCCGCTGTCGTTCTACAAGAATCACGATTTCGCGTGCTTCTTCTCGGCGAGCTCGACGCAGAAGCCGGCGCTGTACGAGACCAAGGAGGCGACGGCCAACAGCCGCATCAATGCACGGTTGCCGTACATCTTCCTGCTGTCGCGCATCGCCCATTACCTCAAGCTGATTCAGCGCGAGAACATCGGTACGACGAAGGACCGGCGTCTGCTCGAGCTCGAGCTGAACAACTGGATCAAGGGCCTCGTGACCGAGATGAAGGATCCGGGCGACGAGCTGCAGGCATCGCATCCGTTGCGCGAGGCGAAGGTGACGGTCGAGGACATCGAGGACAACCCGGGCTTCTTCCGCATCAAGCTGTTCATCATTCCGCACTTCCAGGTGGAGGGGATGGATATCGGGCTGTCGCTGGTGTCGCAGATGCCCAAGGCGAAGGGCTGACCTGCCGTTTGATGCATGACCGGCCGGGGCGGCCGAGGTCGCCCCGGTGGTGCCGTTGTGTCCGTGCACCTGAGAGAAAATCCATGTCGATGATATTGCCGTCACAGGCTTACGAACTGAAGCTGGCGCCGCACCCGGCGCCGACCTCCGTCCTCCGCTTCACCGGGCGGGACGCGGTGAGCGAGTTGTACCACTACGACATCGAGTTCACGAGCCCGGTGGCAGGTATACCGATGGACCAGGTGGTTGGCCGCCCGGCGAAGTTCATCGTCTCGCCGGTCGATCCGAACATGAACTATCTGCGCAGGATGTTCGGCGAGAATGCGGAGCAGTTCAGCGCGTTGCCGACGGCGTATACGATCCACGGCATCATCACCGAGTTCGACGAGTTCGGCACCTCGAACGATCAGACGCATTATCGGGTTCGGCTCGAGCCCAAACTCGCCGACCTGAACCGCGGTGTGACGAGCCGACTGTTTCAGAAGCAGTCGGTCGACGAAATCGTGACCGACACGCTGCGTCATTACGGCTACCGGGCAGGCGTCGATTTCCAGTTCCAGCTTCGTGACCAGTACAAGCGTCGCGAGTACGTCACTCAGTATCACGAGACCACGTTTGCCTTCATCAGGCGCATTTGTACGGAGGAGGGAATCTGGTTTCGCTGGGAGCAGAAGAAGGATCACGCCGTGCTCGTGTTTGGCGACGATCTGGATGCCTATTCGCGCAAGCAACGTACGTTGGCGTACCGGCGAGATGCGGGGCTCGAGAGTTCGGGTGCCGACGCGATCAAGACGCTCGACAAGCGCACCAGGCGCGTACCCGAAGCCGTGCGGCTGAACGATTACAACCACCGGCAGGCCGGTGTGTCGCTGCTGGTCGAGGAAAATGCTGCGCGCGACGACAAGACGACGAGCGGCATCGATTACAGCTGGGGCGAGCACTACGAGACGCCGGAGGAAGGCAAGCGTGTCGCTCGCCGGCGGCATGAGGAGTTTCTGGCTGCGCAGATCACCTTCAAGGGCACCGGCAATCCGTTCTGGCTCGAGGCGGGTGAAGTCATGCGGCTCGAGCCCAATCCCTCCGACGCGAAGCATGGGATCTTCGTCACGTCGGTGGAGTCGCACGGCGGACGCGATCAGTCGTATTGGGTGACCTTCGAGGGGATTCCGTCCGATCGCGTGTGGCGTACTTCGATGGCGTCGATATCGAGGCCAGCCGTCGACGGCATTCTGCCGGCCCGCATCACTTCGCCGGGCAACTACAAATATGCGTACTTGACCGAGCAAGGCTGGTACGTGATCAAGCTGCCGTTCGACCTCGATGAATGGAGTCCGGGTGGGACGAGCCGGCCGGTGCGGTTCGCGAAGCCTTATAGCGGCGACAACTATGGGCATCACTTCCCGTTGATCGATGGGGCGGAGGTGGCGATCGTCTTTACCGACGGTCATCCGGATCGGCCCGTGATCATCGGGGCCATGCATGACAGTTTGCATCCGGATCTCGTCAACAACCTCAATCACACGCGCAACATCGTTCGCACGGCCGCGCAGAATGAACTGCGGATGGAGGATAAGGAGAACGTCGAGCATATCCATCTGACCACGCCGTTTCAGACCAGCGAGCTGAATCTTGGGCATATGGTTGACGACAAACGCAGAGAGCGTGGACGTGGAGCCGAGTTGCGCTCGGACGAACACGTGGCCGTGCGAGGGGCGAAGGGGGTGCTCGTTTCCGCTGAGGCTCAGCCTGCCGCGTGCGGGCGGCAGCTCAACATGGACGGCGCGCAAGGCTTGCTCGCGCAGGCATTGCAGCAGATGGAGGCCCTCTCCGAGGCCGCCAAGTCTGCCCAAGCGGTCGCTGCGGATTATCAGCGTCAGCGTGAACTCCTTGACGGAACGCTGAAAGACCTGAAAAAGGCGGGAATTCTGCTCAGCGCGCCAGCGGGAATGGGGTTCGCATCCGGCGAAAGCCTACAGCTCAGCGCCCAAAAGAATTTGATCGCAACGGCCGGGGGTAATGCGGATATCGGCGTCCTCAAGCACTTTGCGGTCGCAGCAGGCGAACTGGTGTCTCTATTTGCACAGAAACTCGGGCTGAAGCTCATTGCGGCCAAAGGCAAAGTTGACATTCAGGCGCAGAGTGACGAAATGAATCTGGTCGCAGACAAAAACATGCGCATCACCAGTGCCAATGGCCGGGTGACCATTGAAGCCAAAGAGGAACTCCTCCTCAAATGTGGAGGATCGTACGTCCGTATTGCTTCGACCGGCATCGAAGACGGTACACGTGGTAACCGCACCATCAAGTCAGCCGCATTCAGCCGACAGGGCCCGAGTTCATTCGCGGAAACAGTCAACAACTGGAAACATGCCCCGTTCGACGAGGAATTTACCTTGAAGTGGCCTCACAGTGATGAGCCGGTTCGTCATCGGGCGTTTTCCATCATTCGCGACGACGGTAGTGTGATTCAGGGCATGACTGATGCCGCAGGAAAGACTGGCCTCCAGAGGGCGATTTTTGCTGAAGGGGTGCGGCTTCGAATCGATCCGGATACCGCAGGCTGAGCACTGATTTGCGCCGTCTGATTGCTCACCCATTGAACAAGATCGGAGTCTCGAAAATACATGGCCACTACCGAACGTGTCATTCAACCCACAATAGCGGAAGATGGGTCTGTTCACTATCCGTCAGTGACCTCGGTGCCAGACGACAGCACGGCGGTGTGCTACATGCACCCAGACCGGGTCATTCCCGTCATCGTCGTGCCCGGGGTCATGGGCACAAACCTCGCAAATCGCGACAACAAATCAGTCTGGCTTGTCGACAGCTCGGCGTCACTTTTGGCGTGGGCAGGGAAGGGGCCTACCGACAGGAAAAAACTTCTTGATCCAAAGCAAACTATTGTGTCCGGTCAGGGGGCGATTCCGACCGGGACGGCGCTATCCGAAACTGAACTGCGCCGTCGTGGGTGGGGCACAGTCTCCAAAATGTTCTATGGCGACTTCCTGGTATGGCTGGAAAATGCGCTGAACGATTGTCGCCCGGAGACGGATCATGGAAAAAATGGTCTACGAGCTCAATTGAAGCAGGAACTCGTCGCCCCGGGTCTCGGGAAACTCTCGGAAGCGGAAGTCCATCTTTCGTACAAGTATCGCCTTCCTGTCCATGCCGTGGGATACAACTGGCTCCAGTCGAATGCCGAATCAGCGAAATGGCTCGGTCAGCAGATTGATAAAATCATTGCGGACTACAAAAAACAAGGGAGGTGTGAAAAAGTCATCCTGGTGACCCATTCGATGGGCGGTTTGGTATCGCGTTTTTGTGCCGAGGTACTGCCTGGATACCGGGACAAGATTCTCGGCATCGTACATGGTGTGATGCCCGCGACCGGATCAGCTACGGCGTATCGGCGCGTAAAAGCTGGTACCGAACCGGGCGGAAACGTTATCAGCTACGGAACGAGCCTCATTTTGGGGAACATGTCAAGCAAGGTGATGCCCGTTTTCGCGCAGTCTCCCGGTCCCCTACAGTTGCTGCCAAGCCCCGAATATGGTCAGGGTTGGCTACAGATTAGGGACGGTGAGCAGTTTTTCGCTTTGCCGCATCACGGCGATCCGTATGGCGAGATATATACGAAGCGCGGCGTGTGGTGGAGCCTCGTTGATGAAGCGCTGATGGACCCCGACAAGTCAATCGATCGTGAGCATAACTGGGTGAGCTACACGAAACTTATCACCGAACAGGTAGCCCGATTTCATCAGGCAATCAGCGGGAAGTACCATCCGCACACCTATGCGTTCTGGGGGGACGACAAGGAACATAAGACGTGGGGTGACGTGGTGTGGAAACGCACACAATCGTCGTCCCTCTGGAACAGTGATGCGTATGACGTCCGCAACAAATCAGCCAACACAGACACTCTGATGGGAACAATCGATGTGGTGGCCGGAAACCTTGGTCCGATAAATGTGCACAAGACCTTTGAACTGCAGGCGGCAGGCGAGAATGGCGATGGCACTGTACCTATCCGATCAGGTGCAGCGCCAGCTCACTATGCGCGTGCCGCTGTCGGGTACACGGGCGTCGATCACGGTGCTGCATATACCAAACTGCCTCAACAGAAATTTGCACTGTGGGGAATCGTGAAGATTCTGCAGAACGTCACGGGTACGACGCTGGAATACAGGACATGAACCTTCGTCGCCTTGCCTTGATCGCGCTGGTGATAGTGCTTAGTGCCGCCTGCAGCAAACATTCTCCACCGCTGACTGAACAGGAGAAAAATACCGTGACGAAAATAACCCAAAATTTGAAAACCCGATGCGTGGGGCGCTACCTGATCGACGTGCCAGACGATGCGCTATCGAGAGGTGACCTGACCGTTCAAGGGGTGACTTTCGAGACGAAGCGCATGTCGGTTGACGAGTTCGTTCGAGAAATGAACGCTTACGAGTCGAGCCTGACAGCCAAGAAGAATATGTATGGCTATCAGGTGTTGTACGACCATGGGCAGGTGCCAAAGACGCCGCACAGCCGCTACTTTGTCACGTTGAGTGATCTTGACGACACCGCTGATCTGACCCGCGCCATCGAAGCCTACAAATGGGATGCTGGATACGAGATCAAACTTCGGATTGAAGCATCGGACTGGGTACATTCGACGTACAAGCTAAAGGTTCAGAATACGCCTTATGCCGTTCCAGATATCCCAATCAACGACGTTCCCGAAAAAACGCGTCTGGTTCTCAACCTTGCTGAGAGCGTTCGTGGTCGCCCGGACGACGAAATTCCCGTCGAGCCTGGTGTGTGCTTCAAGGATGGTTTTCTGCCGCGCAAGGCCGCAGTTGGTGAAGAGGTCAGTGTCCTGTTCGCGTTGAAGGACAAAACCAATGTGTCTTTTACGCTAAAGACAGATACCGATTTGCGGGAACTGCCGAAAGAAACGCTGCTGAACCGATTGCCGGAGATCCGATCAGAAATCAAAGATCCGAACACCAATGGACATATCATTCGCTCCGGAGCGGTGGATGTCAGCGGCATCAAGGCGGAAGAACTGCTGCTCTCCGGTACCACGGCCGCCCGTATCCCCGGACATAACTTTACGCTGCAAGCTAATACCGCGACTAGCGGTGCCCTAACTCCATATCTTGTCCTCAATATGGACAATGGGGACTTTAATAGCTTTACGGCAGACAGCCTGGAGAAGGCTTCACTCACGGAAAACGAAGCAATCGCATTATGGGATATCGTCTCCCGCACCTTGCGTCCGCGCCCCAACGCGTTCTGAAGGAGGCGGGATGGCCATTGACTTCACCAGGTTGCCCCCGGAAGAGCCCGTGCCCGATAGCCCACCGTCGAGACTCCTCTGGACGGTTGTCTTTTTCCTGATTGCGATTGTCGGTGTTTTCGCGGTCCTGCTTCTCTGGCCCAAAGAGGAGCCGCCCCAGACACCTTGGTTCTGGACCTGCGTAACCGTCTATCCGGTCGGCCTCGCCGCATTCGTTGTCCTGCGCCGCTATAGCGTTTATGAAGGTCGGCGACTGGATGCTATCGCGTGGAACCAGGCTCGCGCAGATCACGTGAACGAAGTCTTCCACGGGGCAAGTCGACCGCTCGCCATCCTTGCGGCGACCTGTAGGTTTTCGAGCGAGGCGAGGGATGACGACTTTGGCAAGCTGATGGATGGGTCCGTCAAGCTTGAACCACAAATTTCCCCGAAGCCGGACGCACCTCCGGTAAATGCACGCTGGTTCGAGAAGCCCGATGCAGACAAGAGCGGGATTCGCTTCAAGCACGATGAAGAGCGTCGGCGTTACGTGCTGGAGTGGGTGTTCGGCGCGGTGACCGACGCGGTTGCTGAAGCAATACGTTTGTTACCGACGGAATTGAGGTTGAAGGTTCAATTGGTGTTGCCAGGTATTGCGAATACGGACGAGGCGCAGACTATCTGGAACAGGCAATGGGCGCAGTCGGATTTTCGACCAGCGCAAGCGGAGATCCTGGCTGAGCACCCCGATCTGATGTATGTCGACGCATGGCTTGATCGGGTCAACCAGAGGCTTGACGAGGAGGCGCGGCTTATCGTTTGTGTAAGGCTGAATGAAATTCTTCAAGCGCTCCCCCCCGACGGGAGTACGGAAACGGTTGTTGCGATGCTCCTCGCCCCGGAAGGGGTATGTCGACGCTTCAAACTTGCACCATTAGCCATGCTGCACCGGCCGAACGGGACAGAGGACTGCGCCATTGACGACGCCCTCGCACGGGCTCTGCAATGGGGGCGCGTTGAAGCAGTTGGGATCAAACGCATCTGGCAAGGCGGACTTGATGTCTCTGAGGGCAATGCGGCAACTAAAGCCCTGGTCAAGGCCGGTATCGGCGCGAAGGTTGCGAATATCGATTACATGGTCGGTCATGCCGGAGCGGTAGCGCCGTGGCTGGCTGTGGCATATGCGGCCAGCGCTGCTGTTCAGGACGGAGCGCCCCAGATCGTTGTGACCACGGATAAAGACGGGGCCTGCTTTTCGGTCCTGCGGAATATCAGCTGACGACGAAACGTGGATGAGTATTGATGTGTGCCATTCCAATATTAATGGCGCCAGACGCACCATTTGCCATATCAAGAGGAAATCTCATCATGGTCAGGCGGTACGACATTCTAAAAGGTGACCGAACGACGTTGGGCGGTACGGTGATGGGCGGCGATTCAAACGACATGATCGGCGACCGCGAGCAGGCATACGAAGAGGATGAGGTCTGGTGTTCGGCATGTCACTCGACGGGACGTATCGTGTGTGACGGTCCGCGCCTATCGATGAAGGGACCCGACGGCAGGGAAGGCGCGCTTAGCGACGATCTGTGCGTGTGCAAGTGCAGTGTTCCCCCTCGCCTGCTTCCGTCCCAGTACTCGGCTTATGTGGATATCTGAGCGAAACGCGGATTGCCGGTGCCAGGCACACTTCGACCACGTAGCCACCAACTAACGGAATGTCCCGGAGTGCTTCCGGCATCCAGTCCAAATTTTTATTAAGTATGCTGCGCAAATTTCGGATCGATATTCTGAGCATTGTCATAGTGGTCGTTCTGCCAGGGCTGCTGATTTGGTTCAAGGGCGACTCGTTGATGAGCCTGCACTCTCCTGAAAAGCGGGCCGAATGGATCGTCGCGCTCTGTATCGCATTTGTCTTGCTGTATCTGTGGCTCAGCTTCGATGCGTCGTCCCGCCCGGCGGTCGCAGCGCGGCGCATCCGGTATTGGTTCGAAAAACAGTTCGATTCGTCGCGCGAGCAAAACGGTGGCACAGTTCCGGCTGGGCAGTCACGTGCCGCAAGGTTACGCAATAGTCTCCGCGACCGCCACGGCTGGCGCTGGCGCTATCGCGAACGGTGGGTGCTCGTCGCCGGCGACGCACCCCTGGTGAAGCGGCTAGCGCCCGGACTCGTGGAGGCTGGGTATCTGATCACGGGCGGCACGGTGTTGCTGTACGCGCGGCAAACGCGCGATACGCTTGAGACTGAATGGCTCGACCAGATCCGTCGGCTTCGCCGCCGTTGCCCGGCCGACGCAATTGTGGCGGTGACGCGTAACCGCAGTTCAGCCGCTGCACCATTCGATACCGACGACCTCGCCCAACGGCTCGCGCGCCATGCCCGCGTGCTGCGCTGGGCCGCGCCTGCGTATCTGCTTAACGTCACCGATTTCGGCAGCGAAACGTCGAGCCCAGACGAGGCGATCGGGTTCACGTGGTCCAACGCGCGCGTAACCGCAGATGAAATCGACGCGTCGCTGCGAGACCTCGCTTATAACCTAGCGGATGCCGGTGTCGTGAGGCTGACGAAGGACGCAGACGACCGCTATTCTGCCGCGCTGTCGCAGCATATTTCGGACATTCGTGGCGCGCTGTCGGATCTGGTGCTGCAAACCGCCCAGTCCCGTATCTGGCGGAATGCGGTCCACGGGCTTTTGTTCGCACCGCTGTTCAAGGAACGGGGACTGGCGCCGCCGACGCCCCTCGACGCGAACGACGCCGAGCCGGCAACTGGCCCGCAACATCGCTCGATCTGGCAGGCCGTCGCCGGGTACAGCCGCAAGATCCACGGCCGCCGTGTTGGCTTCTCGCTGTCGACGACAGCCGCATGGATCACGACGGGTCTAGTTGGCTGCTGGATCGGTGGCACGATGCTGTCTGGCTTCAACAACCGTGCAACGATCCAGAACGCGGCCGATACCGTCGTGCAGCTGTCCACCGTCCAGGATCGCACGCAGGCCCTGCCGACCCTCAACAGGCTCGACCGGCAGATCGACACGCTCGAATTCCATCAACGCGAAGGCGCCCCATGGACGTCGCGGTTCGGTCTGAACCGCGATGCCGCGCTGCTCGACGCGCTCTGGCCAAACTATGCCGATGCTGCGAGCCGCATCCTGGTTGGCCCGATCCGTCAGAAGCTCGAGGAACGCCTGCATCAGCTTGCGTCCCTGTCCGATGCGCAGATTGCCAGCGGTGGCAATACACAGATTCAGGCCGCCTATGACACGCTCAAGGCTTACCTGATGCTCGCGAAGCCCCAGCGGGCCGTCGCTCCGTTCCTGACGCCGCTGCTTGCCGCTACGGCCGTGCCTTCACGTCCGGCCAACTCGACCATGTCGTCAGGTGCCTGGGAAGATTTGCGTCTCCATGCGATCGCGTTCTTTGCAACGCATCTCGGCCGAGACACCGCATCGAATACCTCCGCGCTCGCGATCGTTCCAGACGGCAACCTGATTGCGTCGACCCGCCAAACGGTAATTGGCGTGCGCGGCATCCAGAATTCGACGGATGCGCTCTACCGCCAGATCGTCGACGAAGCTACGCCCAAGTACTCGCCGATTACGCTCGCCACGCTGCTCGGCGACACGACGAGTCGTGGCCTGTTCAACACGACGGCGAACGTCCCCGGCGTTTTCACGCGCGCCGCGTGGGAAGAACGCATTTCGAAATCGATCGACGACGCCAGCGCGCAGCGCGACGTGTCGGGCGACTGGGTGCTGTCTGACGCAAAGACCAGCAACCAGACGCCGTCGACGCTGAAGGCCGAACTGCGCCAGCGCTACTTCGAGGATTACGCGCGCGCGTGGGCGCTATTCCTCAACAGCCTGCGCTGGCAATCTGCACCGACGCTGTCGGCGACAGCCGATCAATTGACGCTGCTGGGCGACCCGCAGCGCTCGCCGCTCGTCGCGTTGATGAACGCGGTCGTCTACCAGGCGGGCACGGGCGCGAATACGCAGTCGCTGTCGGACAGCCTGATCAACAAGGCGCAGCAGCTCGTCGGCGCGACGGAGAAAGATCCGGCGAAGCAGGCCCAGCCGCCGCTCGCGCCGCTGGCCGCCGCCTTTGGTCCGATCTTGCGCTTGACCGGCAGCGATCTGGTGTCGGGCGCCCCGGCAAACGGCAAGGCAGCCGCGCAACTCGCCGCGACCGGCGACCTGAGTCTCGCGCGCTACCTTGAGCGCGTGACCGCGATGCGTCTGAAAGCATCGCAAATCGTCGCCGGCGCAGATCCGGACGCGATCGCGCGCCTCGCTGCGCAGTCCGTGCTGCAAGGCAAGACATCCGACATCGCCGACAGCCGCGACTACGCGAGCCGCGTGGCCGCGAGCCTCGGCGAACAATGGTCGGGTTTCGGCGAACTGCTTCGCGCACCGTTCGATCAATCCTGGCAGGTCGTCGTGCAACCGGCCGCATCGAGCCTGAATGAAATCTGGCGCACGGCGATCGTGGCCGACTGGAACAAGACGTTCGGTGCGCGCTATCCATTTGCAGACTCGGACAACGACGCGTCGCTGCCCGAAATGGCGCGCTTCATGCGGCCCGACAACGGCGTGATCGCTCAGTTCGTCGCGACGCAGCTGGCCGGCGTCGTCGAACGGCAGGGCGACCGTTGGGTGGCCGCGCAAGGAGCCGACCATGGCGCGTTGACGATCGATCCATCCTTTCTGAACGCGCTGAACAAGCTGACGCGCATCTCGACCGTGCTGTTCCCGGCCGGCGACGCGCACGTGCGCTACGAACTGCAAGCGGTACCCACACCGGGCGTGACCGACATGAAGTTCGTGCTGTCCGGCCGCGAACTGCATTACTTCAACCAGAAGCAGGAATGGATGCCGTTCGAATGGCCGGGCCAGTCACTGGAGAACCTGTCGCACATCGAATGGCAGACCGAGCGCGGCGGCCTGCGCACCGCGCTCGATTCGCAGGGTCGCTTCGGCCTGATCCGGCTGCTGGAGCGCGCAAAGGTGTCGCAGCAGGATAGCGCGCGCTATCTGCTGACCTGGACGCCCGATACGAGCCAGGGCATTCCGCTCAGGGTTCAATTGCGCAGCGAAGCCGGCGCGGGTCCACTCGACGTGCTGCAACTGCGCAATTTCACGTTGCCGGCGCGGGTTTTCCTGACGGGTTCGGCCAAGTCGGGACCGAAACTTTCGGGCGCGAGTCCGCCGCCGCTGCCTCGGTCGATGATCGAAGCGGCGAAGCATGCTGCGGTACCGCTCCCGCGTGGCGCATTGTCGGAGGTCGAATGAAACTCGGCGGACTGTTCCAGAAGCTTTTCCCTGCTCGCGTCGACGCCGAGCAGTTGGTGCAAGCCAGGCTCGATGCCTGGAATGCGTGGTTGCTGCCGCTTGCGGGCGACGGCGGCGTCGGCCGCGATCCGGGCTACGAGGACGTGTTTTTCGAACTGCGCGAGGAGACGCAGAAGCTTTCCGGCATCGACGACGGCCTCGTCGTCAGGTCCTGCGAGCAGTTGCTCAAGGAAACCGGCAAGGATCTGCGTCTGGCCGGCTACTACGCATTTGCGCGGCTGCGGCAGGACGGCCCCGCAGGCTTCGCGGACGCGCTCGAACTCGCGGCCGCGCTCGTCGATCGTTTCGGCGAGGCCGTGCTGCCCACGCGCGCGGAGGCGAAGAAGGGCGCGCTCGAAATGTTCGCCACCGCACGTGTGGTCGACCTGCTCGACAGCCGCGGCGCATTCCTGCCGGCCGACCTCGAGCGTGCACTCGCCGCGCTCGATGTGCTCGTCGCGGGGACGAGCACATGGCCGGAAGCCGGGCGTCCGAACCTGCAACCGCTCGTCGCGCGTTTCGAGCGCAGCGGCGAACCCGTGCGCAGCGCGGAGGCGGAAGCGGTTGCGTCGACGATACCGTCCGCGTCGACGTCGACGGGCACCATCGCATCGACACGCGACCTGCTGGATCAGGCGCGTGCGATGGCGGTCTGGTTGCGCGATCAGGAGAACGGCTACTTGCCGTCGGTCCGGCTCGTGCGCAGCGTCCGCTGGGACACGCTGCACGAGGTGCCGCCCGCGGACGCCGCGGCACGTACGCGGCTCGTGCCGCCGCGCGGCGAGCTGCGCCAGCAGATGAAGCGGCTGGTCTTGCAGAAGCAGTGGCACGAACTGCTCGAACGCGTCGAAGGGGCGTTCATGGAGGGTGTGAATCACCTCTGGTTCGATCTCCAGTATTTCCAGCACGTCGCGCTCGACCATGCCGGTGCGCCCTATAACGCGTGGAGCGAGCTGCTGCGCGCGGACTTCGCGCTGTTCCTCGAGCGCCTGCCCGGCATCGAGCGGCTGGCATTCAACGACGGCACGCCGTTCGCCGAAGACGCGACGCTCGAATGGATTGCGCGCCACGCGGTCGTGCGCGACCTCGAAGCGGGCGAGGCCGTGGCGCCGTTGCCGGTGTCGGCCGCTAGCGAAGGCGATGCCGGCGACTGGCCGGAAATCGAAGCGCAAGCGCGGGATCTCGCCGTGCGCGAAGGCGTGGAGGCGGCATTCGCGTGGCTCGAGGCGCTGCCCGGCATGAAGACCGATCGTCATCGCTACCTGCAGCGGCTCGTGATGGCGCGCCTGGCCGATCATGCCGGCCGGCCCGATGCCGCGCACGCCCTGCTTGCCGAGCTCGATATGCATGCGCGATCGCTGCCGCTGGTCCGCTGGGAGCCGGCGCTGGTTTTCGAGGTCAAGCAGCAACTCGTGCGGGCGTTGAAAGCGATGAGTGCCCGCAAGGACGCCGACAAGCCGACCCTTGTGCGCCGCATCGGCGAACTGCAGGCCGAGCTTACCGTGCTCGATCCCGGTCGGGCACTGACACTTTCATAACGACACGATCAATGGAAAACGACGATCCGATCCTGCGCTACTACGAAGCGGAAATGCGCTACCTGCGGGAGTCCGGCAAGGAGTTCGCGAAGGCGCATCCCGACCGCGCGCGCCTGCTCAACCTTGATCGCGTGGGCGATCGCGATCCCTACGTCGAGCGATTGTTCGAAGGCTTCGCGTTCCTGACCGGCCGACTGCGACAGAAGCTCGACGACGAACTTCCGGAACTGACCGAAGGACTGGTGAGCCTGCTATGGCCGCACTATCTGCGGATGATTCCGTCGCTGTCGATTGTGGAGCTCGTGCCGCTCGCGGAAAAATTGCAGAAGACCGAAGTCGTGCCGGCGGGCGTGCCCGTGCGGTCCGCGCCGATCGCGGTACCGGCTGCGGTAGGCGGCGAAGGCGCGATGCCGAAGACCGTGCAATGCGTGTACCGAACCACACAGCCCGTGACGCTGCAGCCGGTCGCGATCGCGCACGCGAGTCCAAGCGTACGTCACGACGGCCGCTCGGTGATCCGGCTCGGCTTCACGCTCGACGAGTCGGCACGCCGCACGGAAACCGATCTGTCGCAACTGCGCTTGCACCTGAGCGCGGACCTGCCGACCGCGTTCGCGATGCACGTCGCGCTCACGCGCCACGTCGATGCGATCCATTGGCGGATACCGGAGATTCGCGACGGCGAAGCCGTGCCGCTCGACGGCGTGACGATCAAGCCGGCCGGGTTTTCGAATGAGGAGCGGCTGTGGCCGAAGGCCGATGCTGCGTTTTCCGGGTATCAACTGCTGCTCGAGTACTTCACGTTCCGCGAGAAGTTCCTGTTCGTGGACCTGTGCGGACTGGACGTCACGAAGCTGCCGGAGCGCTCGACGCAGTTCGAGCTGGAGATCATGCTGAAGCATGCGTATCCATCGGACCAACGCTTCAGCGCTGAAAACGTGCGGCTATTCTGCTCGCCCGTGATCAACCTGTTCGAGCTGGATGCCGAGCCGATCGAGATCGACCATCACGAAACCGAATACCGCGTGGTGCCGGCCGGGCATCAAGGCGAGCACGTCGAAACGTATTCCGTCGACGCGATCGAAGCGTTCGACCACGAAACGGCCGAGCGGTATGAATACGTGCCGTTTGCAACGTTCCGCCACCGCGGCGGCATGTTGCGCCACGAGGCGCCGGAGCGGTATTTCCACACGCGTGTGCGGCCGGGCGTTTCCGGGCTGCACGAAACGTGGGTGATTCTCGGCGGCCATGCATGGGAAACGATGGACGCGCTGCCCGAGGAAAGCCTGTCGCTGCGCGTGACCGGCACGAACGGGTTGCTGCCGCGCAAGGGACTGCGCGAAGCGAGCCTGAACGAGCTCGCGACCAGCACGCAAAACGTCGCAGGTGTGCGCAATCTCGTTTCGCCGACCTTGCCGCTGTATCCGCCGACGGAAGACCGCTTCCAGTGGCGCGTGCTGTCGCATCTCGCGCCGAACTTCCTGTCGATGATGAACGCGGAAGTGCTGCGCGGGGCGCTCGCGCTGTACGACTGGACCAACGACGAACTGAACCGCCGACGTCTCGCGGGCATCTTGTGGGTGTCACAGGAACTGATCGAGGAAGTGTCGGGCGGCGCGGTCGAGCGAGGGGTGTCGATCGAGGTGACGCTCGACAGCCACGCGTTCGCCGGCGACGGCGACGTGATGCTGTTCGGCGAGCTGCTGCACCGATTCTTCGCGCTCTACGCCGACATCAACCTGTTCACGAAGCTCGCGATCGTCAGCCTGCCGGCGCAGGCGCGCACCGAATGGCCCCGCAGCAAGGCCGAGCGGGCGCCGCTATGAAGCCGCAGAACTTGCCGAATCTCGACCCGCTGGTCGCGTCGTTGATGGCACGCGCACCGCTGATGAACTTCATGCAGCTTTGCCGGCTGCTCGAGCTGCGTGTTCCCGAGCGGCCGGGGTTCGGTACACGCGATGCGCTGGAGCACGAATCCGTGCGCTTCCGGCCGCGACCGCGTACGGGTTTTCCGGCGGGCGAGGTCGCGTCGGTCGACTTCGATGACGAACGGCCCGATGCGCCGCCGACCGTGCGTACGACTTTCATGGGGCTATACGGCGTCGATGCGGCGATGCCGTCGCACATGATCGACGACATCGTGCTGCGCGAGGAAGGGCACGAAGTGGTCGAAGCGTTTCTCGACCAGTTCAATCACCGCTTCGTCACGCTGCTGTACCGTGCGTGGAAGAAGTACCGTTATCCGGAGAGTTTCCGCGACGGCGGAGCCGACGCGCATTCGCGCAGTCTGCTGTGCCTGGCCGGCTTCGGCTGGGGCGACAAGCCGCAGCGCGCAGGACTGCCCGATTCGCGGATGCTCGCGCTGCTGGGCTTGTTGATTCAGCGAACGCGAACGCCCGAAGGTCTCGCAGGCGTCGTTGCGCTCGCGGTGCCCGGCGTCGGTGTGCGGGTCGACGAGTTCTTTCCGGTGCTCACGCGGGCTGGACGGCCGCGGCCACTGACTTCCGCGGGCCATGCCCCGGTGTCCGACGGCGCTGCTCGCCGGGGGCTCGGGGGCGGCTACGTGCTCGGCCGCAGGCTTGCCTATCGCTGTCGCGCGGTGCTCGTCACGGTGCAGCCGGCCGACGCGCGACAGGCCCAGGATCTGCTGCCCGGTGCTCGGCTGCATCGGGAGCTGATGGCGGTGGTGCGGTTGTATGTGGGCGTAAAGGCGGACGTTCATCTGCGTATGGAGATTTCTTCGCGACATGCGCCCAGGCCGGCGATCGGGTCAGCCTTAACGGATCCGTCGCCGCGCCTCGGCTGGACGACCGTTCTGCCGGGCGATGAAGAGCGCTTTATCAGCATCGCACTCGGCGTCTGCGAAGCGTTTCCCGCGCCCAGGCCAAATCCGCGCCTCACCGCGTCGCATGCTGCGTAATTGCTGCCAGCAAGAAGGCAAGGCCGCTCACGGCCGCCGTGCTTTCCCCCGGTCCAATACATGACAATTTCAGGAACGTCGATGTCCATCCGTTTCGTTGCTTCATCGCTTGCTTCTCTCGCGCTGCTGTCAGGTTGCGGCGCATGGCAGTCCGTCTCGGACGCGTCGTCCAGTGCATATCACGCCGTGTTCTTCAAGCAGGTCAAGGCGCTCAACATCGATCTGTCGGCCCGCGAAGCGCTGAATCCCGATGATGCAGGACGCCCCACGTCGGTTGCGGTGCGCGTGTATCAGCTTAAAGACCGCAAGATGTTCGACGGGGCGTCGTACGAGGACCTTTTGCGGAACGACCGCACGGTGCTTGCGCAGGACCTGCAGACGAGTATCGGTGCCGTGCTGAACCCCGGAGCATCCGCGAGTCTCACGCAACCGATGCAGGCCGACACGAAGTACGTGGCAATCGTCGCGTTCTACCGGAACCCCGGCGATGGCGACGGCTGGAAATACGTGATCGAGAAAAAGAAGCTCGACGCGGACAAGCCGTTGAGGCTCGAGTTGGTCGACCAGTTGCTCATTGCGTCGGGGGATGCGCGTCGGAGCATTTCGCGATAGTGACCTGCCGCCGGTATTAGCCAGAACTGCCGTTAGAGTTCGCGGCTAAAGACTGGTGGTTTGCATCGCGCGCATGAGCGAGCTGCACAGGCGTCAGATAGTCGAGTGAACTATGTGGCCGCTTGATGTTGTACTCGATACGTCGTTCCTCGATCAGCCGCTTGGCTTGGCGCATTGAGACGAATAGTGCTCCTCGTTCAGGCATTCATCGCGGAACTGCCCGTTGAAGCTCTCGATATAGGCATTCTCCACCGGCTTGCGGGGCCGAATGAACGGCGGCGTGACTCTGGCTTCGTAGCCCCGTGCAGCCAGCACCTTGCCAGCGAACTCTGGCCCGTTGCCGACCGTGAAACGCGTAATCGACAGAAAGAAGCTCGATGCCGAAAAGCCGCTAAAGCTTACGTTTAACGAAGAATCGATCGAGTTACAAGCTGACGCCTCGACGACACGGAGAAGATCGCCATGAAGGATCTTTTTGTTACGGTCAATGCCAAGTGACAACATCGTTATTTCGATAAATATCGTGGTCCTGAAATAACTGCTGTCAGGTATCGTCAAATTCGGATCGGTCCGATGGACTTTGTTTCCGAGACTTGATGTACTTGTAAGAAGTCGACGGCGTTGCGTCCCCAACCTCTTGACGGGCAACTTTGTCAGTGTGAAACCACTCGATCCTACGGCGACCATGCAAACTATCCAGGACGTGCTTGCTCACCCGAGCGCGATCGTCACACAGCCTCTTCATCTCGAGATAGCGACGCTGCAGTCGCCCGTTTCTGTGTTTTCGTTTGTCCTGACGGAAGAAATGAATGCACCGTTTGTCGCGGACATTACCGTTACGTCGAAGGACAAGCATATCGACGGCGCCGCCGTAGTCGGGTGCCCCGCCATCTTCACGATTGAAGAACATGCGTCGGTGCCGTCATTGTCCGAACTGATCAATCCTTTCCAGCGTGCAGCGCGCACGGTGCACGGCATCGTGACCCAGTGGACGCGGATCAAGACATCGCGCGATGAGGCGACTTACCAGGTGCTTCTCAAGCCGCGTCTTGCATTGCTCGAGCAGGTACATGATTCGGCGGTGTTCCTTGACCGGTCGTTTCGCGAACTGCTGACTGACACGATTATCGACCGCGAACTGTTTCAATCCTACGATGTCGAGTTCGAACTGGATGGACTTGATGCGAAGCTGGATCAGACCGTCATGTACGAGGAGACGGTTGCGAATTTCATCGACCGGCATTGCAGGCGTGCCGGTGTCTTCTATTACTTCAAACACGCAAAGAAGGAAGACGGACCGCAGCGGGACACGCTGGTATTCAGTAACACGGCGCGCGGATACATGCGAGAGATCGAGGTTCCGCTGCTGCCGAATTCGGGGCTCGTAAGCTGGCATGAGGCGATTCTTGAACTGAATGTGACGCGTTCGCTCGTGCCGCAGACCGTACGTGAATGGGATCACAACTACCGGCAGCCGGATGATCCATTGCAGGTCGAGTCCGCAGTGGCCGAAAAGGCCGACCGCTCGGTATACGGCAGCATCAATCGCAGCATTGAGCATTTTCATACGGCCGAGGAAGGGCAGGCACTTGCGGATGCGCGGCGTGACGGGCTGATCACGCGTCAGACGCGTATCGCGGGCAAGAGCAATGTGATGGGCATGATGCCGGGCATGGTGGTGCGCGTGATGAACGACGTCACGCCCGAAGCGCCACATGGCTTCGTGATCACGAAGCTCGTCACGACGGGCAGCCGCAAGGAGTCGGTGACCAATCAGTTCGAGGCGATTCCGTCGCATCTAACCTACCGGCCCGACTATGTGCCGGAACGGCATTGGCGTTGGGTAGCCGGTGCACTTATTGGCATCGTGGAATCCGGTGACGACCAGCCGTATGCGTGGATGGACGAGTATGGCGGTTATCGGGTGCGGCTTCTGTTTACGCGGCACACTGGCAAGCGCGGTGCAAACAGTATGTCTTTGCGCTTGCTGCGTACGTCGGCCTCATATCAAGGCGGCCTGCATGTTCCATTGCTGCCGAACACGGAAGTTCGCGTCATTGCGACTCAGGGGAATTGTGATCGCTTACTGATCGCTGGGGCCACCCATGACTATGCGCGACGGGACCTGGTGCATGGCAAGGAGGGCTGGTACAGCCGTGCGGTGTTCCGCTCGCCGCTGCTGGGCAACAAGCTGCGCTTCGAAGACCTGAAAGATCACGAGGGCATTCGGCTCGCGACGGTGTTCGGGCAGTCGTCGCTGAACATGGGTTATCTGGTCGACAGAGAGAAGAACAAGCGCGGGGAAGGCTACGAGCTCACCACGCAAGGTTGGGGCGTAGTGCGTGCGGCAAAGGGGCTGTTCTGGTCGGCCGACCCGGTGAACCGGACCGCTCCGCACCTTGAAATGCAGGTCGCGATCAAACAGCTGCAGGCCGCTATTCAGCGCGTGACCGCGCTGGCCAATGCGACCGGGCAGGCAAGGGCCACGTCGGCCGATAAGGCAACGCAATCGAACCTGATGGACGTGCTGGACCAGTTGAAGGACGCGGGACTGCTTGCCAGCGCGCCGGCCGGCATGGCGTTTGTCACGCCGAAATCGATCCAGCAGGCCGCCGGCGAGAACGTGATCGTGACGGCTGGTCAGCACGCGGACGTAAGCGTGGTCAAGCGTTTTACCGTCGCCGCGGGCGAACTGATTTCGCTGTGCGCACACAAACTCGGCCTGAAAGTCTTTGCCACGCATGGCAAGGTCGAGATCCAGTCGCAGAGCGATGCGATGGATCTGGTTGCGGCCAAACAGCTGAAGCTAGCAAGTGCGGACGAAGACGTGCTGGTGGTCGCCCGCAAGAAAATCGTGCTGGCCAGCGGCGGCGCCGCACTCAAGATCGAAGACGGCACCTTCGAATTCATCGGTCCGGGAGCCTTCAAGATCAAGGCCGGATCGTTTGTGTTCCAGGGGCCCGGGAATGTCAATCCGCCATTGCCCGTTCTGCCCAAAAGCAATCTGAATTCACCCGACGACTACCCGCTTTCGCACTGAAGCCTATGATTATCAGTCCGCCTCTCCTGCTGCCCGTTCCTGCTTCGAATGATCGATCGAAGGACGATCTGTTGATGGACGAACTCGACAAGATCGCCGATAGCGGCGGCATCTATCCGGTCGCTTTCGATCGCCGATGGCATACAGGTGTGCATCTCGTTCCGTCGGATGACCGCTCGCTGCCAGTGCGAGCCATCGCGGACGGGGAGGTTGTGGCCTATGGTGTGTACCAGAAGCCAATAGCCGACGTGTTCGACGACAAGAATACCAACGCGGGATTCGTGCTGCTCAAGCACAGCAGCGAGACAGGCGAAAACCGTAAATTGACGTTCTACTCGCTGTACATGCACCTGCTTGATCTGGATGGCATGACGACCGACGGTATTCAGCCGCCTGCGGTCAATGAGCCCCACAGCATGTCCGACTGGCTCCGGCATTCAACTGGCGCGGCTGTTTCGGGCGGGGGCAGGAAGGTTCGGCGCAAGGATATCCTCGGATATACGGGGCGGTGTCAGGGCAAACGGCATCTGCACTTCGAGATCTTCATGACGCCCGGCGATTTCGATGGCTATTTTGGCGCCACGCAGCTAGGGCACCAGCAGGTCGAGACGTCACAAGGGAGTGATTGCTGGGGCCGCAGTTACTACGTGATTCCTGCGAACCAAACTTTCCGCGCGCAGCCGCCCGGCGTGGACGCGCACCACAAATTGCACGGGATCCAATTCGCCCCCAAGCAAGAAGGGCAGAATGAACATCCCTTGTACGTTGAGGTGTATTTCAACAAGGGGGACAAATTCACTAACGTCTGGAGCATTGCGGCCGACGGTAGCCGCATGCTCCTCACCCCTGCTCCGGTGTGTGAAGCACAGTTCGAATACGACTTGTACAAGCGTGCAACTGCACTGTACTCATTCTGTGCGAGCGACGGGTACGAAATGTTGCGGTTCGGGCGGATTCTTAGCCAACCGGCAACATTGCCGCCGATCCCAGATCAGGCGACGCCCGCAACCCTGAATCCGCGCGCGACATGGTATTGCATTCCGTTCGCAAGGGGACAGCAGGGATATATCGACATTAGCAAGTCGAGCATTAAGAAACTGTCGGACGCGGATTTCCCGTTCTTTATGGGGTGGCGGAAGATCCAGACGCAGACCGCACCGGTTGATCAGAACGGGCTATGGGACCTCGATAAGCTCAAAGCGCTGGTCCGCGCATCGATCGGGAACGTCGGGGCAGCCGGCAGCGGCGCGCCAGTGGCACTGCAAACCGCACAGCAGAAAAACGAGTCCATGCGGCATTACATCAGTGATCCGGACCACAAGGCGGTACAGCAGCTGTTGCATGGCTTTATCTGCGAAGCGCCCAGTGAATGGGATAGTGCCAATCTTGAACCTCGCTATCGCAACCTGCTGGACGAAGGGGAGCATTTCGAGGGAAACCAGAACGCGTACAACCAGTTTCTGGAATTCGTCAAAAAGCTTCAATTCTGGGATAAGACGGGTTTGTCTGCAGGCGGAACGGTATGGTTTTTCCATCCGCTCGCGTTCATCCGGCATTTCAGGAAATGTGGGTGGTTGGACATGCGAGAGCTGGCACAAACGGTTCCTGCCGACCAACATCGAACAATTACAACAGTCTCGCGCCTGTTCGTGAGCGAACTTCGAGATCGCCATCATCGACTCATGCGGCCGGCGAATCTATATCCCGCCTTGCCCGACACCATGCGTAAGTACGGAATCAATACACCCTTGCGGATGGCTCATTGGTTTGGGCAAACGTTTCGGGAGACCGGCTTGTTCTCGTATATGCGCGAGCTTGGAGAAGAGCCTTATCTGACAAATTACTATGAGGGACGTTGTAACGCCCCTGTGCATCGACTAATAAACGGGTCAATGAAGGTATTGAGCCCACTCGGAAACTGCAATCCCGGGGATGGTGTTCGTTTTTCTGGGAAAGGGATGATACAGCTGACAGGTGGTGATAATTACCGCGCCTATCAAAAGTATCACGGCGGGATAAATTTTACAGTTGACCCTGGGCCTGAAAACATAATTAATGACCCTCATGACGCATGCGATGCTGGCGGGTACTATTGGGCGAGCAAACAAAGGTATCGCAAAGACACAATAACAAACCGACTTGTGCCGCTTGGATCTCTGGGTGTTAATTATTGGGCTGATAGGGTTGAGATTTCAAGTTTTTATAACGTCGTTCAAATTAACGGAGCTGTCGACGACGTTACGAGATGCGTTAACTCTGTGCTTGATGGACGAGATGATAGACGGGAGTACTTCAAAAATGCATACGCTTATCTTTCGGATTTATCTGTATTTCCTCATGGGTATAAAGTTCTTCCTGACTAGGTCGTACAAATTGCGTGTCTTGGGTGGCAGTCTGCTGCTGTGCTTTGCAACGGGCGCGTCGGCAGTATCCCAATGTGGTTTCACGCTGCCAGATAGGGTGGGCGCGATTGTTTTGGAAAACGGTGGTGACTGCTCTATGGTCGCACAAAATATTATAAATCCGGCCGGCTTGAATTACCTTACGTTGCTCAGCTCGAACGTAGCAGATGTGCTTTCCGATAACACGTTCCTTGTTAATGAAGGTGGCAAGCAATATTTCGTGAATGAGGATGTTGATGACTCGAATGTCACAATTAAAGTGGTCAGGCAGTATCAGGCAACACCTATCCGCGTTAATGGAATGGGTGGTTTCGAGGGGCGAGCTGATTTCTTCGTCCAAGTCATCCCCAAGGCGCAATGGAAAAATGCCGCACCGTATTATGGTAGAGTTTCTTGCCTTATTGACGTAATCGGAGACGAGTCCCGGTCCCTCAAATCTCGGTTTTGCACTCCAAATACCGCCCTGGGAAAGAGGGAATTAAAGGATTACAGATCATTTCTTCGCATGATCAAATAAGTGGCGGGCGAACGCGCCCACTCCCCTCCAAAGGTGGGGGATTGGCTGCATATCAACTTTGAATATTTTGGACGATGGGCTTTTCGGAAATCCAATCGCCTCGCTTGCGGGGATTAAATGGGTGGCAATCTGGTGAAAATTTTTTGGCATCGATGTTTGGGCTTGGGTTCATGCTGTCAACGTCGGTATTCTCTGATGTCGGAGTCGCGACATCCACGGATTCCATCAATATAAATGTAAAAGGAGGGGGAAAATAAATAACCCTCTTCGCCAGGAAGCGGAGCGATCACTAAGGAAATTATCAAATTCCGGTGAAAATAGGAAGGTGATGGAGATTATTGCGTGGGACGGAATAGCGGGGCAGGGAATGATCGTTGCAGCTCGCGAGGGAATAGGCCGATCTGCTGGTTGCGCGATCTATGAAAAAAATTGGGGATTCTGATTTTGAATTTGTGAATGGTCAGCCATTCTGTTGGTTTTCCAATCCATCAGGTGAATCCAATAAAAATCCCTCCAGTATAAAATTCACTGGAAAAATTAGGCAATCATATGACGGCCCACTGAATGATATGTGGTTTGAGCTATTTTACGATAGGCGCGCCGGAATTTTTTGCGATCCCTCTTCGTGATCAAAAAAGTTTAAATGTAGCAATGGATTTTCTGGGCAAGGCGGTAATAAATCGTCGGACGGCAAATGAGATCACCAATTCGTAAGGATGATGAACTGGAGCACGGCGGCCGGGTGACGGGCGGTTCGTCGACCATGGAATTCATGGGCCGACAGCTGGCCCGCAAAGGCGATGCCGCGCTCTGTGACCGGCACGGCGAAACCGTCATCGATGAGGGCGACGAATCGTTTCCTGACCAGGACGGCAGGCCAGTGGCGATGCATCTGCATCGTTGTGCGTGCGGCTGTCGGCTGATCTCGTCGTTGCAGAACGTACACATCGGCTGAGCATGCCCGTCGATCTCTCGCCAGCCGGTCTTCCATCAGCGTATCCGGCACACGGGCCGCGCTTCTGGCCGTGGCTGCTCGGCTGGCTATTATGCTGCGGGCTCGGCGCGGCCGCGGTGCTGTTGCTGTGGCCAACGGGCACGCCAGCGCGCGGCACGCGGTTCTGGCTATGCCTGTTCGGCATCCCGAACGCCGTGTTTTTCGCAGCGCTGGCCATCGCGCGGACGATCTACGAGGCGAATTACCTCCACGCGCTGTTCCGCAACAGGCATCGCGCAGCCTGGCTCCGCGACCGCATCCTTACGGCGCAGCGGCCGCTGCAGGTGCTCGGCGCCGGCTACTGTCTGCCATTGGGCGGCAAGCCGCTACGCGAGGTACTCGCCGGGAAGACGTCACTACTGGAGGCACGCGTGCCTCGTAGCGGCACCGGTCGTGTCGTGCACAACCGTTTTGCCGATGAGGACCCCGCGCTCCGCGAAGACGCGGATGCGCCCGCTCTATTTGATACCGAGCTGCCGGAGGACCTCGACGCCGGGCATGTCGAGGCTTTCGCGCCGGTCGAAGCGCAGGATCCCCGCGCAACCGTATCGCCCGCCGTGCGCTTGATTGCACAGGCGCTGACACCTCTCGTGGAAAGCCTGCTCGCGCTCTCGCAGTACGGCGTGAAGTACGCGCCTGCGGTGCGCGTACTGACGGCCTCCGAAACGGCCCGTGTGGATGTGGAGCAGGTCGGGTTGGCACTGCAATGGGTTGGCCTGCCGGACCTCGAGTGCTTCGCCGTGCCGGCCACAGACGGTCTGATGGTGGCCGATGCCTGGCTGGATGCTCGCGATCAGCGACCGTTGCTGATCATCGCAGCGGAATGGCATGACGCGGCACCGCCGGGCAGTACTGAGGGCGCGGTCGCCGTGCTGCTCGGCCCGGGCGTGTTCCAGTTGCCCGGGCCAATAAGCGTGCTCGGCCAACTGCACCGTCCGGTCGACGACGAACTTGATGCTCTGGATGCGGTGTTGGCGAACGGCGTGCTGTGGGGCAAAACCGATTCCGACACCGTCGCGACGGCGTGGATCAGCGGCCTGGAAGGGGCGAGCGATACAAAACTGCTGGCGGCGCTGCGTACCTCCGGCCTCGCGGCCATCGCGAAACCGGAAGCCCAGCGCCGGCCCGACTCTATCATCGGGCACGCTGGCGCGGCTGGCGGGTGGTTGTCGGTTGCCGCGGCGCTCGAGGCGACCGCCGGAACCCAGCTGATTCTCCATTCACCATCGCCAACGTCGATCGCACAGGCCGCGATCCTGCATGTCAACAACCGAATGAATTACGAAGAACCTGATGACGAACGCTCGCAATAACATGCAGATTCTCGGGACGGCCGAGGCGGAGTCGACCGACACCAGCAGGCTGCTCGCCTGGGGGCCCATATTTCTGACACTGATCCTGGCCGGAATCGCGAGCGCGCTGGTGTGGTTCAAGGGTGACCTGTTCGGCGTGCTCACGCGCGAGGCGAAGCTCGGCGCATCAGTCTGGATTTTCCTGGTGCTCGTGGCGGTGCTTCTGCTGCACGTGGGGCTGCTGTTCGGTGGAGCGTACCGCCTTGTTGGAAGGGCATTTCGTGCGGAAATTCGCGATCGGGGAGCCGCAGTAAAGCAGACGAAAAGGCTCAAACGCGACGCTCGCCTGCAGACCCTCTGTGACGAACTGCGCGCCACGCGCGGCTGGTCGTGGCGTTACCGAACACGTTGGCTGCTTCTGAACGGTACGGACGCCCTGATCGACGATGTCGCGCCCGGCCTGAAGCGCGCGGGTGTAATGCCCGTTGCCGACGCGATCCTTGTGCATGCAGCACCGGACGGCATTGATGCCGGAGAATGGCGCCGCCAGATCCGGCAGCTACGCCGCCGACGTCCCGTCGACAGCGTCGTCCATGTCACTGATGCAAACACACGCGAGACCGAGCTGCCGCGCGCATTGGCTGGGCTCGCGACGGATCTCGGCTGGGCTGCGCCCGTCACACTCCTGCACACGGTGCCGGCCAAGGGTGGCCTCCCCGAGTCTTTCGAGACAATCGGCGCGTTCCCAGGTCCGTCGCTCCGCGGTACACAACCCGCTTCGGCTTTGCGCGAGCAACTCGCCACGATCGGCCGGCACACGGCAGACGCTGGCGTGCAGCTCTGCGCCACACCCGCACGGGTCACATATCTGGCCCAGATCTCCCATTACATTGACGAACAGTGCGAAAGCATCATCTCGGCCTGGAATGCGCTATTCGCCTCGCACTGGCATCGGTCCCAACTGACCGGCGTAATGTTCGCGCCTGTCTTCGAGAGTACCGTCGCTGCGCCGGCACCCGTCCCACTGGCATCGACTGCGCTGGCCGGGGCGGAAGCGTTCGTGTCGGCGGGTACGCAACGACCGGGCCTGCTCCAGAATCAACCGGCCGCGTTGCTACCAGCATGGCAAACCATCGCGCTCCGGCGCGGGACCGGCCGGCGGGTCGGCTTCTACTGGCCCAACGTGCTGGCATGGTCGGTGATTGTCGCTGCAGTCGCGTGGTGCGTGTGGATGACCGTATCGTTCGTCGGCAACCAGCAGCTCGCACGCGAAGCGCAAGCGACGGCAAATGCTGCGATCAATACCCGGCCGCAGACCGCAGTGGCCTGGCGCGCACAACTCGCGTTGCAGCAGTTGATCGAAAAGCTCGAGTACCGCCAGCAGCATGGCGCGCCGTGGTACTTGCGCGGCGGCCTCTCGCGCAACGACGAGGTGCTCGCGGGTTTGTGGCTGCCATATCGGACTGGTGCGACCCGCAACTTGCAGACGCCCGTCATGCAGACGATTGACGATCTGTTCAAGGCTGCCGGCCAGGCGCGCGCCGATAGTCTCGAATCGCAGGACACGCGTAGCGGTACCTACAACGCGCTGAAGACGTACTTGATGCTGGGCGATCCATCCCGTGCCGAACCGGCGTTCCTCAAACGCATGCTGGTGTCCCTGTGGCCGCGTCCGGTCGAGATGCCCTTGGGTGAGCGTGACGATACGGGGCAGCGGCTGGCGGGGTTTTATGCCGATCACCTCAAGGTGCATCCTGAATGGCGCGTTGCACTGAACGATGGTCTTGTGACATCGACTCGCAATATGTTGCTCACCCAAATGGGACTCGCGTCGGCTGACGATACGGTCTATCAGGGCATCATCGAAGAGGCGAAAGGCAAGTACGCAGATTCATCGCTCCAAACGCTGCTTGCCGGTGCGGATGCTCATGGCCTGTTTACGGCCGCGCAGACAGTGCCGGGTATATACACGCGTGCGGCATGGGACGGCATGATCGGCGCAGCGATCGAAAAGGCGGCGAGCGAGCGGCGCGTGAGCGGTGACTGGGTGCTGACCGGTGCACAACCGGCGCAGACCATCGGTAATACGCTGTCGCAGGGTGCGATCCGGACCACAGCCATGATCGACGAAAAGCGTGCGGCTGAGGAACTGAAGCAGCGCCTGACGGCCCGTTATTTCGCCGAGTACACGGCTGCCTGGCAGGGATTGCTCAATAGCGTGCGCTGGCAGCCGGCGGCGAACCTGAGCGACGCGATCGAGCAACTGACACGTCTCGCCGATGCGCAAACCTCGCCGCTCATCGCACTGATGAAGGCGGTTCAATACCAGGCGCAGGCAGGGCGGCCATCGCAAGCCCTGACCGACACGCTGGTGCGCAAGGCGCAGAGTCTTATCGGCAGTGACGACCAGGCAACGGCGCTGAGCGTCAACCCGCTCGACAAACCGTTCGGCCCGCTGCTCGCGCTGATGGGCGACGCCGGTACCGCACCGGCTACAGGCGGCGACGGCGGACGCAAGGGCAATGCGGCGGCAAACATCGCGCTGAACGGCGTGAGTTTGTCGCGGTACCTGACGGCGGTCACGACGATGCGTCTGAAGCTGCAGCAGATTGCAAGCAGTTCCGACTCGCAAGCGATGGCACGTTCGCTCGCGCAGGCGGTGTTCCAGGGCAAGCTCTCGGAGTTGTCACAGGCGCGTGACGACGCGGCGCTGACAGCCGCAGCCCTCGGCACGGCGTGGTCCGGCTTTGGCGATGCGGCGTTCGCACAACCGCTCGAGGCAGCCTGGCAAACGATCCTGCAGCCGGCGGCGGCGAGCCTCAACGAGGCGTGGCGGGCGAGTGTCGCGGCACCGTTCAACGCGGCGATGAGTGGCAGGTATCCATTCTTTGACACGAATGCCGACGCATCATTTGCCGAACTAGGACGCTATGTGCGACCCGACACGGGGCTGATCGCACGCTTCGTTGCCACGCAGCTTGCGGGGGTGCTGAAGCTCGAAGGCGATCACTGGGCACCGAACGAGCTGGCACCGCAGGCACTACAGTTCGATCCGAAGTTCCTGGCCGGTATTCGACAATTGTCGACGGTGGGCGCGCAGCTTTACGTGCAAGGCGATGCGGGGGAGCGCTTCGAGATGATGGCACTGCCCACTCCGAACGTGACGCGCTTGGAGCTGTCGGTCGACGGCAAACAGATCGTGTACTTCAACCAGAAGGAAAGCTGGAAGCCGCTCTCGTGGCCCGGTACCGGCTTGAATGGGCATGCGGGACTGACATGGCAGACGCTCGATGCCGGCCTTCGCCAGGCGTTCGATTCGACCGGTGATTGGGCGTTGCTGCGCCTTCTTGGCAAAGCGGACATCAAGCAACTCGACAGCACCCGCTATCAGTTGACGTGGAACGCGGCGGCCGGAGAACCGTTGTCCTATGTGATGCGTACGCAGATCGGCGCCGGGCCGCTCGAATTGCTGAAGCTGCGAGGTTTCCGAATGCCCGAGCGGATTTTTATCGTCGGGAAAGCGGGTGCCATGCCGGTGCTGCTGCCGCCCCTCCCGCCGGAGCTCCAGCCATGAACGAACGCAGGAACAGACCGCCGGCCCTACCAGGGGAGTCCGGCGCTTCGCAGGACGTCACTGTGGACTATGGAGCGAGAGTGCGCATGGATGCCGAGCGGATAACGCAGCAAGACGATCCGTTTCTGAAGTATTTCGATTCGGAAATGCGCTACCTGCGCGAAGCGGGCAGAGAATTCGCCGAAGCGCAGCCACAGGCCGCGCGCCAGCTGGGGATGACTTCGCCCGGTGCACGGGACGAGCGAGTGGAAGCTGCATACGCGGGCTTCGCGTTTCTCGCGAGTCGGCTGCGAATGAAGCTCGATGACGCGCTGCCGGAAGTGACTGATCCGCTGATCGACCATCTGTGGCCGCATGCGGGCCGTACCATTCCGTCGCTGGCAATCCTTCAGTGCGAGCCACGCACGGGCGAGGCCCGGATTCTGGATACCTTACCGGCGGGGCTGCGGGTGCGCTCCACGCCGATTGGGTCCGACGCCACGGTGTGTGTCTATCGCACCACTCAACCGGTACGCTTGCTGCCGCTCGAGATCAGCGAAGCCGGCGTGCGGATGCGCGAGGACGGCCGCACGGTGATCCGGCTTGCATTCAATCTGCTGCATCGCGAGCAGCGTCTGCTCGACGATCTGTCGCGCATTCGCCTGTATCTCCATGGTGACCGGCCGACCGCATCGGCGCTGTACGCAGTGTTCACACGGCAGGTCGAATCGGTCGGTGTGCGTATGCCACGCGTGCTCGACGGTCAGTTGCAACCACAACCGGATGTGCGTTTCGAGGCAGCCGGATTCGGTCCCGATACCCGATTGTGGCCGGTCGACCACGGCGCACGCGACGCCGAGCTCGATCGTGAACAGACACTGCTCGAGTATTTCTCGTTCCCGGAAAAATTTCACTTCGTCGACCTCTGCGGATTCAACACGGCAAGCGTGCCGTCCGGTGAGACGCGCATGGAGTTCGAGATCGTGATCGACGGCCGCATGGCCGGCGACGTGACGTTCGACGCGGACAATATCCGTCTGTTCTGCACGCCGGTGATCAACCTGTTCGAAGTGGATGCGCAGGCGATTCGCCCCAATGCCCATGACCGCGATTATCCGGTACGTCCACCTGTTTCCGCTGGCGATCATGTCGAGCCCTACGACGCTTTGTCGGTCGTGGCAGCCGATCCTCGCCATGCGATGCAATTCGAATACCAGTCGTTCAAGGAGTTTCGGCACCGCGGCGGGATGATGCGCTACGAGTCGCCCGAGCGCTATTACCACTCGTCGATTCGTCACGGCGTGACCGGCCAGCGAGAGATGTGGATCACGCTCGGCGGCCATCTATGGGATGAACCCGACAGCCTGCCGGACGGGCACGTAACGGTTCGGGTGCTGGCAAATAATGGCCGTTTGCCGCGTATGGCGCTACGCGAATCGATGATTACCGAGCCGGTATCGGCGTTTGCAGGTGTCGAGCGGGTGCGCAATCTCACGGCGCCGACGATGCCGCTTTATCCGCCGCGTGGCAGCGAATACGACTGGAAAGTCGTTTCACACTTCAATGCGATGGGTTCGACTGAACTCAACATGATGGATGCGAATGTGCTGCGCGGTGCGCTGTCGCTGTACGACTGGTCGCCACAGGACGATAACCGCCGGCGTATCGAGGCGATTCGCGATGTATGGCTGGATGAAGACACTGAAATCGTGGGTGCACGCGTCGACAGAATCATGAACGTGAATGTTGGCATCGAGCCATCGAGCTTCGCCGGTCCGGGCGATGTCGCGCTGTTCGGCGACGTGATGAGCCGCTTCGTCGGTCGTTACGCCTGTTTCCATTACGCGGTGCGACTCGTGCTGCATGAAGGTGTGGGTGGACCGGTTCGCCGTTATCCAAGCGCAGTCAAGGCGGGAGGTTGGTTGTGACACAGCAGACGAAACGGACGCGACGACGGAGCCAGCTTGTGGGCGCATGGGTAATGGCCGCTGCACTGCTCTCCGGCTGCGGCATGTGGCAGTCGGCAAAGGAAACGACCGTCGACGCAACGCGCGCGGTATTCACCCGCAAGGTCAAGCAGATGAACCTCGTGATCGAGAGCCGCGCTGCGCTGAATCCGAACGAGCGGGGCCAATCATTGCCCGTCGTAGTGCGCGCTTATCAGTTGAAGGATACGAAGGCCTTTGAACAGGCATCCTACAGCCGACTGCTTGACGATGATCGTGAACTGCTGAAGGCCGATCTCGCCGGCAGCATGGAGGCCGTACTTGGGCCGGGCGCAACGGTCAAGCTGTCGGCGCCGATGGCGGACGAAGTCCAGGCGGTGGGTGTCGTGGGATTTTTCCGCGATCAGGACGGCGCCACGTGGCAATTGGTGATCCCCAAGTCCCAGTGGAAGAAAACGGACCCGGTGAAACTCATCGTGACGGGCAACCAGATTGAATTGGGCGCGAACCATTGACGATGCAGCGGATGAGCGCGGCGATTCTCGATACATCGACCATGCGAGGCGAGCGGTAGCCAATGACGAAGCATGACGAAATGAGGGAAAACGTCCAGCCACCTCGACGCTGAACCCCGCCAGCGCCCCCACCCACCCCCACCTTAATTGTTATGAACCCCGCCGCGCGCCGCGCCACCCCGGCGTACATTCGCGACTGCGGCGGCGATCATCCCACCAGCCGGCCGCGTCCCCATCGCCAACATCGGGAGCCGCGCATGAATCAGCCGCACCACATACGAATCATCGGCATGCCGCGCAGCCGCGACGCGTATGCGATCCGCGATTTCCTGCAGCGTCGCATGGTCGCGTACGACTGGTGCGAGCTCACCTCCGACGCCGACTGCACGCGCGAGCTCGGCATCGCACCGTTGCGCGACGTCCGGCTGCCGGTCGTGATCTTTCCGGACGGCTCGCGCCTGTACCAGCCGACGCTCGCGGAAATCGCCGCGCGGCTCGGCTGGGTCGCGCAGCCGCGCTTCGTCGAATACGACGTGTCGATCTACGGCGCGGGGCCGGCCGGTTTGTCGGCGGCCGTCTATGCGGCATCGGAAGGGCTGCGCGCGGTGCTGATCGAGCGCGCCGCGGTGGGCGGTCAGGCCGGCACCAGCTCGCTGATCGAGAACTACATGGGCTTCCCGGACGGCATTCCCGGCGCGGAACTCGCGGAGCGCGCGCGAGAACAGGCGACGAAGTTCGGCGTCGAACTGCTGACGATGCGCGAAGGCGTGCACGCGCGCTTCGTCGACGGCAAGATTCACGTCGATCTCGCCGATGGCTCGGTGCTCGTCGCCCGCTCGAACATCTGCGCGACCGGCATCGAATACCGCAGCCTCGGGCTGCCGGAGGAGCCCGCGTTTCTCAACGCCGGGCTGTTTTACGGCGCCGGATCGAGCGAGGCGCCGATGTGCTCCGGTGAACACGTGTTCATCGTCGGCGGCGGCAATTCGGCCGGCCAGGCCGCGATGAATTTCTCGCGCCATGCGCGCGAGGTCACGATGCTCGTGCGCGGCGCATCGCTCGCCGACACGTTGTCGCGCTATCTGATCGACCGGATCGAGCGCACGCCGAACATCACGGTGCGCTACCGGTCGGCGGTCGACGCACTGTACGGCGACGGCTGGCTCGATGCGATCGGAATACGCACGGACGACGGCCCATCCGAACGCGTGCCGGCCACGCGCCTGTTCGTCTGCATCGGCGGCGCGCCGAATACCGAATGGGCGAAGGACACCGCCATCATCCGCAATCCCGGCGGCTATCTCGTCACCGGCACCGATCTGTACGACTGTCCGGCGTTCGAACGGGGGTGGCCGCTCGAACGCCGTCCCTACTATCTCGAGACCAGCGTGCCGGGCTCGTTCGCGGCGGGCGACGTACGGTCCGGGTCGGTCAAGCGCGTCGCGTCGGCAGTCGGCGAAGGCGCGATGGCCGTGACCTTCGTGCACCGGTTTCTCGGCGAGGACGCGCACCGGCTCGCATGATGCGCGCGTGCATGTGCGCACCGCACGACGAGCGCGGCTTCACCGCGCATCGGTTTGCACCGCATCGCGCACCGCTTGCCGGCCCGCTCCCACGGGCGCCGTCCAGCCGCCACCCAGCGCACGCACGAGGCTCACCGTCGCGATCGCGAGCGCCTGCCGGCTGTGAATCAACTGGCGCCGGGCATTCAACGCGTCACGGTCCGCATCGATGACTTCCAGATAGCCGACGTAACCATGCGCATAGCGGCTCAGCGACAGCCGCGCGGCGGCATCCGTCGCGCGCACCGCGTCGCCGTAGCGCGCGATTCGCTCCCGCTGCGCGGCGATGTCGTTGAGCGCGTCCTGCACGTCGCGCAACGCGCCGATCGCAGTCGCCCGGTAGTTCGCGTCGGCAACCTCGACGCCGGCTCGCGCGGCCGCCACCGCGGCATCGCGTTTGCCGCCGTCGAACAGCGTCAGCGCGACGTTCGCGCCGAGGCTCCACAGCGAGCTGTTGCGATCGATGAAGGTGCGCAGGTCGCGGGTCGCGAAGCCGCCGTCGGCAGTCAGCGTCAGCGTCGGCAGCCACGCGGTGCGCGCGATGCCGACCTCGAGCGACGCGGCATCGACACGCCGCGCGGCCGCGAACACGTCCGGACGGCGCGCGAGCAGCGTCGACGGCAGGCCGGGCGGCACGTCCGGCACGCGAACGGGCACGGCGCTCGCCTCGAGCTCGAACGCGCTCGGGGCCATACCCGTCAGCACCGCAATGGCATCGACGAGATTCTCGCGCAAGCGCCGGCTGTCCGCGATATCGGCGCGCGCGGTATCGAGATCGGCCGACGCGCGCAGTGCGTCGAGGTCGCTCGCCGCGCCGGCCCGCACGCGGGCGGCGATCACGTCCAGCGCGGTGCGGCGCAGCCCGATCGCGCTGTCGAGCGTCGCGAGATCGTCGTCGACGTAGCGCAGCGTCAGGTAGTCGACGGCAACCTCGGTCGCCACCCGCAGCCGAACCGCATCGCGATCGGCCGCGGCCTGCAGCACGTTCTGCGCACCGACATCCGTGTCGCCGCGCAGCCGGCCCCACAGATCGACTTCGTAACTCGCGGCGACGGGCACCGACCAGTTGTGCATGGTGCGCTTCGGCAACGCGTTGTCGACGGTGCCTGATACGCGCGCGCGGCTGAACGACGGATCGGCGCGCACGCTCGGCCACAGCGCGGCGTCGCGCATGCCGAGCAGCGCTTGCGCCTGCGCGACGCGCGCGGCGGCGGCGCGCACGTCGAAGTTGCGCGCGAGCGCGGCGTCGACGAGCGAGTGCAGTTGCGGGTCGCCGAACCATGCGGGCCACGCTTGCATCGATGGCGCATGCTCGGCCGACGCGTCGGCATGCTGAAACCGGTCGTACCCGAGCGCCACCGGCGCGAGCGGCTGCGGTGCGATCGAGCACGCGCTCAACAGGCTCACGGCGAGCAGGGCGGATGCGCGCTTCATCGTGCGTCAGGGCTGCGCTGCAGCGTGACGACGACCGACAGCCCGGGCCGGATGCGCGGCTCCGTCGCCGCCGGGCCGTCGAGCAGGATCTTCACCGGCACGCGTTGCGTGACCTTCGTGAAATTGCCGGTCGCGTTGTCGGGCGGCAGCAGCGCGAACTGCGCGCCGGTCGCCGGCGACAGGCTGTCGATGCGGCCGCTGAAGGTGCGCTGCGGCAGCGCATCGAAGCGCAACTGCACGGCGTCGCCGGTGCGCACGTTGTGCAGCTGCGTCTCGCGGAAATTGGCGACGATCCACGGATGCGGCTCGACCAGCGTGAGCAGCGCCTGGCCGGGCGCGACGTGCTCGCCGGTCTCGACGGTCTTCTTGCCGACGTAGCCGTCCGACGGCGCGACGACGGTCGTATAGCCGAGCTGAAGCAGTGCGTCGCGCAGTTCGGCGTCGTTCTGGGCAGCCGCGGCATCGGCGGCCTGCGACGCGGCGAGGGCGCTGCGCCGTTGCGCGTCGGCCGCCGCGACGCGCGCCCGCGCGGACTTGCGCGCGGCATCGGCCGCGTCGAACTCCTGCTTCGACAAACCGCGCGGCGTCTCGTGGGCCAGCTCGCTGGCCCGCGCGTAATCGAGCTCGGCCTTCTCGGCATCGGCGCGCGCGGCAACGAGCGCCGCGTCGGCCTGCGCGATCAGCGCGACGGCGCGGCTCGCATCGGCGCGGGTCTGCGCGACGCGCGCGCGCTGCGCGGCGACGCGCACGTCGAAGTCGCGCCGATCGATCTGCACGAGTGCCTCGCCCGCGTGGACGAACTGGTTGTCGTCGACGAGCACACGCTCGACCGTGCCGGCCACGCGCGGCGAGATCACATGCAGGTGGCCGGTCACGTACGCATCGTCGGTGCCCAGGTCGCGCGTATCGAACGCGTACAGCAACGACCCGACGAGCAGCAGCGCGAGCACCGCGATCGCGACGATCGCCGGCGCGCGCGCACGCGACGGCGCGGGCGCAGTCGCAGCCGATGCAACGGGCGGGGTGGGGGACGGGGGCGGCGTCATGTTCGGCAAACTCCATCGTACGGGCAGGTTTCGGCGCATCGCGTTATGCTTGCGCCAGCTTGACAGGCGGGAGCCGCTCGACGATGAACACCACGTTCGCCCCCGGTAGTGCCGCGGCGCCGGCTGTCGGCCCCGCTTCCGACATCCCGACGTTTCGTTCGATCGCGGCGATCGCGGCCGTGCTGCTCGGCGCGATCATCGCGACGCTGACGTCGCGCATCACGTCGCTCGGCCTCGCCGACGTGCGCGGCGCGCTCGGCGCGGGCTTCGACGAAGGCGCGTGGATCAACACCGCATTCACCGCATCGCAGATGTTCGTCGGGCCGCTCGCGATCGCGGCCGCGTTCCTGTTCGGCACACGCCGCGTGCTGCTCGCAGGCGCCGCGGTGTTTCTGTGCGCGGAGACCGCGCTGCCGTTGTGCACGCAGTTCGGCGCATTCATCGTGTGCCAGGCGATCGCCGGGCTCGCGTCGGGCGTGTTCGTCCCGCTGACGATCGGCTTCGTCGTGCGCACGCTGCCGCCGCGGCTGATTCCGTTCGGCATCGCCGCGTACGCGATGAATCTCGAGATGTCGCTGAACCTGTCGGCCACGCTCGAAGGCTGGTACAGCGAACACCTGAGCTGGCGCTGGCTGTTCTGGCAGAACGCGGCGCTGACCGTGCCGTTCATCGCGTGCCTGATGGTGTCGCTCGCCGACGAGCCGGTCCGCCGCTTCGCATCCGGCATCGACGCGCGCGGCATGCTGCTCGGCGCCGGCGGCTTCACGTGCCTGTGCATCGCGCTCGACCAGGGCGAGCGGCTGTTCTGGCTGCAGTCGCCGCTGATCGTCGCGCTGCTCGCAATCGGCACGCTGATGATCGCCGCATTCCTGATTCACGAGCTGGTGTCGCCGCACGCGGGCATCGATCTGAGCTATCTCGTGCGCCCCAACATCGCATTGCTGATCGTGCTGGTCGGCCTCGTGCGCTTCACCGTGCTGAACACGAGCTTCATCCCGTCGCTGTTCCTGGCGAGCACCTACGGGCTGCGTCCGCTGCAGATCGGCGATACGCTGCACTGGATCGCGATACCGCAACTGTTGTTCGCGCCGTGCGTCGCGCTGCTGCTGCAACGCGTCGATCCGCGCCGGCTGATCGTCGCCGGGTTCGTGACGGTGGCGATCGCGTTCGCGCTCGGCGCGCAGCTCACGCCGGTGTGGGCCGAGCCCGACTTCGTTCCGTCGCAATTGCTGCAGGCGCTCGGGCAGACGATGGCGCTCACGTCGGTCATCGTGTTCTTCGGCCGGCACGTGACGGCCGAGCATGCGCTGACGTTCGGCGCGGTCGTGCAGACGACGCGTCTGCTGAGCGGTCAGCTCGGCACGACGGCCATTGCGGTGATCCAGCGTATCAGGGAGGCAACCCATTCGAATCTCGTCGGTCTGCACGTATCGCTGTCCGATCCGGAGACGCTCGAGCGGCTGCGGGCCGGGGCGGCGTCGCTGGTGGCGCACGGCGCGACGTTCGCGACCGGCAACCAGGCCACCTACGCGCTCGTCGATCGCGCGGTGCGCGTGCAGGCCACCACGCTTGCACTCACCGACAACTTCCGCGTCGCGATGGCGTTCGCGCTCGTCGGCGCCGCGATCGGCCTGGTGCTGCGCCCGGCGCGTGCGCCGTGAGCGCGCGGCCGCGCATCTGAAAATTCCTGAAAAAATCTGTGGCGGCGTGCGTCGTCGCGGCGGGTTCGCCGCCGCGACGGACGTCACGCTTACGCCTGCAGGAACGCGAGCAGCTCCGCGTTGATGCGATCGGCGTTGACGACGCACATCCCGTGGGCGCCGCCTTCGATCACCTTCAGCACCGCGTGCTTGACGATCTTCGACGACAGCCGGGCCGAATCGTCGATCGGCACGATCTGGTCGTCGTCGCCGTGCAGCACGAGCGTCGGCACGTCGAACTTCTTCAGGTCGTCCGTGTAGTCGACTTCGGAGAACTCCTTCACGCACAGATACTGGCCGTGGATGCCGCCCATCATGCCCTGCGACCAGAACGCGTCGATCGTGCCTTGCGACACCTTCGCGTTCGGACGGTTGTAGCCGAAGAACGGCACCGCGAGATCCTTGTAGAACTGCGAGCGATTCTCCGCGACGTTCTTGCGGATGCCGTCGAACACGTCCATCGGCAGGCCGCCCGGATTGGTCGGCGACTTCACCATCTGCGGCGGCACCGCGCCGATCAGCACGGCCTTCGACACGCGCTTCGTGCCGTGGCGGCCGATGTAGCGCGCGACTTCGCCGCCGCCGGTGGAGTGGCCGACGAGCGTCGCTTCGCGCACGTCGAGCGCGTCGAGCAGCGCGGCGAGATCGTCCGCGTACGTGTTCATGTCGTTGCCGTGCGACGGCTGGCTCGACCGGCCATGGCCACGGCGGTCGTGCGCGATCACGCGATAGCCGTGCTGCACGAGGAACAGCATCTGCGCATCCCACGCGTCGGCGCACAAGGGCCAGCCGTGCGAGAACACGACCGGGCGACCCGCGCCCCAGTCCTTGAAGTAAATCTGCGTGCCGTCTTTCGTGGTGATCGTGTTCATCGTATGAGCTCCTGGGTGGGCTGAAGAGGCGTTGCCGGCCGGCTTGCCGGCCGCGGCCGCCATCGTGGGCAGCGCGGCTGCCGCAACGGCCGTGGCCCCCGCAAGCAGCATGTCGCGGCGGCGCGCCGACGGTACGGCATCGGTCTGTTCGGGATGCATCTGGACTCCTGGGGTATGCGGCGGCGTTGCCGCACGGGATGGTGAATCGGTGCGACCGGCCTCCGCCATCCCGTCGTGCGGCCGGTCTGCGCCGCCACGTGCCGGCCGACGCGGCGCGGACGAGCGAATGCCGTCAGGAGCGTATCCCGGCGCCGCGAGCGCCGTACTGAAATCCGGCTGAATTTTCTTGAACGCGCCCGCGTGCGAGCGGGAGGCCGCGCTGCAGAACAATTCAGTCCGTCACCGAGACTCTTCAGCGGACGGCGACTATCGTCGACATCGGGCCGCCCGGCGCACGTCGCGTCGGCTGGCGTCGGCCGCAGCCCGCGCCGCGCGACGCGAACGAGCCCGGATCGCCCGGATCACCGAATCGCGGGCCCGCCCGTTACTTGCCTGGATATGCCGCCATGGACGCGTTCACTCGTTGGGAGCTGATGATCACATCGCTCGGGCCGTCGCCCGTCGCGGGGCTGCGGCCGATGCCGCGCACCGCGCAGACGGACGGCCGCAGCCGCCTTCATCGGGACGACCCGCCGATCCCGTCGAGCGGCGACGCGCGGCGCCGCAGCGCGATCATCGCCGCCGAACGGCAGACCGATTCGTCGGTGCTGGTGTCGTGGAGCGACTCGACCCACTGCCGCTACGACGAGCAGCGCTGGATCAGCGCGAAGGCGCGCTCGCGCGGCCGCTGCGCGCTGACCGGGCTGCCGATCACGACCGGCGACGCGATCTACAAGCCGCAATGGCGCGGCGCGAAGCGCCCGGCGAACTGCCGCGAGATGATCCTCGCGGCGGCGCTCGACCGCTTCGCCGTGCGGCAGCCGCACGCGTGACGCGACGCTGGGGAGCCGATCGACCGGTATTCGTTGGACGAATAAAAATCGGCATTCGGCCGAATGCCTTTTCATCGCATATTGGCCGATAAATTCATCGACGCAACCCCGCTTTCATGCGTGAAACGCACCTGCGCGGGGCGCTGGCCGATTCGGCGAATCCAATACCGGTATTTACCAATTTCCGGTCATTTCAAAAAATGCGATCGTTCCATTCGGATAATTTGAATCATTCGATCATGCAAATACCGTAGCATTGACGCCGGATACGCGCGCTGCCCCCGCGGCGCGCGGTTGACCGTCACCAACGCGAAATTCTCATGATCCGGATTGGAACACTTCACGTTTTTCTCGACAGACGTGAAATTCGTTCGAACGGCACGCTGCTGCGTATCGGCAGCCGCGCATTCGAAATTCTCGAATTATTGATTCGGGCGGACGGGGCGCTGGTATCGAAAGATGAAATCATGCAGCGCGTCTGGCCGCATACCGTGGTCGAAGAAAACAACTTGCAGGTGCATATCGCGTCGCTGCGCAAGGCGCTGGCCGCCGACCGCAACCTGATCGTGACGGTGCCGGGCCGCGGCTACCGGCTGGTGGTCGAGCGGGACGGCGCCGAGCCGCCGGTGCGCACGGAGACGCTGCGCCCGGCCATGGTGCCCGGTGCGCTGTTCGGTCGCGAAACGATGCTGGCCGACGTGCAGGCCGCGCTGCAAGTCGCGCGCGTCGTCACGCTGGTGGGCGCCGGCGGGATCGGCAAGACGCGCGTCGCGATCGAGGCGGCCGCGCGTGCGGAAGAGCGGTTCCCGGAAGGGACGGTGTTCGTGTCGCTGGCCACGGTGGCCTGCTCGAACTTCGTGCCCGACGCGCTTGCCAGCGCGTTCGGCATCGCGCAGCCGGCCGGCTCGCTGACGCTCGAAGCCGTGCTGGCCAGTGTCGCGCGGCGCCGGATGCTGCTCGTGCTCGACAATTGCGAACACCTGCTCGACGACGCCGCCCGGATCGCGAGCGCGCTGACCGATGCCGACGACGGGCTGAGCGTGCTCGCGACCAGCCGCGAGGCGCTGCGCATCCATGGCGAGCGCGTGTGCCCGGTGCCGCCGCTCGACGTGCCCGCTGCCGACGCCGACCCGCGCGATACGATGAACGCGAGCGCCGTGCAGTTGTTCGCGGCGCGCGCGCGTGCGGCCGATCCGCGCTTTCCGCTGGATGAACGCAGCCTCGCGCTGATGGCATCGGTGTGTCGCCGGCTCGACGGGCTGCCGCTCGCGATCGAGCTGGCGGCCGCGCGCGCCGCCGTGCTCGGCATCGACGTGCTGGCCGCGCATCTCGACGATCACTTCAGGCTGCTGACCGGCGGCTTTCGCACGGCGTTGCCGCGCCACCAGACGCTGCAGGCGATGTACGACTGGAGCTACCGGCTGCTCGGCGACGACGAGCAGCTGCTGTTGCGCTGGCTCGGCGTGTTCCGCGACAGCTTCACGATCGAGGCCGTGCGCGAGGTCGTCGGCGCGAACGGGCCGGCCGGCACCGATCTGCTCGATACGATCGCCGGCCTCGTGTCGAAGTCGCTGCTGATCCTCGAGACCTCGCAAGGCGGCCCGCGCTACCGGCTGCTCACGACCACCCGCGCCTATGCACGGCAGCAGCTCGAGGCGCACGGCGAGTATGCGGCCGCGGCGCGCTCGCATCTGTGTTACTTCCTCAAGTTGTTCAGGCACGCGCCCGGCGGGCGCGGCAACGGCGCGGGCGGCAGCGTGCGGCTCGAAGTCGTGCGGCGCGAGCTCGGCAACCTGCGCGCCGCGCTCGACTGGGCATTCTCGACGGGCGGTGACCGCGCGCTCGGCATCGACCTCGCCGCGGTGGCGGTGCCGTGCCTGTTCGACCTGTCGCTCGTCGACGAATGCCGCGAGCGCGCGCGCGTGGCGCTCGACGCGATGCAGGAGGCCGACGTGACGCCGGCCTGCGCCAATGCGCGCGTGCGCTTGCTCGCCGCGTACGCGGCGGCGCTCGCCCATACCGGCGGCTCGACGCAGGCCGCACATCACGCATGGTTGCAGGTGCATCGCCTCGGCCACGATGCGCTCGACGCCGACGCGCAGTCGCGCGAACCGTAACGCCGCGCAGGCTTCAGAACGTTTCAGTCCGGCTACAGGACGGCACCGGTTCGCGCGCGTAGATTGTGCGAACGGCGCACGCAGGCCGCATGTCGGCGTGCGTGCCGCGATCGCCTGCGCTCGCTTGCGGTGGCGTGACGCCACCGAACGGGCGCATCGGCGCTCCATCCGCCCATCCGGACGACCGTTACATGAATCCTGCTCAACCCGCTCCCGCTCCCGCCTCGGCCCGCATGGCCGTCGATCTCGGCCTGCTGTTCCTGCGCGTCAGCGCAAGCCTGCTGTTGCTCGTCGTGCACGGCTTGCCGAAGCTCGTCCACTACACGGCCGAAGCGGCCGCGATCGAGGACCCGTTCCATCTCGGGCGCACGCTGTCGATCCTGTTCGCGATCTTCGCGGAAGTCGTGTGTCCGATCTTCATGATCGTCGGCCTGTGGCCGAGGCTCGCCGCGTTGCCGGTGATGATCATCACCGTCGTCGCGCTGGTGTTCGTGCATCCCGACTGGTCGCTGCGCGACGGGCAGTTCGCGTGGATGCTGCTGATCCTGTTCGGTACGATCGCGATCGCCGGCGCCGGCCGCTATGCGCTGCCGCGCATCCCGCTTCGGCGCGCGTAGCGCGAGCGCAGGCGCGGCCGGCCTGCGCCCGTTGACCTTCGCCGCGTCGCCGGACGGCCTGGCGAAACATATCGCCGCCGAGGAGCGGATGCTGGTTCCGCCGGCCGAGAAGACCCACGCGTCGTTCAGCCCGATCGGGTGGCTCGAGAAGCAGATGAAGCGCCTGCACGATACGCTCGGCTGACGCTGGCAAGGTCGCGCGGCGCTGTCGGCCGGGCGCAAGCGGGAGCTGAGAGCAGCGTGATGCAGCCGGGGCAGAGGCCACGCCGATCGAAGCCATGAGCGGCGTGTCAGACGATCGGCACGGGGCGCACGAGGCCGTGCGTGGAAGCGGGCGTGGTCGCGCATCATGCGTGCCCCGCAGGGCGAACGCGCCCGCGTGCGGGCCGTGGAACGGCAGCGTCAGTGCGGCGCCGTGAAGCAATCGACGAGGTCGGGTTTGTCGAGTTGCTCGACCCACCAGTGCAGTGCGCGTCCGGCTTCGTCGCCGCGCCATGCGAGATAGCAGTGCGTGGTGTCGCGCATGCCCGTCACCTCGCGCGCGACGAGCTTGCCGCTGGCGATCGCGGGCGCCGCGATGCATTCCGGCAGCGTGCCGACCGCGAGGCCCGCGCATTGCGCCTCCAGTTTGGCGGTGAGCGTCGGCACGGCGAGGTACGGCTGGCCGGGGTCGATCCCGATCGACTGCGGCTGCAATTCGCGCGACGTATCGCTGATCACCGCGCCGCGATACTGGACCACCGAGGCCATCGACAGCGGTTCGGGCAGTGCGGCGAGCGGATGCGATGGCGCGACCGCGAACACGTGCTTGAGCGAGCCGATCGGCCGCGCGATGATGTCCGGCAGCTCGGGCGGCTCGCCGGCCGCGCCGACCACGAGATCGGCGCGACGCGAAATCAGCGCGTCCCACGCGCCGCCGAGCACTTCGGTCGACAGCCGCAGCCGCGTGTCCATGCCGAGCGCATAGAAGCGATGGACGTACGGCCACAGCGAGTCGAACGGCAGGATTTCGTCGATGCAGACGCGCACTTCCGTTTCCCAGCCCTGTTGCACGCGCAGCGCCTTCAGCTCGAGTTGTTCGGCCGCGCGCAAGAGGCGCCGGCCTTCCTCGACGACGACGCGGCCCGCATGCGTGAGCTTCGCGCGTCGTCCGCTGCGGTCGAACAGCGCGATGCCGAGGTCGCTCTCGAGTTTCTGCACTTGATAGGTCAGCGCGGACGGCACGCGGTGCAGCAGCTCCGCCGCTTCGGCAAACGTGCCGGTGCGGTCGATCGCGTCCAGGGCTTCGAGCGCTTCGAATGACAGCTTCATCGCGGGTTCCGGTAGAGAGGCTGGCGTATGGTACCAGCGCCAGCGCGGCGCGGGCAGCATGGGTCGTCGCGATTCGCAGGGCTGGTGCGCGTCGTCGTCGGCTCGCTGGCGCGGCTTGTGACGGCTCGCGGGTTGGACACTTCTTCATACGACTTCGTTCGGCCGATGGCAGGCGTAGGTGCGCACGACGAGCTATGCCAACGGCGCTTCGCGATGAAAGTCGCCAACTTGTTCGAGCGTCTCGCCGTGAGCGGCTATCACTCGTTCGCGGTGTGAGGATTCGGCAATGCCCGCACGGGCTGCCAAGCGCGAAACAGGGCGGGGCAGCCGCAGCCGTCGTTGCCGCCGCGGTTACGCGTCGCGTTCCCGCTTGCGGCCGGTCGCGGGCGCGGCCGCGACGCGCTGCCTGCGCCATTCGGTCGGCGTGATGCCGAACCGTTCGCGGAACGCGGTGGCGAAATTCGCGGGCGTCGCAAAGCCGATCTCCTTCGCGATGCTGGCGATGCTGAGCGACGTCGAATCCAGCAGATCGCGCGCGACGCGCAGCCGCTCGTGGCGCACGTATTCGAACACCGTCTGTCCGAGATTGTCGCGAAACGCGCGCGACAGGCGCTTCTCGTGCGTACCGACCGCGCGTGCCAGTTGCTCCACCGTCGGCGGCTCGTGCAGTGAACGCGACAGGTGGCGGATCGCCGCGCGCACGATGATGCCGTCGTCCCTGCCGGCCGCAGCCACGGCGGGCGCGTCCGATGCCTCGTCCGGCAGCGGGCGCCTCATCCGCATCAGCTGCACTCGGATCCGCGCGATGACTTCGGCCGGCTCGAACGGCTTGACGACGTAATCGACGCCGCCGATCTCGAGCCCTTCGATGCGCTCGTGCAGTTCGCCGGCCACCGTCAGGAAGATCACCGGGATCGCGCTCGTCAGCGGATCGGCCGCCAGCCGCCGACACGCGGTGAACCCGTCCATGCGCGGCATCCGCACGTCCATCAGCACGAGGTCGGGCAACAACGCCTGCGCGCGCTGGCACGCCTGCAAGCCGTCGTGCGCGATGCTGATCCGGCACCCGGTGTCGCGCAGAAGGTCGACCAGCAGACGCAACTGGTCGGGCTGATCGTCGGCGATCAGGATATGGGCATTGCTCAATACGGATGTCGAGGGCTGCATCGTTTACCTGTTCGGGAAGTGCCGCGGGCTGCGTTGCCGTGCGTATCGATTCCATTGCGGGAAAATCGTCGGAAGCTGCGACATGGCTTCACGAACGGGCGCGGCACGCGCGCATCGACAAACAGAGTCGGCCGGTCTGCACGGCAGGCAGTATCTCGGCCCAATACCCGGCGTTGTCTCTTTCTATTGCTGACGCGATAAAGCGGCAGATCATGGTCGCGACCGGAATCGATGCGAATGGGATTGTAGGGGGAGATTCGAATCCTCACCAGCATAACGGCATGGATTATTCGGACGCGTGGCGAAAGTGCCGCAGGAAGGTTTTCCGGTTTTACGTTTTTTAACTTGATTGCGTTTCCCTCGGATTCGCTCTGGCAAAGCATTTGTCCGCTTCAGAAAACATTTTTATTGGTCGCGGAAATGCGCAATCGTTTGCGCATACCGTTTTTATAATGTAAGTCATTGAAAATACAGGATTTGTCATTTTATAAAGAATGACATCTTCTCGAACGCAAGGTGCTGTCCCATAATTCGTCCGAACTTTGGATGGCGAATCGATTCACCGGATCGGTCGGTCTGACAAAGAAGTCCGGCGCTGAGGAAACCAAATCGGTTTCGCTAATCGATGTGTACCACGATACATATTCGGCGCGGCAATCTTCGCATCTGCATTAGCGGTGCAGAACGAATTGCCTTGGTAACAATGTGTCGCGTAAAGCAGTCGGTCGGGGCGCGACGGACGAAATAGAAAAAACGGGGTTAGTCGCGCCGCGCGGTGCGTCCCATTCGGATTGTCAATTGCAGCAGGCTGAATCGCGAGAATCGGCCGGGACGAACTCGTCCATAACCTGAACTTCGCATTACTGAGGTTTTGGTAAATGGCGAAACACGGCCCGGTGCGCCGCCCGAGCAACGAGAAGTCGGATTCGACGGTGTGAATGAACGTAAGTAGTCCATAAACCATAAGCCATATATAACGGAGCAGAAAATGCAGAGGAACCAGATCTCGGCGCTCGTCGCCGCCATGTTCGCAAGCGCAGGTGTGCTGGTCGCGGGGGCTGCCCACGCCGACAACTTCGTCGACCGCGGCAATCCGGACAACGCGTTGACCGGGCAATGCATCGACGGCACGAACCCGTTGTGCGTCGCGACGAAGAGCGGCACGTACGTCGCGACCAGCAGCACGAACTTCACGTCGGGCGCGAACGCCAAGGCCGGTTCCAGCGGCATCGCGATCGGCGACCAGTCGAATGCGGGCAGCCAGGGCGGCTCGAGCAGCGGCGGCGGTATTGCGATCGGCGTCGGCGCGCAGGCGCTCGCGAACTCGGCGACCGCGATCGGCACGGTGGCGCTCGCGCAAGGCAACACGGCGCTCGCGGTGGGCCGCCAGTCGGCCGCGATCGGCGACTACTCGATGGCGCTGGGCAACGTCGCCGACGCGCACGGCACGAGCTCCATCGCGCTCGGTCACTCGGCGCTGGCGAGCGGCGATCGTTCGATTGCGATCGGCGGCGCGAATCCGACCACCAGCGACGGCGTCTCGAACGGCGCTTCCTACGACGCGGCGACGCAGACACGTGCGGGCGGCACGCAGTCGGTCGCGATCGGCGCGGGCGCGCAGACGAACGACAACAACCAGGTGGCCATTGGCTCCGGCAGCATCGGTGTGAACAACGGCGGTACGCCCGTGTTCGGCGGCACCGCGGCGCCGGTCGGCGGCGCGGTGTCGTTCGGTTCGGTCGGCCATGAACGGCAGATCCGCAACGTCGCGGCCGGCGCGGCCGATACGGACGCGGTGAACGTCGAGCAGCTGAAGAACGTCAACGGTACGCTGAGCACCGGCATCGCGAACGTCGATGCGCGCGTGACCTCCGTCGGCAATACGCTGTCGACGTCGATCGCCAGCGTCGACCAGCGCGTGACCAATGTCGGCAACAGCCTGAGCACCAGCATCGTCACCGCGACGCAGAACGTCGTCAAATACACCGACGATTCGCATGCGGCGATCGCGCTCGACGGCGCGAGCGGCACGACGATCAGCGGGCTCGCGGCCGGCGTTGCCGATACCGACGCGGTGAACGTCGGGCAACTGAAGGGCACCGTCGCGCCGCTGCAGACGTCGCTGTCGACCGCGGTCGGGAACATCACGAACCTGCAGAACAACGTGAACGGCCTGAGCGCGTCGCTGAGCACCGCGGCGTCGAACATCGGCGGCCTGCAGGCGGCCGACGCGCGCAACGTGAAGTACGACGGCGCGAGCGGCTTCGATTCGGTCACGTTCGCCGGCCCGAACGGCACGACGCTGCACAACGTCGCGGACGGCGTGGCCGCGAACGACGCGGTCAACGTCGGCCAGCTCGGCAAGGCGACCGATACGCTGAACCAGTCGATCGCCAACGTCGGCAACAGCGTGACGAAGCTCGGCGATCAGGTGAACGTGAACACCGGCAATATCGCCGCGCTGCAACAGGACGCGCTGCAATGGAACGCGGGCCTCGGCACCTATGACGCGAGCCACGGCGGCAACGGGCCGCAGCGCATCGGCAACCTCGCGGCCGGCCGCGACGGCACCGATGCGGTGAACGTCGATCAGCTGAATGCGGCGATCCACGACGGCACGAGCCAGCTCGACGCGCTCGCGGTGAAGTACGACGATGCGAGCAAGCGCCAGGTGTCGCTCGGCGCGGGCAACGGCGGCGTGCCGGTGCGCGTGACCAACGTCGCGGAAGGCAGCGTGTCGGCCGGCAGCACGGACGCGGTCAACGGCGCACAGTTGCGCCGCGCGACCGACGCCACGGCGGCCGCGCTCGGCGGCGGCGCAACGGCGAATGCCGACGGCTCGCTCGGCGCGCCGTCGTACCGGGTCGGCGGCGACGCGTTCAACAACGTCGGCGACGCGCTGACGAACCTCGACGGCCGCGTCGGCAGCAACACGACGACGCTCGAGAATCACGAAACGCGCCTCGGCGACGCCGAAACCCATATCGCCGGCAATACGACCGCGATCGCCGGGTTGCAGAAGGACGCGCTGCAGTTCGACCCGACGCTCGGCGCCTACAGCGCCGCACGCGACGGCGCGCCGACGCAGCTGACCAACGTCGCCGACGGCCGGATCGCGGCCGGCAGCACGGATGCGGTCAACGGTGGCCAGCTGTACGGCGTGAAGACCGATCTCGAGCAGCAGATCACCCAGGTGTCGAACCAGACCGGCGAGGCCGTGAAGAACGTCGTCAAGTACGACGTCGACGGCAACGGCAACCGGCTGAACTCGGTGTCGCTGGTCGGCGGCAACGCCAACGCGGCGGTCGTGCTGAAGAACGTCGCGGCGGGCACCGACGATACGGACGCGGTGAACGTGAAGCAGCTGAAGTCAGTGCAGTCGAACCTCGACCAGCTCGGCGCGCTCGCGGTGCAGTACGACGATGCGTCGAAGAGCTCGATCACGCTCGGCGGCGCGGGCGGCACGCGCATCACCAACGTGAAGGCCGGCGCGCTCAATGCGACCAGCACCGACGCGGTGAACGGCTCGCAACTGTACGCGACGAACCAGCAGGTCGCGCAGAACACGACCGACATCTCGAACCTGCAGAGCAACGTGACCAACATCGCGAACGGCCGGGCCGGGCTCGTGCAGCAGCAGGACGCGAACGGCGCGATCACGGTCGGCAAGGACTCGGGCGGCACGAGCGTGAACTTCGCCGGCACGTCGGGCGACCGCGTGCTGAGCGGCGTCGCGGCCGGCGTGAACGCGAACGACGCGGTCAACATGGCGCAGTTCAACAGCGCGCTGAACACCGCGGCGGCCAACGACCGGATCCGTGCGGCGGCGACCGATGCGAACACCACGTGGATCGCGCGTGCCGATGCCGGTTCGATCGGCTCGACGGCGACCGCGACCGGCAAGAACGCGGTGGCGGTCGGGCAGGGCTCGGTGGCCGATCGCGACAATTCGTTCTCGGTCGGCGCGCAGGGCAACGAGCGGCAGATCACCAACGTCGCGGCCGGCACGGCGCCGACCGACGCGGTGAACGTGCAGCAGCTGAACGACAACCTGAACGCTGCGTCGACGCAGGCGAAGGGCTACACCGATCAGCGCGTCGGACAGGTGTACAACGCGTTCAACGATCTGAAGAAAGACATGTACGGCGGCGTTGCCTCGGCGATGGCCGTGGCCGGCTTGCCGCAGCCGACCGGCGCGGGGCGCTCGATGGTGTCGGCGGCGACGTCGAACTATCACGGGCAGCAAGGGTTCGCGGCCGGTTATTCGTACGTGACGGAGAGCAACCGCTGGGTCGTCAAGGCGTCGGTGACGGGCAATACGCGCTCCGACTTCGGTGCGGTCGTGGGCGCCGGCTACCAGTTCTGATGCGGGCGCGAGCCCGTTGAACGGCGGCGCGCGGCGGGCAGGCGGGATGCCCGGCGCGTGCGCGGCCCGAGGTCGTCGATCGACCTCGGGCCGTTTGCATTGTCGCTCGGGAAAATCCGGACGGCCCTGCGCCACGGCGCCGCCGCGCCGTTGACTTGCGTCAAGGGCACGCGAGGGGCGGCGCCTACAGTGAATTCACGTCGGGTCTCGAACACGCGCGGCGACGGCTGCGGAATGCGTTCCGCCCGTCGCCGCACGGCTCGCGACACCGCGCCTGCGGGGTGCCCATCGTGGAAAGGGGGAGTCATGAGACATCGGTCCTTTGCCGTGCTCGCCACATTGCTCGCGGCGTGCGTCGCGTCGACGGCCGCATGCGCGCAGACGCTCGACAAGATCTCGCGCTCCGGCCGGATCGTCGTGTCGTACCGCGAAGCCGCGGTGCCGTTCAGCTATCTGCTGACGCCGCACAAGGCCGTCGGCTTTTCGGTCGACGTGACCGAGGCCATCGTCGACGACGTCCGCAAGACGCTGCGCAGGCCCGACCTGCGGGTCGCCTACGTGCCGGTGACCGGACAGAACCGCATTCCGCTGCTGGTCGATGGCAGCTACGACCTCGAATGCGGATCGACGACCAATACGTCGGCGCGCGGCAAGGACGTCGCGTTCTCGATCAACTACTTCTATGCTGGCACGCGGCTGATGGCGAAGCGCGCGTCGCACATCGGCGACTACGCGGACCTTGCGCACCAGGCCGTCGCGACGGTTGCCGGAAGCACGAACGAGAAGACGTTGCGGCGCGAACTCGCCGCGCGGCACATCGATGCCGACGTGGTGCTCGCGAAGGACTATGCGGATGCACTGCAGATGGTCGCGACCGACAAGGTCGCCGCGCTCGCGCTCGACGACGTTCTGCTGTACGGACTGCGGGCGAATGCCGACGATCCCGGCAGTTGGGTCGTCGCCGGCGACGCGCTGCAGGTCGAGCCTTACGCATGCATGGTGCGCAAGGACGATCCAGCGTTCAAGCGGCTCGTCGACGGCACGCTCACGCGGCTCATCAGAAGCGGCGAGTTCGCGCGGCTCTATGCGAAGTGGTTCGAATCGCCGATTCCGCCGCGCGGCGCGAATCTCGACATGCCGATGAGCGCGACGCTGAAGGCGAATCTCGTCACGCGCAGCGATCGGCCGGCCCAATGATCGACGACGAAGGCGACGTGCGCGCAGCGGTCGAACGCGCAACTGCCGCTACGCTCGCCTCACCGTCATGAACGGCCTCCGGTGTGCGCTAGCGGCGCGACAACGACGACAGGTGAACGACGAGTTCCTGCCCGCCGGTGGCGAGCGTCTTCCAGTCGGCGTCGCCGCCGATCGTCGCGACCTGCTCGCGTATCGCGAACAGCGCCGGAGGGCGCTGCCGGTCGACGAAGGCGTCGTCGAGCGCGCCGTCCTCCCGGATCGTCAACCTGACGAAACCGCTGGCCTGCCGCAACTGCACGCCGATGCGCGCAACGGGCACGCGCAGCCGCGCGGATTCGAGCGCATCGCGTGCGATCCGATAAAGCACCGACGCGGCCGCATCGTCCACCACGGTCGCGCTGAGGTCGGTGTCGATCTTCACGCCGTATCGGGCGAACAGATCCTGCGCGAGCCACTCGAGCGTGGCGGCGAGCCCGAACTCGTCGAGCATCGGCGGCCTGAGGTCGGCGGTAAGTTGCCGCACGTGCGCGGCGAGATGGTCCAGATGCGCGTCGATCTTCCGGCTGGCTTCGTTCGCGGTTCCGTCTTGCTGCATCAACTGAGCATAACGTGCGTTCAGCGCGGCGATCTCGATCTTCAACGCGTCGAGCGGTTGTGCGAGCCCTTCGTGAAGCTCGCGGGCAACGCGTGCGAATTCGGCCTCGCGCTCACGCTGCACGCCGCGCGCGAGCTCGCGCAACGCATGGCGCGATTCGCGCAGCTCGCGCTCGGTCGCATTGCGGCGCGTGACGTCGTGGAACGTCAACAGCACCGGCGCATGAACTGCGTCGCTCGATACGGTCGCCAACACGTCGACGTCGCGGGTCCGACCGTCGCGGCGCGTGAGGACGCCAGCCGTCGGCTCGGTCCGCCCGTGCGGCGCGACTGGCGCCATCGCCAGTTGTCGACGCACGCCTTTCAGGCCGTCCGCGTCGAGCCACGCGGATGCCGCGGTGGCGACCACGTCCGCCGGCGCGAGCGCGCCGAGCAGCGCGAGGCATGCGTCGTTCACCCCGACGATCACGCCGTCGCGCATCAGCCACGTCGCAACGGGGTTGTGTTCGGCACATGCGCGCGGGTGCGCGGCGCGCGCCGGCGATGCGTCGATGGCGCGAACGCACGCCGCGATGCCGGCGGCGTTTGCGAGCGGTGCCGAGTCCGGTTCGATACGGCGCGCGTGCTCTGTTTCAGCGGATCGACACGTCGCGATGGTAGGGTGGACCGGCATGCGCGCGCTGCGTCCGACCATGCGTTCGGCTGCCGGATTGAACAGAACGACGTGATCGCGATTGCTGGACGCGACGGGCGTATCGCACGCGGCATTCGTCTGATGGTCCGTGGCGGCGACGCGCTGCATTTTGCAGAAAACCCAGGCCCAGGTTCCGAGCGTGACGAACAGCCCGGCGACGGTCAATACGTCCATCGAATCGTTGTGCATCATCTTCGCGAGTCTCCGAGTGTCAAATATACTTGACGAAGGGATCGCCGCGGAAGAAAAATGGCGAGCCGGCGGGGTCCGGCGAAAGTTTCAATGGCAGAGAGGGGTGTCGCAGGCGCTCCGGCCTAGCGGTCCCTTCTCATTCGAGGCCAGTGGTATGAACATGTTTTTTCGTCTGCCCATCGCGCTGCAGGGACACGCGCACGAGCGTTTCGAGGTCGACGCGCAGGACGATGAATCGTTTGCGGCCCATCAGGTCGATTTCATCTGTGCGCTGTACGGGCGCGCCGAGTATCTGCGCGCGTGCGGCCGCGAGGACCCGGTCGGGGACGCGTTCCTGGCCGGCATCGTCAACGTGCTCGAAGCGCTCGAACTGAACTCCCCGGGCGATGCTCAAGGCTGCCTGATGCGGCTGCAGCAGATCATCGACGCGGTGTTCGCGGCACGCGGGCACAGTGCGGTGCGCGACACGCCGCCCGCCTGAACGCGTTTTCCGTCTTCGGTCAGCGCGTGGCGAACACGCGTGCGTCGTTGCGACACAGGATGCGGTGGCACTCGCACGCGTGGTGCTCGATCGCGTCGCGATCGACGATCGTGATCAGGCCGGGACGATAGCGGATCGCGCCGTCGGTCTCCAGTTTGCGCAGCGTATTGCGGGCGAGCGCGCCGTCGAACGCCAGGACCCCCGGAAAGACTTTCCTGCTGAACTGGATCGCGTTGCCGTCCAGCCGGTCGAGCGTTTGCAGCAGCCAGCGGCACAGCTGCTCCAGCGGCGAATGATGATGCCCGCACACGGTGAGTTGCGACATCTGCGCGAGCAATGCCTGCGTATAGCGCAGCAGCAGTCGCTGGAACGTGCCGCCGAGCGAGAATTCCTGTTTGGCGACGTCGGCGTCGAGCCGGTATGCATGGCCCGCGCCCTGGACGACCACGCGGTTGGCCGCGCGCGGCTCGCCGATACATGCAGACAAGCCCACGAGCCCGTCGTTGCCGATCATGGCCAGGCCGAGCGGTGCGCTCGCTTTCGTGGAATGGAAGACGACGCAGGCCGCGGTGGCCGGCAGATACAGGTGGCTCAGGCTGTCGCCTTGCTTGTGGAGCACTTGTCCGGGCGCGAGATCCACCGGTACGAGATGCGGTGCTAGCCGGTCGAGTTCGTCGGCCGGCAGCGCACGCAGCAGCCGGTTGTCCGAAGGCGCGGCACCGGCTGCGCGCGCGCCGTCGCGACTGCCGCGATCGGACTGCGTGCCTTGCGCCACGCGCGCGACGAGTTCGAGATGCTGACGGATCAGGATGTCGCGGTTGCTTTCCGGCAGGAGACTCAGGACCGCGGAGCGCACGTCGTCCTGACCGAGCGCATCGAGGATGCGCAGCTTCGACAGCGTGCCGAGGTCGCTCTTACCGGTGCGCCACGCGGATATCTGGGCGCGGGTCAACGCGAGCGCCTCCGCGAGTTGGGCGTCGCTGGGATAGCCGCCCAGCTTTTTTACTTCGTCGAATAATGCATACCAGTCGTGCACGATGTTCAGCCTGCGACGCAGTCCCGTCGCGAGGGCAACAGGGGATCGGATCAGGCGCCCATTTATAGCATAAATGACGCATGAATCCGCGATCGCGAGCGCGCGAATGGTCGGCGCGGTCGACCGGGACGCGAATCGTGTGATGGCGGCGTCGGGCCGGGGGCGGCTTCGTTCCACCGTGCGTCTATACCGGCTTTCATGTGTCTTTCGCACAGCTTTCGCGGTGCGCGCACGCGCGGTGCGCAAACGCCGGACGGCGACGCCGTGATCGACTCGCGCGTCGCGCTCAAAGGCGGTCAAGCAGCGCGAAGATCTCGTCGGTGCGGCGCAGCAGCGCGTGGTTGCGCTCGGCGCTCTCTCTGACCGCATGCAGTCTCGCGCGCCAGTACGCGGGATCGCTCACGGATGCGCTGCTCGGGAAGTAGGAGCGTGTCTGCTCGAGCAGACGAATGGAACCTTCGATATGGGACAGCTCGCGTTCGACGTCGCAGTACCAGTTCATTCGTGGTCTCCCGAGGTTGACCGGTGCATGCTGAGCCTCGCGACGCGGTCGTGTCTTGATGCCGCTCAACGCAGCGATTCATCCGATTTTTCGCGGCGACGTTCAGCCGAATCGGCATGCTGCATCGCCGCAGTGCTCGGCTGTCGTCGCGTCGGATCCGTCGTTGACCGCTTCGATTGCTTCGATCGCCGAAGCTCGCCGGATGACCTGCGTCAAGGTCGATCGGCACGTCGGAGCGAAGATCGACGTTCCCGCATGTCGATCGCGATCCGCGTCGGCATGTCGGGTGCCGTCTTCCCATGCACGTCGACGAGGCGGCAGGGATCGTGCGCGCGTTGCTCGCGAATGTGCCGAATCGCCCGACGATTTCGCGTTCCGACGCCGCCGTGTCGCGCTGACTAGCATCAATTCGCGGCGGCGACGCCGCACGTACCGTTGTTCGTATCCGATGCGGACACGAGCCGGTGGCCATCCAATGCGACAGCGAGCCGAAGCAGGGCGTCGTGCGTCGCGACGGGCATCGACCGGTGTTGCGCTGAACTGCTGACGGGAGAATCGACATGAATGCCGCGATGCTTTGCACCCGCGATGTCGCCACGTGTACGACGCAGGCTACCGTCGTCGAGGCGGCCGCCATGATGCGCGACGCCCACGCGGGCGATCTCGTCGTCGTGAGCGAACAGGACGGGCGGCGCGTGCCGGTCGGGATGGTCACCGATCGGGACATCGTGCTGACCGTGGTACGCGCCGACGCGGCGCCCGGCGCGCTGTTCGTCGGCGACGTGATGTCGGCGCCCGTCGCGCTCGCGAACGCCGACGACGACATCTGGCTGCTCGCGAAGCGGATGCGCCAGCATGGCGTGCGTCGCTTGCCGGTCGTCGGCGCCGATGGGGAACTGGTCGGCGTCGTGTCGCTCGACGACATGCTGCGCGCGGCCGCGGCGCTGCTCGATGAATTGCGTCTCGTCGCTGCGCGTCAGGTGTATTTCGAGGAGAAGCAGCGTGGGTGAGCGGGGAGGGTGCGCGGTGTGCGGCGCAGCAGCCGGCTCGATAACGGCGCACCTCATCGACCGTGCGTGCGCGATGCGATGACGCGCGATCCCGATCCCGATACGGAGGCCGATACCGCTACGCCCGCCCGGCTGCGCTGGTGGCTCGGCTGCGTCGGTCTCTGCGTGCTGCTGTCGGCAGCCATCACATGGCTCGGTGCGATCTACGACCATCCTGTACGCGAAGGTGTCGTCGCCGGCATGAACGCGTCGGAATGTGCGCGCGTGGGCGTGCGCCCGGCCGGCTCGCTGCTGACCACACCGCTTCCGGAAAATGACTTGTGCATGCCGTTGTTCGTGTATCGCGCGTCGTATCCGGACGCCGCGAGCGACGTCGCGTCGTACCGCACGTGGGTACTCCAGCAGCGCATCGCCGAATTCCGGTATCTGGTCGGCTATGTGCTGTTGCTGTGCGCGACGATTCTGGTCGTCGTCGCGGGGACGGTCATGCTGATCCGGCGGTGGCTGCGGCGTTTTGATCGCGGCGCAGGTATCGATACGTGAGCATCGCCGCTGTGGCATCGGCCAGACGGCACGAACGCCGGAACGACCGTTCAGCTGAATTGCACGACGCGCATTGCTTGATGGCGATCGAGACGAGCATCGTCGGGGCGGGACGTTATCGCTGCCGCATCCGTGTGATGCGTCCCACGCCAAACGGCAAGTACGACACGTCACCGATATTCAAGGCCGAGCGCGGCGCTGAAGACCTTGCGCAACTGCCATGACGTGGTGCGAGACGAAGAAGTCCGACGCCTTCACGTTGTAACGCATCGGCACGCGCGTTCCAGCGCGTTCGAACACGCGCGCGGCATGCGGGTCGGTACATTGACCTCCGTCAACCCCCATCGCGCAGCGCGATCGAGAATGATCGCAGCGTTCTCGCGCAGTAGCGGCGACATGTGCGGTTCCTGCCAACGCAGCCGACGGCGGCCCGCGCCGAGCGTTCGTCGACGGCTTCGTTCAGACACCCGCTCGACATGTCGGGCCGAAACCGCATACGCATATGAGGTCACGGTGGAACTGCGCATCATGAATGCCGGCCGCATCGATCCGCAGCGAAAAGCGCGAGAGCAACGAAGAGAGACGCAAGGATGAGTAGGTACGGATACGCCGTTGCAGCGCGTTCGAACGCCGCTTCCCGATGCCCGAAGCGTCGATGCACGCGAGCCTCACTGCATCGTTCGACGACGGCGCATCGTCCGCGTCATCCGATTCCAATAACCGCCTACGGGAGGAATGATCATGAACTGGCTTGCCGAATACTTCGCGCAGCGCACGAGCCCGCTGGCGCTTTCCATGTGGGCGCATCCGCCGCTCGCGCTCGGGCCGGACGGCCCGGTCTGTCGCGAGCCGTACCGGTTGCCCTATCCGGGCGTCGAACTCGTGTATACGCCTGGCGAAACGGTCGAGCGCGACGGCAATATCTATACGCTGCCGGCGCGCTACGACGCACGCGGGCTGTTCGCCGCGCGCAGCACGGCGCGAGACGACGCCGCATGGTTCTTCCATGAGGTGACGATCTTCGCGCCGTCGCCGTTCAACTCCGACTTCGTGATGACCGTCAACGGCGAGTTTTCGTTCGTGCCGACGTTCTGGCAGGACGGTTCACCGGGCTTCTCGGGAATCTGCGCACCGACAGCCAGCGGCCGCGCGACAGGCGAGCGAAGCGGTCCTCCGTGGCTATTCCAGGGCTATCTCAGCATCTAGGCCGCACCGGGCGGAGCGCGTGCGTGGCCGACGACACACGCCGCGCACACTCGTCACGCGAGGCGGAGCCGGCGCCGCATCGCCACCCGAACCCCGCCAAAACCCGCACGCCGGACGCACGTTGACGTGAGTCAACCCGGCCGCGGGTGTCGCGCTTACTCTGAATTCGTGGGCACGCGTCGTCGCGGCGCGGGGCTCGTCCATGCATCGGGCAACGGGAGCGTCATCATGCACATCGGAAGAATCTGTACCCAGCCGGTCGAGTCGTGCACGGCCGAATGCAGCGCGTTCGAACTGGCCGACCGGATGCGGCACGGGCATGTCGGCGATATCGTCGTGATCGAGTACCGCAACGGCGAGGCCATCCCGATCGGTCTGGTGACCGACCGCGATCTGGTGGTCGAGGTGATGGCGCGCGGCGACGATCCGGCCGACGTGACGGCCGGGCAGATCATGTCGCGCGGTCTGGTCGTGGTGGCGGAGACCGACGAGATCGGCGTCGCGCTCGAGGAGATGCGCCGGTCCGGCATCCGCCGGCTGCCGGTCGTCGACGACGCAGGCCGCCTCGTCGGCATCGTGACGCTCGACGACCTCGTCGAGCATCTCGCCGGATTGCTCGGCGGCGTCGCGGAAGTCGGCAAGCTGCAGCAGATCGAGGAGCACCGGTTCCGCACGTGAGCCACGCGTAAACCTTGCGGCGGCGCGCGCAGCCCGCTTTTACGCGTGCAGCGCCTCGAACAACGGCGCCCAGAACTCGCTGCTTTCGTATGCCGCGGCATCGCAGTCGGTGTCGAAGCGAATCGCGATCGCAGTCTCCGCGTCGGTCAGCGCGTCCGCATGCTCGAGCTGCCGCGCCAGCACGGCGGTGTCGGCATCGGAAGAATCGTTCCCGCGTGCTGCCCTTGCGGCCACGCGTGCGGCGAGCGTGGCCGGGCTCGCGGTGAAATCCAGAATCGCGATGCGCACGCCGCGCCGTGCGGCGAGCGACACGAACGCCGCGCGGTCGGCTTCGCGCAGGAACGTCGCATCGACGATCGCCGTGTAGCCGCTGTCGATGACGGTCGCGGCCGCTGCCAGCAGCCGTTCGTAGATCCGCTCGATCGCCGCGTCCGAATAGGCGCTGGCGGACAGGCGCGTTTCGTCCGGTACGCCCGCGCGCCGCTTGCGCTCGACGTCGCTGGACAGCCGGATCGCGCCGAGCCGCTCGGCCAGCGCGCGGCTGGCCAGCGATTTGCCAGAGCCCGACACGCCGTGACACAGGAGCAGCAGCGGTTGCGCGTCGCGGCGTGTGTCGGCCATCGCCGCTGCAATGCGCAGATAGCGGTCGCGCGCTGCATCGTCGCCCCGCAGTCGCGCGGTCAGGGCGCGCACCAGCGCGCGATAGACGAAATAGCACGGCACCACGCCGAGCGCCGCGTAGTCGCCGGTGCGCGCGAGCCACCCGGACAGCAAGCGGTGCGCGCAATCGTCCCGACCGTGTGCGGAGAAGTCCATCAGCGCGAACGCGAGATCGCTCGCGACGTCGATCCAGCGCAGCGCGTCGTCGAATTCGATGCAGTCGAACATCAGGATGCGGTTGCGCCAGCGCACGATGTTGTCGAGATGCAGATCGCCGTGGCATGCGCGCACGAAGCCCTGCGCGTGCCGCTCGGCGAGCAGCGGTGCGATGCGCGTCAGTTCCGCTTCGTACCAAGCGTGCAGCGCGGCTTCGCGCGGCACCGCGACGTCGAGCGTATCGAGCAGCGGCCGGCACTGCGCGGCCACGCTCGCCGCGCTGCCGAAGTGGCTGCGCGGGGCGCGGCGCGGCGCGTGCAGATGATGGCCGGCCAGCGTGGCGGCGAGCGCATCGGCATCCGCGAGGCCGGCGTCGTGCACCGCGCTGCGAATCGACAGCATCGCGTGCGCGTCGAACCGGCGCATGCGTACGAGGTACTCGCCGGGCGTCGGCTGACGCTGCCGGCGCGTGCCGATCTGCACCGGCTCGCCGAATGCGCAGCGTCGGCCGCGCGCGACGAGCGGCCAGACGCCGAGATACAGCGGGCCGGCGAGCGCGCGATTGAGCGTGTATTCCGCGAGCGCGCAGCGGCGCCGCTGCGCGGGCTGCACGAGATCGACGAACGCGAAGCGCACCGGCTTGATACGTTTGTACGCGTAGCGTCCGGCCAGATAGACGACGGACAGATGCGTTTCGATCCGCTCGATGCGGCCTGCGGGGTGCGGATAGGTCGCCGGGCGGCGCAATGCGCGATCGAACTGGATCGTCTTGCGTCGCGCATTGGCGCGGCCCGGCGAGAACGATACGTGACGCGTTCGGGACATGGTGAACGGAGCGGTCGGACGAGGCGCGTGTTCGTCGACGCCCCGCGGGTGGAATTCGCACGCAAGCCGCAGCGTGCGCCTGTTGGCCGGACGTCGCCGGATCGAGCGACATCGGGCGACCGGCGACGCGACCTCGCTATTGCAGCCGATCGGCGCGCGATCCGGCTTGATACGGGTCAACGCCGCCGTGCAGAGGCACGCTTGATGCAGGTCAACCGCATTCCGCGCAGCAGCAATACAGTCGGTGCCAGTAGTCGCGCAGCGATGCGCGAGCGTGCACGCTGGCGGCATGTGCGTTGCGTCACGGCCGCGGCCGTATGCGTTCACGACGCACGATCGTGTGCGGAATGATTGGTCTGGAGAGGCGTTGGCGATGAAGCGACGGGTATTGGCGATCGGCATGCTGCTTGCGTTGGCCGCGTGTGCGGACACGGAGCAGGCGACCGCGTTCAGGAAGTCGGAGACGCAACTGCTGGCCGCGCGTCAGTCCGCCGCGGTGCAATGTTCGACGGCATCCGAATGCGACCGCGAGTGGGCTCGCGTGCGGCGCTACATCGAAACCCATTCGGCGACGCGAATCACGCGCGCCAGCGCCGACCGGATCGAAACGGCGCAGCCGCATCTGGCCGGCGAAGTCTATCTGTGGGCGTCGCGCACCGCAGCGGGCGACGGCGCGTCGGTGATCCGGCTCAAGGCGATGTGCAAAGGCATGTACGACAGCGCCGGCGGCCCCGGATGGCAATACGATGCATGCGCACGGAAAATTCTCGACATCGAGCGCGGCTTCCGCGCGGACGGGAATCTGCCCGGCTAACGCGCCGCGCTGCTGCCGATCGCTTCACGCTTCCAAACCGTTGACTTCGGTCAACGCCCGCCGGCGGCAAGCGCCGATGATGGAATTGCACCGAACGCCACAGGCGCGTCGGTTCTCCCAGCGAGGTCGGTATGTACAAGAACGTCATGGTCGCCGTGGACGGCAGTCCGTCTTCGAAACGGGCGCTCGACGAAGCGCTGAAGGTCGCTGCGTCGTGCGGCGCGCGCCTGTTCGCGGTGTTCGCCGTCGACAAGTCGATCCTGCTCGCGTACGGCGGGCGCATCGACCCCGACGCGCTGCTCGACGACGTGCGCCGCGACGGCACGGCCGTGCTGCACGACGCGGAACGCGCGATTTCGCATGCGGCCGTCAACGGCGACACGGAGCTCATCGAGACGGAACTCGGGCAGGACGTCGCCGAGCGGCTGCAACGCTATGTCGCCGAGCACGCGATCGACCTCGCGGTCATCGGCACGCACGGGCGACGCGGGGTCCGGCGCTTGTTCCTCGGCAGCGTCGCCGAGCGCTTCCTGCGCGGCTCGAGTTGCCCGGTCCTGCTGCTGCGCAGCGACGATCCCGCGCCGGCCAAGACGGCCGCCTAGCGGCCGCGACGAACTGCGCGCTACCTGGTCAGGTCACCATCATGCAGATCTCGTTTCCATCCGAACATCCGACGTATTCCGGCCTCGATCCCGCGCTGATCTTCCCGGCGCTCGTTGAAGGCCGGCGTGTGCGCTGCGCGATTACCGCGGAAGCGCTGGAAGATCACTTTCGCGCGGCCTCGCCGCGCGAGCAGGATCTGGTCGACGCGTTCGCGCGCCATCGTCCCGCGATCGAGCGCGCCGCGCGCGCGCTGCTCGAGGAGATGGACGGGCGGCCGATCCTGCTGCACAGCGGCTATTTCAGGTTCTGCAGATGAGTGCCGGCCGCCGCCGTGGGCGCGCCTCGAGCGCGCGGCGGCGGCGGGCCGGTGCGTCGCATTTCGAACGATCATTCGTCCCTTGCGCGGCAGCGTTGTCGCGCCATTCGATCTTCAGCGCGGCCGAGCCTGTCGGGACGCAAGCGCGGCCGCACGTCAACCGTCTCAGGAGTTACGAACCATGAGCAATATGACCCGTTACGATCCGTTTTCGATCGAGCCCGTTTCCGACCTGTTCCATGGGCTGTTCAGGCCGTTGCGCGGCATGACGCTTGCCGACCAGCCCGACCTCGCGTCGATGAAGATCGACGTCACCGAGAACGACGGCGCGTACACGGTCAAGGCGGAGTTGCCCGGCGTGGCGAAGGACGACATCGACGTCCAGGTGACCGGCAATACCGTCTCGATCAACGCGAAGGTCGAACGCAACAAAGAACAGAAGGACGGCGAGCGCGTGATCCGGCGCGAACGCTATAGCGGCGCGATCAGCCGTTCGTTCTCGCTGGCCGCGGACATCGACGACGCGAATGCGACGGCGACGTACCAGGATGGCGTGCTGTCGCTGACGCTGCCGAAGAAGGCGCCGGTCGGGCAGAAGAAGCTCACGATCAGCTGAGCGGAAGCGCGTGGCGGGCAAGCGCATCTGCGCATCGCCCGTCGCGAGCAACGATAAGCGGCGCACGGAGCGATCCGTGCGCCGTTTCGTTTCATTTTCGTTGCAGCGGCCGGCGCATGCGTCACCCGTGTGTCGCAGTGTTGCCGACGTGGAAGCCGACCGTCTGCGCGAGGATCGGCAACTCGTCCTCGTTCAGCCGCAGCGCATCGGCGAGCGCACGGTGGTTGATCCAGCCGCGCACGACCGTCCCGAGGCCGGCCGACGCGCAATATAGCGACACATTCTGCGAGATGGCGCCGGCCGCGACTGCCGCGAACACGTCGCGTTGCTGCGGCGGCATGTCGAGTATCGCGGAAGTGCGCACGACATAGACGAGGTCGAGCGGCGCTCGGCCGACGAAGTCCTGATAGCCGGTCAGGTTGCGCGCATCGACCGCGTGCTTCAGCACGAGGCGGTGTGCGGGCACGTCGTAGCGATAGACGCCGTACGGCAGCGCGACGTACACGTCGATTTCATTGAACGCGTGTGCGGACGGCGCCGTGCGGCCGCCGCTCGCCGGGCGGTTGATCCCGTTCGCGGCCCACAGCATCGTGCCGAGCGTCGCGGGCGGCAGCGGCGCGGCCGCGAATTCGCGGGAACTCATCCGGGTGGCGAGCGCCGCCATCAGCGGCACGTCGCTGTCGAGCATCGGGCTCGGCAGATCGATGATCTCCGGCGACTCGCCGTGCGCAGGGGCCGGCAGTGCAGCGGGCGCCGGCGAGTAGGCCAATCGTTGCGGTTCGGTCATACGAGTCTCCTTCAGGCTTGGATGCGCGTGCCTGGAACGGTGCGCATCTTCGATTTCACGATACGGCGGCGGGGCCGCACCGCATTGACCTCCGTCAACCGACGCGCCGGCCCGGCGCACGAAGCCGCGCGACGCATCCGTTGACCTGCGTCAGCGAGCCGCCGCCGCGCGTGTGCAAATCTGGCTGAGTGCGGCGAACAGGCGCGCCGCGGCTCACAGGAGAGCAACGATGAAAACCGACAAGCAGTTGAAGCAGGACGTCCAGGACGAACTGGAGTCCGACCCGGCGATCGATGCGACACGTATCGGAGTCGAAGTGGCCGACCGGATCGTGACGCTTTCGGGGCATCCGCCGAGCTATGCGGAGAAGCTGGCGATCGAACGCGCGGCGAACCGTGTGGCCGGCGTGAAGGCGCTCGTCGTCGACATGACCGTGCACCTGCTGGACGACGACGTGCGCACCGACGAGGACATCGCGAAGGCGGTGCGGTCGGTGTTGCACTGGACGGTCGGGGTGCACGACGACGCGCTCAAGGTGCAGGTCGAGCGCGGCTGGATCACGCTGTCGGGCACGGTCGACTCGGCGTACCAGAGCCATCTGGCCGTGCGGGCGATCTCGCAGATGCGCAGCGTGACGGGCGTGACCGACCACATTGCGGTGCTGGGTGCGGTCGGCGCGGACGACATCAGCGGCAACATCAAGCGCGCGATCATGCGCCACGCGGAGCGCGAGGCGAAGCACATCACGATCGACGTGCACGACGGTACCGTGCGGCTGTCCGGCAAGGTCGGCTCGTTTTCCGAGCGCAAGGCCGTGCGCGGTGCTGCGTGGTCGGCGCGCGGCGTGCGTGCGGTCGTCGACGATCTGGTGGTCGAGTGACGGGCGTGCTGGTGAGAGGGGGCTCGAGGCGAGGGTACGTTACGTCGGGTGGGGATGCTTCGGGGCGGGAGGCTTTCGCTGCGGAATATCCATCATCATCGAATCGCATTGGATGAATGGCTCTTGCGAGCCGATGGTTGCGGAAGACACGCTGAGCGCACGAGCGCGGGGCGGCAATCGGCAGGCTGCGCGCGCACCGCGCCGATTGCCATGTCGGATCATGTGTATGAGGCTGGACTGGACCAAACGGACAGCGCCAGATCGTCTGACTCTGTTCGGCCAACATGCGACGCTCGGCCGAGGTTTCGCTCAGACATTCGAGCGGCAGCAGCAGCCGGCAAGCGGATCACTCTCCTGTATCATCAGCACGCACACAAATTCATCCATCTCCGAAGCTGGCGTCGGGACCCTTTTTGCCATGCAGCCAATCACCAAACTGAATCCATACTGGGCGCGATTGGAGATCGACCTTGGTGATACATCGGGAATCATTGTGCCCAAGGGGCGAAATGAGGCGGAGTATTTTGAAGGTCTTCGCGCGAGTATCAGAAGACACGCGACAGCGGCGGAGTGGGTTTCCGCTACCGTTGTAGCGCCCGGCTTCAAGCACCGTGAGCTTGGCTCCAAAGTTGCGGGCTATCTTCTCGCGAGGGACGCGGGATATTGGCTAGTTTTCGAGCCCGAAGAAGGTGAGTATTACTGTTTCTGGGGAACCGATCCCGATGACCTTGGTGCATACGGCGTTTGTGGAAACCCGCTTTATTGTTGGTGGGAATAAGAAGCCGAGGGCTTCGTTCCCCCGATTTGCATGCGGCGGCGATCGGCCGAGGCCGTGTCAAAACGCGAAATTACCCGTTTTTCGGGTGCCGCTTTACCCTTCCCGAAGTGCCGCGAGGCCGATACAGAGCATTCTGGCGGGTCGCTTTCTCCATTGGCCGGCCCCGGCACACGTTTTTACACAGCCTCGGCCAAGAGGGGACATTCGATGCGACCGAGCTGAATCGTTGACAAACCCCCTTCAACGACCAGCTACCGCACATCTGTTTATGTCCCGCTCATCTCGTCCATCCGACCTAATTGTGAACTTGTCCCTAACTGCGCAACGATCAGACGGTTCCCTGAAGGAGGTCATTTCAGGCTATCACCCGATCTACCAGGTGCGCGCTGACTACTGGTCATCTGCATATCACGAATTCGTGGGCGGCACGGGCGTCCGCACCGGGCAGCAATGTAAGGCGGAGGTTTGGCTTTTATCACCTGAGGCATACCCACACAGGTTTTAGCTAGGTCGACGCGTTGAAGTAACTGAAGGTTCAGAGCTTAGACTCTAGCTTCAAGTGCAACACCTTTGATGAGATAGGGTGTTGCGATGACGAATTACAAGCATCTGAGCGCCGAAGAGCGCGCGGTGATCATGATCGAGAAGGCCCGGAACACGAGCGTCAGAGCGATTGCAAGGCTGCTTGGCCGCAGCGCGTCGACGATCACACGAGAACTGGCGCGCAATCGTACGGAAGCGCCTCGCTGCTATGACGCCACAAGCGCGGCCAGAGCCTATCGGACGCGCCGCGAGCGAAGTCGGCGTCAGGCGAAACTGGCAGCAGGAAGCACGCTGTACTGGCGGGTGCATCACGATCTGGTTTATCGGTGCTGGTCGCCGCAGC
>NZ_JQJT01000017.1:0-225172 GCF_000745665.1 Burkholderia sp. WP42 | reverse complement strand
AAGAAGCTGCCGGCCTTTCTGCGGGAAAGCCTGACCTACGATCGCGGATCGGAAATGACCTGTCATGTCGAGCTGGCTGAACGATTGAATCTGGATATCTGGTTCGCGGATCCCTACGCGCCTTGGCAACGAGGCAGCAACGAAAATACCAACGGCCTGCTGCGCCAGTTTCTACCCAAAGGAATGGACCTGTCAGGCGTGACCCAGATGCAGTTGAACGATATTGCCAAGCTGATGAACGGACGCCCTCGTCAAACCCTCAACTGGAAAACCCCCGAAGAGGCCATGGCGATGGAATTGGCTGCCACCGGGTTGGCTAAACGTTGCACTTGATTCTTGAGACCGCCCAGGCACGTTCGCGCATGACGATCGGACCGTCGCTACACCCCGATGGCAGCGTGGCCGTGCGTCTTGGGTGCAGACGATAGCAAGGAAAAAATCTGGCCGTCAAACTTTTTTTGATGCTCGAATACAAAGTTTGGAGGACTTGCTCGAATAACGAGTCAAAAGGCTTCACGAAACATTTTTTATTGATTCTGTAATTAATTTGTATGGTTATCGCACTCATTCGGTGCTTATGGCCAATAATCACCAATTTAGTGCGATGCACCGAATCGACGCGGATTTAATGAAGCGTTATCGGATACGTCTCATTGTCTCCTGCATGGATGGAAGCCTATCGACCGTTGTTATGCGGGGCTACGGATTTTCAAAACAATACTCGGACGAATCCAATTAACTTATTCGTAATTGACTACAAATCAAAATAGTGGCATTCAAGATGCCTATCAAATATGCACGATGATCTGCATGCCGAATCTATTTTCTGATTCCGGGCACGACTGCGTCTACGAGAACTCGTTGGCCGACTGTCTGCGCGTACGGGCGTCTCTTACTTCACGGAGCGATGTGAACGCTCCATCAACGCGCATTCGGCGTCGCTGCTCACGTCCCAATCCTGGAACAAGCGATCACGGACAAATCCGGCGGGGGAAGCACCAAGCGGTGCTCGAGGCGATGCCGCAGAGACCGGACCGCCAGTTCGGTGCCATGACGACGATGCACAGTCGAACACGGGTTCGGCGCACGCAAACACCCGATGGGTGCGATTCACTTCCACACACTCAGGCGTTGCCGCGGCGCGACAGAAATGTGCATGCACGTACGGGCATACACGTCCCCAAGCGCGTCATCAGGATCGTGAGGTTGAGCGAGGCGATGTGAGCAATCGGATACCCGCTCGACCGTGCCGAGCGCAACGGGGATCATGCGACCATGATCGCGAGCTCATCCGCATACGCATTCAACCGATCCCCTACCTGCACCTTCAGGACATCGATGAACCGTTTGATTTTCGCGTCGACGAATTGACGGGACGAGTACACCGCATATACGTTGCGCTGCGCGGTGTGAAATTCCGGCAGGACGCGAACGAGCGATCCTTTGCGCAGATCGTCGATTGCCGAGAAGGCAGCGATCAATCCAATTCCCGCGCCCTCCCGCAGTACCGTGGACATCGCATCCATGTCATTCACACTGAAGTGCGATCCCGTTGGACGATACACCGCCTCGCCTGCTCTGCCTTGCAGATGCCATTCGTCCGGCGCGTAATCGACCGTGCTCAGAAGCACACATGTGTGACCGACGAGGTCTTCCACACACTCGGGAGCCGGATGCCGTGCCAGATAGTCGGGCGACGCCGCGAGAATGCAATGACTGGTTCCGATCTTCTGGCTCACGTACGCCGAGTCGGGCAGCGTGCGCGCGATCACGATCGCCACGTCGAGTTGCTCTTCGAGCAGATTCGGCATCCGCTGCGACAGCATGAGATCGACCGATACTTCCGGATATGCGCTCCGATAGGCAAGCACGGCTTGCGAAACGAGTTGGCGCCCCAATCCCGGCACCGCATGCACGCGTAATAGACCACGCGGCTCCAGCAGCGCATCGCGTGCTTCCGCTTCCGCCCGTTCGATGTCCGAGAGGATCGCAACACTGCGTTCGTAAAAACGTCGCCCCGCGTCGGTAACGACGAGCCGTCGCGTCGAGCGCTGTAGCAACCGCGTGTTGAGATTGTCTTCGAGGACAGATACCGCTCGAGAAATGTTGCCGACCGTCGTATCGAGGTGGTTTGCGACAGCCGTGAAACTGCCCATCTCGACCACTTTCACAAACACCGACATGGTGTGCACCTTGTCCATTAGTCACCCTCGCTTTGAATTTTTCGTCGAATCGCTGCGTTTCGGCCCGCGCGAGTCTGTGATCATAGGTTCCGCACCTGTTTCGTGCAGTCAGCGAGCAGCGTCGTGTCGTTTTTTTGCATCCTTTCATTCATCTTTCATTTTGGCGGCGGATTTTCCCTCCAGAGACAAGATTCATTCTTGCCGGGCCATCTAAGTTGCCGCCTGCTTCACGCCTAGACTTGGTCCCGAAGTCAGGCAGTCGGAACGTAGACGTTTCAATCCTGAGCTCCGTCCGCCATGGTCGATGATCCAGACACGGCGTAGCGCAGGCTCCCTATCCGGCTCTAGACGAACCCGCATCAAATCGCAATCCTAACCATAAAGGCTAAACCATGGACATCACATACGACGCGCTTCATCTCTTCATCGATGGCGAATGGATCGGCGCGAGCGAACGCGAAACGGCGCCGGTGATCAATCCCGCCACGCAAATCCAGATCGGGCGCGTTCCACTGGCGACGGCAGCGGACCTCGATCGCGCCCTCCAGGCTGCGGTACCGGCGTTCGATGTCTGGCGCAACACCGTGCCGGCCGAACGTGCGCGCATTCTGAAGCGCGCGGCGGAACTAATGCGCGAGCGCGCCGAGCACATTGCTACCGTGATGACGCTGGAGGAAGGGAAACCGCTGGCAGAAAGCCGCGACGAAGTCCTGCGCGCCGCCGACTATTTCGAATGGTTCGCCGAAGAGGCGCGTCGCATCGACGGCCGCGTGGTGCCATCCAACCGTCCGGGCGTGCAACAGCTCGTGAAGAAACAGGCGATCGGGCCCGTCGCCGCATTCACGCCGTGGAATTTTCCGGCGATCACCCCGGCGCGCAAGCTCTCCGCCGCACTCGCCGCCGGATGCAGTGTCATCATCAAACCCGGCGAGGAAAGCCCCGCAACGGCGCTCGCGTTGGCACGCGCACTGGACGACGCCGGCTTGCCGAAGGGCGTGCTTCAAGTCGTGTTCGGCGTGCCCGACCAGGTGTCGACGCAACTGATCGCTTCCCCGGTAATCCGGAAGGTCACGTTCACGGGCTCGGTGCCGATCGGCCGTCTGTTGTCGGCGCGCGCAGCCGAAGGCGTCAAACCCATCACGCTTGAGCTGGGCGGCCACGGGCCCGTCCTCGTATTCAACGATGCCGACGTCGAAAAGGCTGCGGTCGAAGGCGCGGCGAATCGCTTTCGCGGCACCGGCCAGGTCTGCATCTCGTCGACGCGCTTCCTGATCCAACGCGAAGTCTACGACGAGTTCGTCGGTCACTTCGTCCGTGCGACGAGCGCGCTCAAGGTCGGGAACGGCATGGATGCCGGCACGCAGGTCGGGCCGCTGGCGAACCCGCGCCAGCTTGCCAAGATGGAGGAACTCATCGCCGACGCGGTGGAGCGTGGCGCAACGATTCTGGCCGGCGGAAAGCGCATCGAAGGCGAGGGATATTTCTTCGAGCCAACGGTCCTCGCAGACGTACCGAAGGACGCGCGCGTGATGCACGAAGAACCGTTCGGCCCGATCGCGGTGCTGATGCGCTTCGATGCCCTGGCCGACGGCCTCGCCGAAGCGAACCGGTTGCCGTACGGGCTCTCTGCCTATGCGTTCACAAGCAGTGCGCGGACGGCCATCGATGTAGCGGACGGTCTCGAAGCCGGCATGATCGGCATCAACCAGTACCGCATCGTCTCGACCGAACTGCCGTTCGGCGGCATGAAGGAAAGCGGCCACGGCTCGGAAGGCGGCACCGAGGGCATCGAGTACTACCTCACGCACAAGTTCATCAGCCAGGCTTAAAAGGAGATCGCCATGTCTCATACGCATTTCGATAGTCCGCGCGAAGCCGCGCGTGCGTTCACGCCGACGCTTTCGGCATTCGTCGACGACACGCTCTATCCGCGGATCTGGAGCGATCCGACGCTCTCGCCGCGCGACCGCAGCCTCGTGACTGTCGCCGCGCTGATCGCGGGGGGCCATCTCGACGAGTTGCCGGCGCACCTGCGCCGCGCGTTGACGAACGGCGTAACCCGTGAAGAGTTGTCAGCGGCAATCACTCACCTCGCGTTCTATGCCGGGTTTCCCGCCGCAATCTCCGCATCCGCCACGGCGCAGGCAACGCTCGGCGCCCATCCTCGGCCCGACGATCTCGCCGGCAATGTATCTACGACGCAGGAAGGTTTGAAATGAAAGCCATCACATTCAAGGAATTCGGCGAGGCCGAGGTGCTCCAGCTGGCCGAGGTCGCGGCTCCTGAGGTTCGGCCCGACGATCTACTGGTACGCGTCCATGCCGCAGGGGTGAATCGCGCCGATCTGACCCATCGGCGTGGCGGATACGGCCGGCCGAACTTCGGCGACTCGACGATCATGGGGCTCGAAATCGCCGGCGAGGTGATCGAGACAGGCCCTTCCGTGCAGGGTTACAAGGTCGGTGATCGTGTCATGGGCGTCGTGGGCGGCGGGGCCTACGCAGAACGGGCGCGCATTGACTGGAGAATGGCGATGCCCATTCCGGCAACGCTCGACTATGTGCATGCGGCCGCCATACCGGAAGTGTTCGTCACTGCGCACGAAGCGTTGTTGCATCTGGGCCGCTTGCAGCGCGGCGATGCGGTGCTGATCCACGCAGCGGCGGGCGGGGTGGGTTCCGCAGCGGTCCAGCTGGCCTATGCAACCGGCGCGACGATTTTCGCAACGGCCGAAGCCTCGAAGCTGGAACGGATCGTTCAACTGGGTGTGGACCATGCGATCGACTACAAGACGCAGGACTTTTCGGAAGTCGTCGCAAGCAGGACGGGCAAACGTGGTGTCGATGTGGTCATCGACTTCGTGGGCGCACCGTATTTTTCCCGGAACGTCGCGTCATTGGCAAACGGCGGCCGGCTGGTGCAGGTCGGCATACTCGGCGGCGGCGGTGACGTCAGCGTGAGCCTCGAACAGATCCTGTACCGTCATCTGCAAATCATCGGCACGGTGATGAAGTCGCGCGACCAGAGCGAGAAACACGCGATGGTTCGGCGGTTTCGCGAACATTGGCTGGACCGCTTTGCGGGAGGAGCGGGTCTGGAGCCGGTCGTCGACAGCGTGTTTCCGCTCGCAGACGCCGCGGCCGCCCATCGACGGATGGAGTCTGCTGTGAACGTAGGAAAGATCATCCTGACGATGAGCGAAGATAGCTGACGTAGGGCCGATTCGCGTCGCGGCCCATGTACGAAGCTGGTTGATGGCAGTCAGGCGGACGGGAGCGCGTTGCTCATGGCCGGAAATAAAACCATTCGCGACGACGGGCCGGCAGCGCCGATGGTGCATGTCGCGGCTTCCCGCACCCGAATCGAACGTCCCGCACGTACCGGAACGGTATCGCTCCCTCGCAGCTTTCCGGCACGACGCTCAGAACAACACGCTCGAGGCGGTATCCGGATCCTCCGGCGTGAAGACTACCCCACCGTCGCCGGATTCGTCGCGCATCCGGCGAGGTTCGGTCTCGTCGAGCAGAGGCACCCCGCCGCACTCATGGAATTCCGCGTGCGGAGACGCCGTCTCGATCGGCAAATCCGGCCGCCGCCGGGCCATTCTGATTTTCGAAGTCATGACATCCTCCGTACATCGGCAATCGTATCGTCGCGCGACCTCGCTCACGCGCGATCGGCGGCCTCGGGCAGCGGTTCCGCGCCCTCGCACACCTCGTCCGCAGGCTGCGGCGCATCGACCCGCTTGCGAAACAATCGGGACGTCACCCACAGCACCCACGCGCCCGGACCGCTGAGCATCACAGCCATGAACAACAGGATGTGCTGGATGCCTAGCACCGGCCCCACGCTCGCGGTCAACACGCCCGCGAGCGGATACGAGAGCCCGTTGATCAGATAGAACGGCCCGATCACTTTGCCGAGGTGCTCGCGCTCGATCGCACGTACGCGCAATGTCCGGTTGAACACGTTGTACCAAGCAGCCCCCGCCATCGCGCCGAGAAACGCGATCACATAAACCCAGACACCCTGCGCCAATCCCATGCATACGAGCCCGGTGCACATCAGCGCGAAGCCGCCTGCACCGAGCCGATAGATGCTCCAACTGCGGGTCAGCTTCGGAATCAGCAACAGGTTCAGCAGCCCGAGCACGCCCGCGCCAGTGTTCATCAAGCCGAATACACTGTCGGATGCGCGGAACACGCCCGTGACGAGATATGCGTTCGCGCTCGCCGCGATCGCAAACGCGAGGTTGATGGCGAAGTTCACCAACGCAAGCAACACAACCGGCCGGTTCGCGATCAGCAATCGCCATCCCAGAACCAGGTCGTGCCGGACCCGACCGTGAGCGGTGCCGCGCGGGCTCGCCGGAAGTTCGCGCCAGCACCACGCGGCCAGCGCGAATCCGGCCGCCGCGACGAGCAGGAGCGGGAGCTTACCCAGCCATTGCGCCAGCCCCGCCGCAAGGGCTGGACCGAGGGCCATCGCGAGCAATTCGACGTTCTGCACCAACGACTGCAAATCCGACAGCTTGCCGCCGTCCGCTAGCATCGGCACCGTCTTTTCCACCGACATCCGCACCGGCGCGATCAGCAGCGACAGGAAGACGCTGTTGACCATCAGCGCAATGATCGTGGCCGACGGCATCGCGAAGCAGGCTGCCACGGCAATCGTCAGGCAGGTCATCCGGACGCGATTTGCATACCGGAACAACCGGCGGCCGCCGAGCCGGTCCGCGAACAAGCCGGCGAACGGATAAGCGATCAACGCCGGCACCCATTCGACTGCATATGCAATGCCCGAATACGCGAGGCTTCCGGTCCGCTGATAAATGAGAAGCGGCACCGCAAACAGCACCGTCTGCTCGGCGATCAATCCAAGCATCAGTCCCGACGCGAACCAGCGCAGCGAAGCGGAGCGCGATTCACCGATCAATCGCCACCTCCATGCTCGAGGCGCTCACGTCGTGACGGAACCCTGGCCGCCGTCCTGACCGATGAACACCACACGTTTCACTCGCCTCTGATCCATCATTTCGTATCACTTATCTATATCCTTGATTTTAGATTCCTGACCGGCTTTCCGATCTGGTGCGGCCGAGCCGCGCCAGTCGCGCAACATCGTGTGATCATCAGATGACGAGCGCTGCCTTGTCTTCGCTCCCGGCCGTCCGCGCTTCATACTGGCGAATCAGGGGCAGCACGTGGTGACAGAATCGCCGCATCTCTCCACGCGTCGGCCAGCCGGACAGGATGAATTCGCTGACACCGGCCTGCTTGTATTCGAGCAGATACCGTGCGACCTCGTCGTAGCTGCCCACCACACACAGGGCCGGGCCTCCGCGATAGGCGACGGCGCCCGTCCACAGCATCGGTGACAACCAGCCACCGGACGCCTGCTCGGCAAGATCGAACGACTTTTTCACCGCCTCCGAATCGCACGTCTTCACGAATGCCTGAACCTGCTGACGATGGGCTTCATCCGAGTTCGCCATCATGGCGGCCACTTCTGCATGTGCCTCTTCCCGCGTTTCGCGAGCCAGCACGTGCATGCGGATGCCGACGCTGCGCCCGGCCTCCAGGAGCTCACGAGCAGCGACCGCGATGCCCTCCGGCGTGTCGCCGTAACGCAGCCAGCAGTCCCCCGATTCGATGGTGATGCGCTTGGCCAACGCGGACGCGCCGCTCAGATAGATTCGCGGTCGCTCGCCGTCCTTGAATGGCAGGCCGAGGCGCGCGCCGTCGAACCGGTAGTGGGTGCCTTCATGCGACACCGGCGTCTCGCCGCGCCAGAACCGATGCAGCACACCGAGATATTCGGACGTGCGCTCGTAGCGCGCGTCGTGCGCCAGATAGTCGCCGTAGTACGCCTGTTCCTCCGGAGAAATGCCGGCGACGATGTTCAGCGAGATCCGTTTGTTCGACATCCACGACAGCGTATTGACTGCCTGCGCGAATAGCGTCGGCGGCAGCAGTCCCGGGCGATAGGCCAGCATGAACGACAGTCTGCGCGTCTCGCGCGCGAGTGCGCCGATCAGCGGCAACGGCTCCGGCAGATGAAAACCGATTCCCATCAGCAGCGTATCGATCTGCATGTCCTCCGCTTCCTGCGCAAAGTCCACCAGACCGTCGAGATCGAGTTCATTCGCGAGGTCCCGCTCGGACGCCTTAGTATTGCCCGCTCCGCGCGGCGCGCACCAATGAATCTTCAGGGGTTGAAATACCCGCATCGTCGCCTCTCCCGATAGTCGAATCCGGCCTGTTGCCGTAGTGACCTTCAGCTTAGGAGTCGAGCAACGAATCGAGCAAGCCCGCACCGCGCCGACGAAGAAACTTTGACGGCACACCAATTTTTTGATCCATCGCTGACATTTACCGGCCGCAATAAGTTCTCACGAATGCGCTGCGATCCGTCGCGCTCGCCTACTCTCGTCAACACGTCGAGGCCGATATCGAAGACGTATCGCGATTCCGCACGAATATGCGCCGGCCGACATTCCCGTGTGTCATTGCTGTTGCATCCGTTCTCGCATCACCGCCCTCCGGCGCGACACGACGCGGCCGGCGACGGTCACGAATGTTCATCGAAGAAAATGGAGCCACGCTGATGTTGAACCTGAGAAACAAACGCGTCGTCGTCTTCGCCGAGGGCTGCTTCGGCCCTGTGACAAGCAAGGTGGCGACCTCTTACCTGCGCTATCGCCACAGCGAATGCGTCGCCGTCGTCGACAGCCGTTGTGCCGGAAAGGACGTGGGCGAGGTACTCGGATACGGCCACGGCATCCCGGTGCTCGACTCGCTGGAATCGGCATTGCAGTTCGATCCGGACATTTTCCTGATGGGTGTGGGCCTGTTCTCCAACGCATTGCCCGATGCATGGCGCGCGCAGATAGCGCTCGCACTCGCCCGCGGGCTCGACGTCGTCAGCGGTCTGCATTTCCGAATTGCGACCGATCCTGATTTCGCCGCACTTGCGTCGGAATCCGGCGCACGGATCTGGGATACGAAAGAGCCGCCCGATACGCTCGCGACCAGTGAAGGCAAGCTCGACGCGCTCGATCGCTTCATCGTCCATACCGTCGGCACCGATTGCCGGGTTGGCAAGAAAACCACCGCCATCGAGATCGCGGAAGCTGCACGACGACGAGGCATCAACGCAGGTTTCGTCGCTACCGGCCAGAGCGGTATCTATATTAGCGGCGCCGGTGTCGCGATCGATGCCGTCCCGTCCGACTTCGTCGCGGGTGTCACCGAATCGCTCGTACTCGAATCGGCGCGTCACCACGACTGGATCGTCGTCGAGGGACAGGGATCGATTTCCCATCCCGCCTACAGCGGCGTCACGCTGGGCCTGCTTCACGGTGCCATGCCGCAGGCCCTCGTGCTGTGCCACGAGGCGGGCCTTGCACATCACAAGGGCTGGGCGCATGCGCCGCTGCGTCCGCTACCCGAACTCGTCACGCTGTATGAACAGCTTGGCTCGTTTCTGCGACCGGCGAAGGTGGTCGGCGTCAGCGTCCATACAGGTGCGCTTCCGGCCGAGCAAGCCGCGCGCGCCATCGAGGAGATCGAATGGGAAACGGGCCTGCCTGCCGTCGACGTCATCCGCTCGGGTGCTGACCGACTCGTGGACGCACTGAGCGTCCACGACCGGACCCTTCAACGCCTGGCGGCCTGACCGGCCGCCGGCTTTCGTCGTCCCGCCTGCATCGTCGCGCCATCGTCAAACACAGGAAGCGATTCAAATGACCGAACAGTCCAGCCTGCTCCATGTCGAACCCATCCACTCGCTCAAGGGTTACGCCGTCACCCCTTCGTCCAAGCCCGAGACCCAGCGCGCGATACTCGCCGCGACTCTCGCCGACGGCACGTCGATCGTCCACAACGATCTGCGCTGTGTCGAGACCAGCGCGATGAAGCAAGCATGCCGCGCACTCGGCGCGCGCATCGACGAACACGCCGGATACCTCGAGATCCGCGGTGTCGGCCGCGCGCTGCATCTGGGCCAGCGCGTCGTCGACGCGATCGGCTCGGGGCTCGTGTTTCGCACGTTCACCGCGTTGACGAGTTTCGCCGACTCGCCTGCCATCATTACCGGCGACACCATTCTGCGCACGCGGGTGATGAAGCCGTTGTTCGACGCACTCGAGGAACTCGGCGCGCGTATCGAATGCATCGGCGAGGCCGGCAAGGCGCCGGTCGTCAACTGGGGAGGCGGGTTGCGCGGCGGACGCTGCACGGTCCCTGGCAACGTAAGTTCGCAGTTCATCACCGCAATCCTGTTCGCCGCGCCGCTCGCCGACAAGCCGGTCGAAATCGCGATCGAAGGCGAATTGCTGTCGATTTCCTACATCCGCCAGACGATCGCGACGTTGCGCCATTCGGGAATCCAGGTTGACGTTACCGACGACTTCTCGCTGATCCGCGTCCAGCCGGGCAACTATCAAGCCGCGGAGTACCGGATCGGCGGGGACTACACATCGTCGTCGTACCTGATCGGCGCCGCCGCGCTGTTCCCCGGCACCTTCGTGCTGGGCAACCTCGGCAGCGAGAGCCTGCAGGGCGAGCGCGCAATCATCGATGTCGTACAGGCGCTCGGCCTCTCCGTCCATTTCGACGACACGCGCAATGAGCTGACGCTCGTCAATTCCCACTCCCAGCTCACCGGCGACTACGAATTCGACGCCAGCGATTTCCCGAACATCGTACCGACGCTCGCCGCGATCGGCGCCTACGTGAAAGGAACGTTCCGCGTGGTCGGCGGCTCGATCACGCGGCTGCACAAGTCGCCTCGCATCAAGGCGATGGTTAGCGAGCTGGGCAAGATGGGCGTCGACATCAAGGGCCTCTTCAAGGACGGCGTCTACGACGGCTTCGAGATCCGCGGCACCGGCGAGCCGTATCCGGGCGGCGTCGACCTGTCGAGCTGGGGCGACCACCGGATCTTCATGTCGCTGTTCATCGCATCGCTGCGTGCGCGCCAGCCAAACCGGCTCGAGGGTTACCGCGACGTGAACTGCTCGTTCCCCGACTTCTTCACGCAGTTCGAGCATCTCGGTGCCGCCTATCGCGAAGTCGGGACCGGCGCGTCGCACGACGACGAGCGTTCGCTACTGCAGGCGGTCTGATCCCAACGGAGAATTGTCATGCTTACCAACCAGCAACTGGCGTTCTATGCGGAACATGGTTATCTCGTGATCGAAAAACTCTTCGATACCGACGAGGTTGTTCGCTCGCTCGCCGCGATCGACACGCTGCTGTCGCCCGCCAATCCCGAGAAGCCGTATGAATTCGAACCCGAGGACGGCGCAACCGTGCGCCGGATCTGGTCGCCGACGCAAAAGCATCCCGCATTCAAGGACATGGCGACTGCCCCGCGCCTGCTCGACTGCATCGAAGGGCTGATTGGCAAGAACGTGCTGTTCCACTACAGCAAGCTCAACATGAAGGGACCGAAAGTCGGCAGTGTCGTCGAATGGCACCAGGACTTCTCCTACTATCCGCACACCAACGCCGATCTCGTCACCGCGCTGATCTTTCTCGACGATGCAAGCGAAGCGAACGGCTGCCTGCGCGTCGTACCCGGGTCGCACCGGCGCGGCCTGCTGTCACACGAGGTCGATGGATTCTTCCGCGGCAAGGTCCACGACGTCGATGAAGCTCGGGCGGTCAGCATCGAGGTGCCAGCCGGCAGCGTCCTGTTCCTGCACTGCCTGACGCTCCATGCATCGGCGCGCAACGTATCGCAGCTGCCGCGCCGCACGTTCCTGCCCGCCTATCGGGCGGCCGATGCATTCCCGATTTACTTCGGACCGCACGCCGCACACAACGAACCGGGTGTCGAACTGTTGCGTGGACAACGTTCGAAAGTCGCGCGGGTCGACCAGGGCACGCATCTGCTGCCGCTCGCCGAACGCGAATTCGGGTCCCTGTACGAGGTGCAGGAAGGTTCTCACCTGCGCAAGGCACTGACGACCATGAAAACGTCCGGCTACGCAGTGACGGCAGCCTCGGGACGCTGAACACGGGAGATCCGATGGACTGGAACGCCTTTTTGGTTCCGGCGCTGCGCGGGCTTGCTCCGTACCGGCCGGGCATCACCGAGGAAAAACTGCGAGCAGAGCGAGGCTTGCACGATATCCACAAGTTCTCGAGCAACGAGTCGCCGTTCCCGCCGCCGCCCGGAGTGCTCGCCGCGATGCAACGCGCGCTCGAGCAATCGAACCGCTATCCGGACAGCGGCGCGCTGCTCGACAAGCTTGCCCGGCACCAGCGGGTTCCGGCCGACATGCTGGCGCTCGGAAACGGCTCGATCGACGTCATCGCATCGCTGGTCCAGGCGTTCGTTCCGGCCGACCGCAACGTCGTGCTGTCCGAGTACGGCTACTGTGCGTATCCGCCGTTCGTCACCACCCAGAGCGCTGCGCTGCGCATCGCGGCAAGCGGGCCGGATTTCGGTCACGACGTCGATCGACTACTCGAACAGGTCGACTCGAACACGCGCATGCTGATCGTTGACAGTCCGACTAACCTATCCGGCCGCTCGCTCACGGCCGCGCAACTTGAGCATCTGATCGCACAGCTCCCGTCCAACGTGCTGCTCGTGCTCGACGAGGCCTACGCGGAATTCGCGGACGACGACGCGCCGCGCGATACCGGGCAGTTGCCGCTATCGCATCCGAACGTCGTCGTCACGCGCACATTCTCGAAAGCATACGGTCTCGCGGGGTTGCGCATCGGATACGCAATCGCCGCTGCGGGCCTGATCGACGCACTGTCGCGGATCCGACCGCCCTTTCCGGTCAGCCGCGTCGCGTTGGCGGGCGCCACGGCGGCGCTCGACGACGAAGCGCATCTGGCCCGTGTGGTCGAGACGACCGCGCGAGGCCGGGCACGTCTCGCTGCTGACCTGCGCACGCTCGGCGCGACGGTCGTCGACAGTTCCGCCAATTTCGTGCTCGCCGACTTCGGTCCGCACGCGGCGCATATCTACGATGCGCTGCTGTCGCACGGCTTCATCACGCGGCAGATGTCTGCCTATCGACTGCCGACGCATCTGCGCATCGCGATCGGCACGCCGGACGAGATCGACCGGCTGGTCGATCTCGTGCGTCGACTCGTCGGGGCACGGACCGGATCGGACGCCAATGGAGTACTCGCATGAACATTCTCATCATCAACAATCTCGCGCAATTCCCGGGCACCGGGCGGTGGGATTTCGACCTGGTGCGCTACGACGAATTCGTCGATCACAGGCAGCATCGGGTCAGCTATCTCGTCAACCGTCGCGGCCGCTCCGCCGTGACCGCCTCTGCCGACAGCTACCGGCTCTATGAGCTCGACCGGCTGGACGACATCGCCGCCTACCGCACGGTCATCGCCGAAATCGTCGGCGCGAGCGGCCCGATCGACCGACTCATCGTCTTTTCGGAGTCGCTTCAGGATCTGGCCGCGCAATTGCGCGCCGAGTTCGATATTCCAGGCAAGAAGCCGGATGAGAACCGGCTGGGACGCGACAAGCTATTGATGAAGCAGAAGGTTCAGGAAGCCGGGCTGCGCACGCCGCGCTACCGGTCCGTGACGTCGACGGAGGTGAGCAGCGCACTCACGTTTGCCGAACATACGGGCTACCCGCTGATCCTGAAGCCGATCGACGGCCAGTCGAGCCACGGTGTGCAGAAAATCTGCGATGCGGTGCAACTGCGCACCGCGATCGCCAACCTGCCGTCCGGCGGCGAGTGGGATCTTGAGGAGTTCGTGGCCGGTACGTTGATGCACGTCGACGGACTCGTCGATCGAAACGGTAACGTAACGCTCGTCGTACCGTCTCGCTACGTCAACACCTGCCTCGATTTCACGGCCGGCGCACCGCTCGGCGCGATCATGCTGGAGCCAGGCACCGCGCTGCACGCCTACGTATCGAAGTTCGCGACTCAATGCGTGACGGCGATCGGACTGCGCGCGTGCCCGTTTCACCTGGAACTCTTCCATACCACCGACGACGAGCTGGTTTTTCTGGAGGTCGGTGCCCGCGTCGGCGGTGCCGACGTGCCGTCGATGATTCACCGCGCGACCGGCATCAACCTGTTTCGCGAGTGGGTCAACATGAGTCTCGACCAACCCGCACAGCTGTATGCACCGACCGGGTCGGTGGGGGCGTGGCTGATGTTCCCGCGGCCGACCTGCCTGCCGCAGCGCGTGCGATCCGTCACGCGGTTCGACGGACGGCTCGACAGTCTGTATCGGCAGCTGGTACCGAACGACGGACAGCTGATCGAGCACGAGGATGGCTATTGCTCGCTCCAGTCCGGCCGCTTTCTGTTCGACTCGCCCTCCGGTACGCAGGTCGCGCGCGATGTCGCGCACGTGCTGGAAGCCTTCCGCATCGAAACCACCCAACCGTGAGCTCCGGATCATGAGTACGCCCGCCCTGCTTCTTTTCGCGCATCAGGCCCGCTCTTACGCAGCGCTGGTTCGCACATATACGGAGCGCCTGGGCATCGCGCTCGTCATCCTCAGTTCGCGCGCTCGCGATTCGCGCGACCTCGAACAGATTTCCGCCGTGGGTGCCGCCCGGCTCTGGCACGTCGACGACGATTATCTGAACGATGTGCACGTCGAGGAGACGATGGCGGAGGCACGGGCCGAGGGCTTCGCGATCGTCGCGACGCTCGCCACATTCGAAGGCTACCGATTACTGATGGCGCGCGCCAATCGCCTGCTGGGCGCCACGGATGCCGATCCCGACGCGCTGCGCGTCTGTATGGACAAATTGCAGTGCCGCACGCAGCTCAACGCGCTCAACCTGAGCGGCGCACGCGCTACGCTGCTCGACCACGCGACGCTCCCCGCGCTGCTTGCGAGCGATCGATCATTGTTCGTCAAACCACGTCGCGGCGCCGGTTCGTTCGCCTGCTTCCGGCTCGATGCCGGCTTGACGCTTGCCCGCCTCGACGCGCTGCGCGAGCAGATGCGTGCCGACCTCGCGTTTCGGGCGATCTTCGACGGGCAGTTCGATTTCATCGCCGAAGACTACATCGGCGGCGACGAGTATAGCTTCGAAGTCATCGCGGCCGATGCCCGCAGCTACGTCATCGGCGTACACGCGAAATACCTCGACGACGCCACCGGCACGACGCTCGAGATGGGCAACTCGCTGCCAGCACCCGCCCTGTCCGACGCGCAGCAGCGCGAAGGCGAGCAGTTCATCGAGCAATGCCTCGCCGCGCTGCGCCTCACCGACGGGTGCTACCACATCGAGACCCGCTTCGACGGGCGCGCCGGCCGATGGGACATCATCGAGATCAACGCTCGCATGGGCGGCGCCCTGATCAATCAGAGCGTCGGCGTGTTCACCGGCGGCATCTCGATGCTGGAGCTTTGGGTGCAAGCACTCTGTACCGAACGAACCGCCGCCGGCGCGTGGCACCGGCGCCTGGACGCGCTGCGCGAAAGCACGCGGCGGCGGGCGGGCACGCTCAGCGACGGCACCGTGTTCTTCAGCCGATACGGCGAACGCAATCGCACGCTCGAAGTGCTGTCGATCGACCGGCTGACGCCCGCGCCGGACATCGTCGACATGCCGGTCCGGCCTCACACCCGTCTACCCGATTCCGAACGCGGCATCTTCATCCTGAACGCGCTTTGGAAGGTGCCCGTGTCCGACATCGCGACCCAGGTGCGCGCGCTCTCGGCGATGCTCGACGCGCAGCTCGTCGTTCGCTATTCCGACTCAGCAGTTACCGATGCAGAACCCACACCCCAGGAGAAATCATGAATCGCGTCCAGCATTGCGGCATCGACCATCCGATTCCCTTCTACTCGCTCGCAGACGGCGAAGCTGTCCGTAATCGACTCGATCGCTATCTCGACAAGAAAATGGCCGAATGGGCGGCAACCGTCCCCTACGCGAGCCATCTCGAAGGCAGCAAGCTCGATAGCCAGTGGTATCGCCGTCATACCATCGAGCACGTCTGGCGCATTCGTCTCAGCCGCTCCGCGCACGCCAAGGCTCTCCACGCGATCACGAAGATCTCTCCCGAGGCCGCGCAGCTGTATGCGGAATACCAGGCCGAGGAAATGAATCACGACACGCTGTTCAGGCAAGACTGCAAGGCACTCGGCGTAACCGACGAGGAGTTGTACGCGACCGAGCCATTCCTCGCGACGAGGCTGCTGCAGGGGTTTTTCTACTTCATCGCCGAACACGAGCATCCGATCGGCGTGGTCGCGTCCAGCTACCTGGTCGAATACACGACCGCGAAGCTCACGCCCCGCCAGATCAAGTCGATGAAGGAGACGCTCGGTGAGGACAAGATCAAGGGGCAACTCGCGCACATCAATACGGACGTCGGAGACGATCACGCGGGCGAGATGTGGCGCATCCTGCGCTACCTGATTCGCGAGGAGGCGGACGTCGACAAAGTGCTGCGCTATTTCGACGACATCCAGACCATTCTCGCGCTGTATTTCCGCGAGCTCTTCGAGGCCACAGTCGGCCACCGCGCGGCAGCCTGAGCCACTTTCGACGGAGCGGACATGCATACAGTCATCATCAGCACGACCGGCGAATCGTTCGCGCTGCCGCACGACGCGTATCTGTCGGACGCGGCGGAGCTTCAACTGGGCGGACTGACCTTCGGATGCCGCGCGGGAATGTGCGGCATTTGCGTGATCGAGGTACTGGCGGGCATGGACAATCTTTCGCATCCCGAAGACAAGGAAAGCACGTTTCTCGAATGGCTCGGTCACGACCACGGCGACAAGCGTCTTGCATGCCAGTGCCGGCTGCGCGGCGACGTAACGATTCGACAGTGTTGAGGTCTTGATCGCCATGTTCGATATCGTGATGCTGTCGGGCAGTCCCACCGAGCCGTCGCGCAGTCGGCACCTCCTCCGCATTGCGTCGGAGCGGCTGACTGCGCGCGGCCACCGGGTGCAGTGCATCGACATCCGGCATCTGCCGGCTGGTGCTCTGCTTCATGCCGACTGGAACGATCCCGCCATTCAGGCGGCGCTCGAGGCCGTGCAGCACGCGGCCGCCGTCATCGTCGCGACGCCGCTCTACAAAGCGTCCTATTCCGGTTTATTCAAGGCCTTCCTCGACCTGCTGCCGCAGGCGGCTTTCGCAAACAAGCCGGTGCTGCCGTTCGCGACCGGCGGCAGTCTCGCCCATCTGCTTGCACTCGACTATGCACTCAAACCGGTGCTCACCGCGCTCGGCGCGCGGCACGTGCTCGACAACGTGTTCGCCACCGAAGCCGACATCGCGCGCGTCGACGGCGAATACCGGATCGCAGCGCCGCTCGCGCAGCGCTTGCACGGCGCGGTGGAATCGCTGATGCACGTGCTCGACGAACGTGCGGCGCTTACCCGTCTCGGCACTCTCGCGGCGAGCGAACGAACGGAGATAGCCGTCAACCCGTAGCGGCGCAGTCGACGGATTCGCACATGCGAGCCGGTGTTACCGCTTCATGCACGTGCTCGCTCATCCCGACTCGCTCGCGGTCGTCCGCGGCCAGAACCTCGCGCGCGCGATTGACCAGTTCCTCGGACAGCGTCTCGCAGACCGGGGGGGCCGCGCGCCATCGATGCCAGTACAACGGCACAGGAAGCGGCATGTCGTGTCGCACGTCGACGAGCCGGCCGTCTTCGAGAAACGGCAGCACCGTCTGCTCCGGCAGCATGCCGTATCCCAGGCCGGACTGGATCGTCTTGAGCTGCGACGCGATCGACGGCAGCAAGTTTCTTCGATAGCGGCCGACGCTCACGCCGAATGCCGCCTCGAAATACCGTTCGAGCAGCGCCGTGCGTCTGCCGACCTCGACCGCCGGAGCCAACGATGCAGCGTGGAGATTGAAGCCTTTCTCGAAATGGCGCTCGATGAAGGCCGAACTCGCGACACATCGATAGATCATTGCGCCGAGCGGTACGGCAATGCAGCCCTGGACTGGCCTCGACACCGTCGACACGCTGCCGATGATTTCACCACGCGCCAGCGCCGGAAAGGCCGGGTCCGCATCGTCGACAACGACTTCCAGTTCGAGCACGTTGCGCTCGATAATCCGGTGCGCGACCCGGCCGAACCATGCATCGATTGAATACGCATCGACGCCGACCGCGAGTTGCATGCCGCCCCGATTGCCACGACGGTCGATCTGGCTGAACGTATCGGCTTCGAGCAGACGCACCGCCGTGGTGTGCTTGAACAGAACTTCGCCCACCGGCGTCAGTGCCAGCGGCTTGCTGCGGACCAGCAGGGCCGCCGCCAATGCATCCTCCAGCGCCTTGATGCGTTGCGAGATGGCGGCCCTCGTAATATTCAGCCGTTCCGCCGCACGCTCGAAACTCCTCGTTTCGACGACGACGGCAAAAGCTTCGAGTTGTTGTCGATCTAGCACTGAAATCCCCTACCAAACTTCAAGCAAGTGATCCGTCCGCTCAACAGCGCGCGCGGGACGAAGGATTGCCCTCTCGTATCGCGCACGAAGAGGGGTTGAGTACCGCGCACTTGCCGTTTCGCCGCGATGCGGCACGACGACCCGTCATGCCGGGGATTAATCCAGCGGACTCTCCGTTTACCGAGGACGATCTCCGGCGATTCGACAAGGAGGCGGTAAGCCAACCTCAAATGGGATTAAGAATATTTATTTGATGAGTAACCTGCATAATTTCAAGTCACGGAGCCCATCTTACGTCTTTTTAAAAATCGTATTCACTGGCAGTTTTAACAGCTCGCTCGAAGGCTAATGCCAAAGCAGGTTATATCCAGAATGAAGATGTTTCAATCGCACGACAACCGATTTCCGCTTTAATTGGAAACAATGCTCAATCCACGCGCCGCCAGACGGAAATCGGCACATCGCCATTCGGTCGCGGCGTTACGCGATAACTCAATTCATTCCCTTTCAATTCGTAATTCCTTTTCTGTTCCTGTCCTACCCAATTCGGGAACGACGAGTTTTTGATGTGAAACGTCAGCGTGCCCTCTGCCGGATCGATCGTGATTGAACCGTAATGCGTGCTTGATCCCAGCACTGCATCTCGATACTCGTCGGGCGTGCCCTTGCTTTTGTCATTCGACGAAAAGCGCGGCCGTTCCGATTTGAAGATCTGCAGCGAATAATTTCCGCTCGTGTCGATCAACAGCAAGCCCTTCGGATCGGCACCATAGTCGCGGCCACGCGTCCCATCGGGATGTTGAACGTCGGCGGCGACGAGTGTCCAGGTACCTGCGAGCGACGGCGCAGCGGACGCGCCGGCCGGAATGATCGATGCGGCCAGTAGCAAGCCAGGGATACCTTGTCTGAGTATCGAACCGATGTTCATGGTCACTCCTTAGATGAAAGATTTGAAAGACACACCGCCTATATCGGCAACGGAATCCGCATCCATCCCCGTCGGGGGAGATGGTCGAGTTGATGGTAGCTGCGAAAATGTGCGATAAATACGATAATTCGAAACGGACCCATAAGAGAAACGACATCATGACCGTTCCTAATCTCGACATGGACGCGCTGCGCACACTGCTCGCTGCCGACCGGCTCGGCAGCCTCAATCGCGCCGCGGACCGGATCGGCCGCTCGCAATCCGCGGTCAGCCAGCAGATGCGCAAGCTCGAAACGCAGATCGGCCAGCCGCTATTTCGTCGCCAGGGGCGCGGCCTCGTCCCGACGGAGGCGGGTGATCTGATGTTGTCGTATGCACGCCGCATCCTGGAATTGAATGACGAGGCCGTGCAAGCGATCCGCGGCTCGGCGATCGAAGGCGCGGTTCGCTTTGGTCTGCCCGGAGACTTCGCCGAATCGTGGCTGCCCACCGCGCTCGGCCAGTTCAAACGCACACATCCTGCGGTGCGCGTGGAAATCGTGGTCGAACGCAACGGACAATTGCTCGAGCGGCTCGACGCAGGCGAGCTCGACGTCGTGCTCGCGATGGGTGCCGAAAGCCGTGCCGACGCCGAGCACCTGATCACCCTGCCGATGGCGTGGATCGGGCCGGCCGGCCTCGACATCCGTCCGCCATCCGGCAAGCCGCTCGATCTTGCGCTGTACAAGTCGCCCTGCATGTTCCGCAAGGCCGGCACGAGCGCGCTGGACAACGCAGGTATCCCGTGGCGACTTGCCTATACGACAGGCAGCCTGCAAAGCCTGTGGGCGGGCGTCGCGGGCGGGCTGGGGATCACGCTGAGGACGATGGCCGGCGTCCCGCCGACGCTACGCCGGCTGGGCGAACGGGACGGCCTGCCGCCGCTGCCGTCGGTCGAGCTGTGCATCCACTCGGGCGATCTCGACGCGTCGGCGGCGCTCGTCAGTCTGAAGCGCGTCGTGGTCGACAATCTGATCGCGAATCTTGCCGATGCACGACGTGCCGCGTAGCGCGATCGCAACCCTAGCCCACAAAACCGTGCCACTTGGACCAGCAGGTCATGTCATGAAGCGGCTCAGTCGCGGCGCGGCACCAACAACCTGTCGCACCGCGACTGCAACCACCGCCCATAAGGCGCGCAGCAGCCCCGTTCCACGCTCCGCCCCAGCGACTCCCCAACAGCCTATCGCTTGTTTTCGCCGAATACAGGCTACGATTTGTATCTTGCAAATACATTCGATAGACTGTATTTACCCATTACAAGCGATCGCCTGTCATTCCGCGGAGAGCCCATGGCATTCCCTGTCCAGACCTTGCCCCAATTGCGCCCGATCCTCGTCGGCTTCCGAAAGGCAGCTGGGCTCACGCAGGCGCAACTCGCGGCCCGCCTCGGCGTCACGCAGCAGTCGTACGCGCAGCTCGAGGCCAATCCCTCGGCAGTCAGTATGGAACGGCTTTTCAAGGTGCTGAATGTGCTCGGCGTGCGCGTGACGCTCGAGCCCGGCGACGCTGCGGCGCCCGCACCTTCCGCGTCCGCGCCCGAGCAGACATCGCCGCCGTCTCGGCGTAGCTCGTCCGGCTCGTCAAACCGGTCCGCTCAGCCCGCCCCGGCGCCGGCCGCCGCGAAAGCCACGCGTGCGGCCACGCGCAAGCAGCCTGCCGCGGCCGCACCGCGCAAAGCGCGTGACGCCGGCCGCGAGGACTGGTGACGATGGTTCGCCGCCCCCGCCACGACCGTCTCGACCTGTGGATGAACGGCATTCCGGTCGGTTATTGGGAAATTCGACGCGGCGTCGAACGCCTCGTCTACCTGCCCACCTGGATCGACGATCCGCAGGGTCGGCCGCTGTCCCTGTCGCTGCCATTCACGCCGGGCAACCAGCCGCATCAGGGCGCGACCGTCGCCGACTACTTCGACAACCTGCTGCCGGACAGTCAGCCGATCCGCCGCCGCATCGCGCAGCGTTATCGGCTGGCGTCCACGGCGCCGTTCGAACTGCTCGCGTCGATCGGCCGTGACTGCGTCGGCGCGCTGCAATTGCTGCCGCCCGGCGAGACGCCGCTGGACCTCGAATCGATCGACGGCACGGTGCTCGACGAAGCGGCCGTGGCCGGCGTACTGCGCGACGCGACCGCCGCACCGCTGCCGGGCCATGCCGAATCGGGCGGCGAATTGCGCCTGTCGATCGCCGGCGCGCAGGAAAAGACCGCGCTGCTGCGTCACGGCAACCGCTGGATGCTGCCGTCGGGCAGCACGCCCACCACTCATATCTTCAAGCTGCCGCTGGGCCGCGTCGGCAACATGCAGGCCGACATGCGGACGTCGGTCGAAAATGAATGGCTGTGCTCGAAGATCGTCGCCGCTTACGGCTTGCCGGTGGCCGCCTGCGACATCGGCCGGTTCGACGATCAGAAGGCGCTGGTGGTCGAGCGCTTCGATCGCAGGCCGTCCCGCGACCGCACATGGATCCTGCGGCTGCCGCAAGAGGACATGTGCCAGGCTACCGGCACGCCGTCGGGCATGAAATACGAATCCGACGGCGGTCCGGGCATCGCGGCGATCATGGGCATCCTCGCGAATTCCGCCGCCGCGCAGGACCGGATGAACTTCTTCGTCACGCAGCTGGTGTTCTGGGTACTCGCGGCCATCGACGGCCACGCGAAGAACTTCAGCATCGCGCACTTGCCGGGGAACACGTATCGCAGCACGCCGCTGTATGACGTGTTGTCCGCGCATCCGATCATCGGGACGCGCCGCAACCAGCTGTCGCCGCGGCGCGCACGGCTCGCGATGGCCGTGTGCGGGAAGAATCGTCATTACGTGATCGGCGACATCCGGCCGCGTCACTGGATCGCGCAAGGCAGCCGCGTCGGGCTGACCGAGGACGACGTGCGCGCAGCCATGGCCGACGTGGCGGCACGCACGGAAGCGGTGATCGCCGACGTCGCGTCGCACATTCCGGCGGATTTCCCGATGGATGTGGCCGACGCGATCTTCGACGGGATGCGCGCTCAGGCGCGCAAGCTGCAGGCGGCCGACTAGGCCGCCTGCACACCACGCAGCGTGCGCAGAATGCGGCCGCACCCGTGGTCCGCACGATGGTCGCCGCCGTGCTCATGCAGCTGCGTGCCCGGCACGGAGCCCGTCGTACTCGATCCTGCGCTCCGCCGAGCGGCGATCGGGACCACGGCCGCCACTGCGCAACCGCACGACCGGCGCCCGACCAATGCAATGCGCGAACGGCTCGAAGCGGCATGCCGCCGCGTACTCGCGTCCGGCACTCGCTGAAAGCACCGCCGCGGCTGCCGCCCTGCTTGCGGCGGCCGCGCTTAAGCAATCCGCCGTACCGCTCAGCCGGCGTCGCGGGCGCGCGCCAGCGCGGCGAGGTTTCCTTCGCCGAACCCGTGATGCCCCTGACGCTGCACGATCTCGAAGAAGATCTCGCCGGGCCGGCGTTTGACGAAGGTCTGGAAGAACAGGCGCGGCACGCCGTCGGCGCCGATTTCGCCGTCGACCAGCACCGCGCAGCGGCGCAACGCGTCGAGATCGACGCCGTGCCCCGGCAGTCGCGCATCGACTTCGTCGTAATAGCGCGCCGGCGGCTCGACGAAGTCGACGCCGTTCGCGCGCAGCGCATCGACGCTCGCGACGATATCGTCGGTCGCGAGCGCGATGTGCTGCACGCCCTCACCGGGATGATCGGGCAGATACGCGTGCATCAGCTCGGTGCGGCGCGTGCCCTCCTCGTAGACCGGAATCCGCACCGCGCCGCAGGGCGACACCATCACGCGCGATTCCTCCGACACGTGCCAGTGCGCGTCGATCTCGTGGATTTCGCGAAAGTGCAGCAGGTCGTGGTAGAAGTCGAGCCACTCGCGCATGCGCCCCGCGCCGACCGTCTGCGTGAAGTGGTCGACCTGTTGCAGCCCGGTGCCCTCGCAGTGGAGATCGGCGTGCGCGGTCGCGATGTCGATCGGCCGGAAATCGATGTCGAAGATCGAGATGTCGCCCACGCCGCCGCGCTGACCGTCGCGCCCGCGCCAGCGATCGACGAAGTACAGGTGCGAATCGCCGATGCCCTGGATCGCCGGAATCTTCAGTTCGCCGACGCCGACCCGCTCGCCCTCGAACGCCCACGCCCCCAGCTCGATCGCCCGCTCGAACGCACGCCGGGCGCTTGCCACACGCAGCCCGATCGCGCACACGCCCATCCCGTACTCCTCCGCATAGCGAGCGGCGAATGAATCGGGCTCCGCATTGATCAGGAACTGCATCTGTCCTTGCCGGTACAGTGTGACGTTCTTGCTGACATGGCGCGCGACAGCCTTGAACCCGAGTTGCTCGAAGCGCTGCGCGAGCGCGTCCGGCACCGGCGCCGCGAACTCGACGAATTCGAGTCCGGCCATCCCGAGCGGATTGGCGGCCGGATCGGCAACGGGCGGCGTATCGCTGGACAGTGGGTGAGAATTGCCGGGCATTCCAGTCTCCGGAGGCATGCGGTCGGTGAGTACGCCCGACCTGCGCGGCGCCCGCCGGCCGATGCGACGGCCGAGGTCCGCCCGAGTCGGGCAAGGTTTCGATGGTCGAGATTTTAACCAGATCGTTCACGGCGGCACACCCCGGCCGTTCGGCCAGCCGGTGGCGCGTCTAGTGCAAACCCGCAAAGCGTCCGATAATCGCACATCGAAGAACGATAATCGCGCAAATCTCCCGATCGGCCAATTGCCGTCGTGCGGCGCGCGCCCTATTCTCGGTTCACCCAATCATCTCAATGCAGCATCGGACGCGGCGCCGCCGCGAATCACGATGCGCGATGCCAGGAGACACCGTCGTGACCCCAACTTTCGACACCCTCGACACCGCTGCCGGCGAGCGCGCCCGCAGCCAGGCCCGCAAGGCGGCGATCGGCAGCTTTGTCGGCGCCGTCGTCGACTGGTACGACTTCCTGCTGTATGGAATCGTCGCCGCGCTGGTCTTCAATTCCGCGTTCTTCCCGAAGGTCAGCCCGACGATGGGCACGCTCGCGGCGTTCGCGACCTTCGGCGTCGGCTTCCTGTTCCGCCCGCTCGGCGGCGTCGTGTTCGGCCATTACGGCGACCGGCTCGGCCGCAAGCGGATGCTGGTGCTCACCGTGATGCTGATGGGGCTGTCGACCGTCGCGATCGGCCTGCTGCCCGGCTTCGCGACGATCGGCTGGTGGGCGCCGGTGCTGCTCGTGACGATGCGCGCGATCCAGGGCTTCGCGGTCGGCGGCGAATGGGGCGGCGCGGCGCTGATGGCCGTCGAAAGCGCACCGAAGCAGAAGAAGGCGTTCTACAGCAGCGGCGTGCAGGTCGGCTACGGCGTCGGGCTGGTGCTGGCCACGGGCATCGTGTCGATCCTGAGCCACACGCTCGGCGACGCCGCGTTCAAGTCGTGGGGCTGGCGGCTGCCGTTCCTGTTCAGCATCGTGCTGGTTCTGATCGGACTGTGGGTGCGCAAGAGCATGGACGAGTCGCAGGAGTTCGTCGAGAAGGTCGAGCACGGCAACCGCAAGCTGCGCCTGCCGGTGCTCGAAGCGCTGACGCGCCATCCGAAGGCGTTCCTGCTGATCGTCGCGCTGCGGCTGGCCGAGCTGTTCACGATGTACATCGTCACCGCGTTCGCGCTCAGCTATTCGACGTCGAACCTCGGCATGTCGCGCGACCTGTTCCTGAACATCGGCCTGCTGGTCGGCACGGTGAGCTGCGTGACGATCCCGAGCTTCGCGTGGCTCGCCGATCGCTTCGGCCTGCGCCGCATCTATCTGACCGGCGCGCTGATCGGGCTCGCATCGGCGGTGCCGTTCTTCCTCGCGCTGGAGTCGCGCTCGGTCGCGTGGATCGTCGTGTTCTCGATCCTGCTCGCCAATGCCGCGCACGACATGGTGGTCAGCGTCCAGCAGCCGCTCTTCACCGAGTTGTTCGGCGCCGAGTACCGTTACAGCGGCGCGGGCGTCGGCTATCAGTTCGCGAGCGTCGTCGGCGGCGGCTTCACGCCGTTCATCGCGGTGGCGCTGGTCAGCTTCGCGGGCGGCGCGTGGCATCTCGTGGCCGGCTATCTCGCCGTGGGTTGCCTGATCTCGCTGGTCGTCGCCGCGCGGATGCGGGTGACCCAATGACGCCATGAGCGTCATGGCCGGCCCGGCATAGGCCGGCCATATGGGCCCGGCCATGCGCGGCGCGGCGCCCGGCCGGCCGCCAACCGCGCGTCGCGCCTGCAGCCAACGTCAAACACGGTCAAGCCCCCCACGCGCACGCCCCTTTTCCGTGCCGAACACTCCACGCCGGTCGCCGACCAATGGCATCATATGGGCCTACGTCAGTCACCGATACGCCCCCATATCATGTCGAATCTCATCGTCCACGGCGGCACCCCGCTGCGCGGGGACATCAAGCCGTCCGCGAACAAGAACGCCGTCCTTCCGATCCTGTGCGCCACCCTGTTGACCGATCAGCCGCTGCGTCTCGTCGGTGTGCCGGACATCACCGACGTGCGCAAGATCCTCGACATCTTCCGCACGCTCGGCAGCGACGTGTCGGTCGACTTCGCGACGGGCATCCTCGAGCTGCACCACCGCAACACGACGTTCGATCCGGCCGTCCACCGGCTGCCGGAGGCGATGCGCTCGTCGATCATGCTGATTCCGCCGCTGCTTGCGCGCTTCGGCGTCGCGCGGCTCGAAAACGACGTGAAGGGCTGCACGCTCGGCGTGCGCGAAATCGACCCGCACGTCGAGGTGTTCGAGCGCTTCGGCGCGCACATCGAGCGCACGCCCGATTCGCTGATCGTCCGCGCCGACGGCCCGTTGACGGCCAACGATCATTGGCTCGACTACGCATCGGTGACGACCACCGAAAACTTCGCGCTGTGCGCGACGGCGGCCAGCGGCACCTCCACGCTGATGAACGCGGCGTCGGAGCCGCACGTGCAGGAGTTCTGCCAGTTCCTCGCGATGATCGGCGTCGCGATCGACGGCCTCGGCACCTCGCGGCTGTGCGTGACGGGCGGCGGCAAGCTCGGCGGCGGCGAGTTCCGTTTCGCCGAGGACTTCCACGAGATCGCGACGTTCCTCGCGCTCGGCGCGATCACCGGCGGCGACATCACGGTGCGCAATTCGTCGCCCGAGCATTTCCCGCTGATCGACCGCACCTTCGCGAAGTTCGGCGTGACCGTCACGCACCGCGACGGCTGGTCGCGCGCGGAACGCGACGGCCCGCTGCGCGTGCGGCGTCCGTTTACGCAGAACATCCTCACGAAGGTCGAAGCCGCGCCGTGGCCGTACCTGCCGGTCGACCTGCTGCCGATCTTCATCGCGCTCGGCGTGCGCGCCGAAGGCAGCGCGATGTTCTGGAACAAGGTCTACGACGGCGCGCTCGGCTGGTCCGGCGAGCTGTCGAAGTTCGGCGCACACGTGCTGCTGTCCGACCCACACCGGCTCATCACGTTCGGTGGGCTGGCGCTGACGCCGGCGCGCGTCGAAAGCCCGTACATCATCCGCGTCGCGATCGCGCTGCTGATGGTGGCCGCGAGCATCGAAGGCCGTTCGGAAATCATGAACGCGCTGCCGATCCGTCGTGCCCATCCGCACTTCGTCGAAAACCTGCGTTCGGTCGGCGCGAACGTCGAGTGGACGAGCAGCGAGTAACGGCATCCCGGATGCGGCGCACGCCGCATCCGATGCTTCGTGCCCATCCCGCCGCGTCGCTGCGGCGTCCTCCATCGCAAGCCGTCGACCGCATCGACCGCCTCGCCTCCCAGCCGCGCATTCGCACGATGATCGCCCGTCCGGGCGCGGCGACCGCACGCGCCCCACTCCGCCCTCGACGATGAAAAAGCCCGAACTCGACCGACGCGACTGGATTGCCGGCCTGGAAAAAGGCCTGATGATCCTGGAGGCGTTCGACAGTCAGCATGCACGGATGACGCCCACCCAGGCCGCCGCGCGCACCGGCCTCACGCGTACGGCCGCGCGCCGCTACCTGCTGACGCTCGAATCGCTCGGCTACGTGTACACCGACGGCAAGCTCTACGGGCTGACGCCGCGCGTGCTGCGGGTCGGCTGGTCGTACTTCGACTCGGCACGCCTGCCGCGCATGGTGCAGCCGTATCTGCAGCAACTGAGCGCGTCGCTGAACGAATCGGCGTACGTGAGCGTGCTCGACGGCTGGGAACTCGTGTTCATCGCCCGCAACGGCGTGTCGCGCGTGATGACGACCGGCTTCGTGCTCGGCGCGCGCGTGCCGGCGCCGCTGACGTCGCCGGGCGTCGTGCTGCTCGCCCATCATCCCGACCGCGAGGCCGTGCGCGCGTGGCTCGACGGCACCGAACTGGCGCCGTTCACGCCGCACACGATCACGAACAAGGCGCGCCTGCTCGAACAGGTCGACCACGCGCGTGACGCGGGCTTCGCGGTGATCGAGCAGCAATTGCAGGTGGGCGTGCGCGGCATCGCGGTGCCGCTGAAGAATCGTCACGGCGAAGTGGTCGCCGCATTGAGCACCAACATGCCGATCGCCGGCGAATCGACCGACGCGGCGGTGCGGCGCGTGCTTCCGCATCTGCAGGAAACGGCGCTCGCGATGCTCAACGTGCTGTAGCGGCGCGCCGCACCGCCCTCGCGTTCAACCGATGCGCCACCAGCGCGGCAACAGATCGCGCACCTCGCGGCGCCGGTAGCGATCGTCGATCAGATGCACGACGCCTTCGTCGCGTTCGGTGCGGATCACGCGCCCGGCCGCCTGCACGACCTTCTGCAGGCCCGGATACAGATAGATGTAGTCGTAGCCGTTGCCGAAACGCGCGTCCATCGCGCGCCGCATCTGTTCATTGACGTCGTTGATCTGCGGCAGGCCGAGCGTCGCGATGAACGCGCCGATCAGCCGCTCGCCGACCAGATCGACGCCTTCCGAGAACGCCCCGCCCAGCACCGCGAAGCCGACGCCGCGTCCGCCGGCGTCGAAGCGCGCCAGGAACGCGTCGCGCTCGCTTTCGGCCATGCCGGGCGACTGCGCCCAGACAGGCACGTCGGGATGGCGCGCCTGCATCAGCGCGACGACGCGCGCGAGATAGTCGAAGCTGCTCAGAAAGCCGAGGTAGTTGCCGGGACGTGTCGCATATTGCGCGGCGATCAGATCGACGATCGGCTCGAGCGAGCGGTCACGATCGCGCCAGCGCGTCGACACGTGGCTCGCCACGCGCACCGTCAACTGCTCGGCGCGAAACGGCCCTTCGACGTCGAGCCAGCCCGTGTCGGCCGGCAAGCCGAGCGTGTCGCGATAGAACCGGAACGGGCTCAACGTGCCGGAAAACAGCACGGTGGCGCGGGCGGCCTCGTAGCGCGGCGCGAGAAAACCGGCCGGTATCACGTTGCGCACGCACAGCGTCGACTGGATGCGACGGCGGCGCGCAGCCGGCACGAGCGCATCGACCGTGTCGAGTGCCGCCTGACGCGGCAGCGGCTCGCCGTGCAAGGTCGCGTCGAAGATCGACGCGCTGTCGAATGCATCGGCGAGCACGCCGAACTGGATCGCGTCGAAATGGAAGCGCAACAGCGCGTCGTCGTTCGCGCGCGGCGCATCGGTCAGGTGCTCGCCGATCGTCGCCACGAGGTTCTGCACCGCGGACACGAGCCCCGCCGGAATAGCCGGGTACGCCGCATAGCGCTCGGCCTGCGCACGATTGAGCGCGCCCCACGCGCGCGCGAGCCGGTCGAACGCCTTGCGCAGCGTCGGCGGCGCCGCTTCGCGCGCGGCGGCAAACGCGAACGGATCGAGCGACGCGCTGTACATCCGCCGGGCGCGGTCGAGCAGGTTGTGCGCCTCGTCGACGAGCACGCCGACGCGCCACTGGTTCTGCTGCGCGAGCGCATGCAGCATCGCGCTGCCGTCGTAGTAGTAGTTGTAGTCGCCGATCGCCATGTCGGACCAGCGCGCCAGCTCCTGCGCGAGGTAATACGGACACACGTCGTGCGCGAGCGCGGCGGCGCGCACGGTCTCGCGATCGAGCAGCCCCGCGCTGATCGCGGCGTCGCGCGCGGCCGGCAGCCGGTCGTAGAAGCCCTGCGCCAGCGGGCACGACTCGCCGTGACACGCGCGATCGGGATGCTCGCATGCCTTGTCGCGCGCGACGAGTTCGAGCACGCGCAGCGGCAGCGCCGGCGTGCCGGCACCGAGCGTCCTGGCCGCGTCGAGCGCGAGCGCGCGGCCGGGCGTCTTGGCGGTCAGGAAGAACACGTGATCGAGCTTGCCTTCGCCGCACGCCTTCAGCATCGGAAACACGGTGCCGAGCGTCTTGCCGATCCCGGTCGGCGCCTGGGCGATCAGGCAGCCTTCGTCGCGCGCCGCGCGATAGACGGACACGGCCAGCTCGCGCTGCCCGCTGCGGAACTGCCCGTGCGGGAACGTCAGCGCGCGCAGCGCCTCATCGCGGGCCGCACGATGCGCGGCCTCGCGCTCGGCCCAGCCGACGAAGCACGCGCACTGTTCGGCGAAGAACGCGGCGAGCGCCTCGGCGCTCAGCGTTTCCGTCAGCACGGTTTCGCGCTCGGACACGATGTCGAAATAGACGAGCGCGACGTCGATTTCGGCGAGGCCGCGCGTCGCGCACATCAGATGCGCATAGACCTTCGCCTGCGCCCAGTGCAACGCGCGATGGTTGGCCGGCATCGCGTCGAGGCTGCCGCGGTAGGTCTTGATCTCCTCGAGGCGGTTCGCGAGCGGGTCGTAGCCGTCCGCACGCCCGCGCACGGTCAGCGTGCCCCACGTGCCGGCGAGCGCGATTTCGGTTTCGTAGCGTGCGCCGCGCGCCGACGTGACGGCGCCGTGGCCGGCGATGCCTTCGAGCGCGGTCGGCGCGGGCGTGAAGCGCAGGTCGAGATCGCCGCGCCGCGCGGTGAACTCGCACATCGCCCGCACCGCGACGACGTAGCTCATGCGGACAGCCCCGCCGCTTCGGCGTGTTCGACGCCGGCGCCCGCCCATTCGACATCGACGACGCGCACCGGGATGCCGTGCGCCACGCAGTACGCGAGCCAGCGCGTCTGGTTGTCCTGCAGCCGGTCGCCGGGGCCCTTCACCTCGATCAGCTCGTAGCGCCGCTCGCCGGGCCAGAAGCGGACCAGATCGGGCAGCCCCGAGCGATTGCTGCGGATATCCGCGAGCAGGCGCGTGAACCACAGCCGCAAATGCTCGGGCGGCAAGCACGCGAGCGCGTCGTCGAGCAGTTCGTCGGTCAGCACGCCCCAGAACACGAACGGCGACTGCAGCCCCGTCTTGGTCGCATAGTGCCGACGGATCGTGTCCTGGTATGCGCCCGACTCGAGCTGTGCGAAACAGGCGGCGAACGCGTCCGCACGGCGCACCGCGAAATCGGGCGCGTGCAGGTCGGCCGGGCCGCGCTGGAACGGATGGAAGAAGGCGCCGGGCACGGCCGCGAACACGGGCTCCCAGCACAGCAGTCCGAACAGCGAATTGATCAGCGTGTTCTCGACGTAATGGACCGGCGCGCCCGGCTGCGCAAGATGGTCGCGCACCGCGTATTCGACGCTGACGGACGCGTCCGGGCGCGCCAGCACGAGCGTCTCGCGCGGCACGGCCGGCGCGCCGCGCGCGCGTTCGACCGGCTGCCCCAGGCGGCGCTGCAAGCGCGGCAGCATCCGCTCGACCCGCTGGCGTTCCTCGTCGCTTTCGAAGCGCTCGCGCGCATCGAGCGCGAGCGCGAGTGCATCGGCGATGCGTTCGCAGCGTTCCAGCACGCGAATGCGCCGATGCCGGCTGCCCGGCCACGCGCTGCGCGCATACGCGTCGAGCGCGGCGTCCCAGTCGGCGCGGCGCTCGCAGGTCTGGCCGAGCGTGAACAGGAGTTTTGCGCGGCGCGTCGCGAGCCACGGCTGCGCGCATTCGACCACGTCGATCGCGTCGAGCAGCTCGTCGAACGGCAGCTCGTCCGGCCAGGCGTCGAGCGCCGCGCGGCAGGCGTGCAGCGCGAGATACGCATCGACGTCGGCACGCTGCTGGAACGCGCGCGACGACGGCGCGAACGGCACGCTTTCGTACTGGAACACGCCGAGATCGGCGAGCACGAATTCGGTCCAGTCCTGATGAAGATTGCCGAAGAACATCAGCCGCAGCCGTTCGCACAGCGCGCCGACCGTCACCCGCAGCACGCGATCGTCGGCCTGGGCGCACCATGCTTCGAGCGGTTGCGCGACGTCGCCGTAAGCCGGACGCAGGCGTTCGAGCCATTCCGGCTTGCGCTCGCCCGCATGCGCACCGAGCGACGGAAACATCTTCAGCAGATCGGCGCGCGTCGACAGCGCGAACAGCGCATCGAGCGTCAGCGCGGGCGCCGGATCGACCCAGCCGAGCGCGGCGAGCGGCGCGGCCGCGTCGAGCGGGCAGCCGATCTCGTCATACGCGAGCTTGCTCGCGCGGAAGTCCGAGCCGTTGCGCATCAGCATCCGCACGAGCAATGCGCGCGATGCCTGCGGCAGCCGCGCGAACTCGGCGACGAACGCGCGCTCGGCGGCGTCGAGCAGGTCGTCGTAGCGCTCGCCGAGCCACGCGAGCGCACGTTCGAAGTTGGTCAGGTAGTAAAACGCCGGAGGAGGCGGCGATGCAGGCGTCACGGGATCGATCACTGTACGTTTGTACAGGTCGGAATCATATCACCGTGACGCCGGATGCCACAGGCGCGCGCGGGTGTGTCATATGCGCGCCGCGGCGTGCCGAGGCAATCAGAACTGGTAGTTGACCGACATGTCGAACACGCCGTTGGTCGACTGCTGCGTGATCGGGCTGCGTCTTGCGCGCCCGACCAGTTGCTCGATCGCGCCGTCCATCGTCACGAACCAGTTCTTGTTGACGAACCAGACCATCGTCACGCCGGCGCCGAACGACTTCATCCCCGCGCCCGACGAATAGGCCGGCAGCCCCGAACGCGCGGCTGCGCCCTGGTTCACGCCGAACCAGCTGTTCATGTAGCGCGAATCGGCGAACGATACGGTGGGCCCGGCAAACCAGAAGAAGTGCTCGTTGCTGCCGGGCATCGGCATGTACGCGGAGAAGTCGCCGACCCAGCCGTTCGAGCCGCCGATGCTGCGCCGCACGTCGGCGCGCAGCACGAGCGGGAAGTCCTTCGAGATCACGTAGTCGGCGGCCAGCTTCATCACCGGCGCCGCGTTGATGTTGTCGAGGCCGTTCAGATGGCCGAGGTCGTCGGCCGAGCGGCGCCCGAGGTCATAACCGACCGACATGCTCACGCGCCAGTTCGGCCCGCGCAGCACGTTCGCGCCGAGCCCCTCGCCCGTCGACAGGAAGAACAGGTCGCGATAGCGAATGTCGACGTTCGGGCCGCCCATCACCCGATAGCGATCGGAGCCCTCATAGCGCGGCTGCAGCGTCATGGCGGCGCCGACGCTCACCTGCCACGTCGGGATCGTGGGGCCGAAGATCTTCCGCAGCGGAACGCCCGCCGAATATTGCCATTCGCCGAGCGGCGAAGGCGTCTGGGCCGCCGCGTCGCGCGCGCCGACCGCGGTCAGCGCAGTGAAGGCGGACAGGCCGAACACCAGCCGGCGCATGCCGGGTGACAGCAACGGGCGGGCAACGGTCATCGGGGCAATCTCCGTCGGGTATGCGTATCGAACTCGAATCAAGATGAACTCTGATCAAAGCGCGTCGCGCGCTGCCGGCCAAGGCCGCCGGCAGCGGGCCGTGCGAACGTAGCGTGCGCTTAACAGCAAATATCCTACGCGACGCGCGCAAAGTCGCAAAGCGCCCGTTGAGCCGGGGCGCTTTGCCGGGATCCGGCGCAAGCCGGGGCTGAATGGCTGAATCAGAAACGCTCGACGTGATAGTCGCCGGCGAGCGCGGCCGTGCTGCGCTTGGACATCATGCGCGAGAAGCCGTCGGCGAGCCGGCCGAGCGCGAGCTGCTTCTGGCTGGCGTCCCAGTGCGTATACGTGTCGTAAGCCGACTCGTCGAACGACACCGTGACGGCAGCCGGCCGGCCGCTTGCGCGAAAGCCGATCTGCAAGACGCCGCCCGGCAGTTCCTCGATGTGATAGCGCAGCGAACGCGACTCGAAATAGCGGCCCAGCACCTGGGCGATCGCGCGCTTGTCCGGCGATTGCACGTGAATGTCCATGATGGTCCTCCTCTCAGTGAGCGCGCGGCCGGCTGCGGTGCGCCGCCCCCGCCCGGCATCCGTACCGGCGGCGGCCGCGACGGCGGGTCGCCTTGCGGCGGGCAGACCGGCACGGGCGGGTCCACCGGATCGTCGTGCTCCGGCAGCGCCGGATCGGGATCGAGGTCGGGCGTGGGTTCCGGACGGTGCAGCAAGGATCGGCTGTTCATGTGGCTCCTGCGCGGCGGGTCGCGCGTGTCGATTGGCGCGGCGAGCGTGCGCAAACAGCGTGCCTGCGGGGTCTGGGTGGCCGGGTTTTTTGCGGCGGGCGACGCGAGGCGGTATGGGGTGGTGAGCCGCTGCGGCGGGTTGCTGCGGAGCGCAGGGCTTGCGACGTGGGCCGTGCGCTGCGCGCGTTCGCGGCGACAAGCGATGAGCGCGCGCAGCGCGGCTTCGCGCAGAAGGTGCCGTCCCACGCAGCGCTCGTACGTTCCATTGAACTCGATAGATGCGCGGGGCGAGCTTCCATGCGTCGAAACGCTCGCGCCACGTGCAGAAATCACCGCGTACCGTCGCCTCGCCGCAGCTTATTCGTCGGCGTTTTCCTTTCTTTGTCCCGTAGCGGATCGCGATGTATTGCCGCGTCCGCATGCGTGACGTCGCGACAAGCGACATCCCGCGCGCCGTATACAGGTACGGTCGTTGCGCCCTTCGATCCCGGAGGCTCGATCACTCGGGCTGGCGGCCGCGATGCCGTGTCAGCGGCCGCCGCTCCTTTCCGTCGCCGCATCAGCGTGTTGCGACGGCCGTGCCGGGAAGTCCATATCGACGAACCGATCGATGCAAGGCTCCCTGACAGCGCCCAACCCGCCCTCGGCGGCGCGAGCGCGATCGACGCCGCGACACCCTTCCGGCTCCGCGCGAACCACGCGCGCCGGATGTCCTGACACCGCCGCCGCGATCACGGCTGACGGCGGCACCCGGCCCAGGCTGCGCGGCCACGCTGCGCCGGGCCGGACCGACCGGAGCAGACAGATGAAACGCATGGAACGTGCATGGCACGAGGTCAGCGGCGCCGCGGGCGTCGCGGCGCTCGCGGCCGTCGAGAGCGCGCTGGTGTTCGCCATCGTCGTGATGACGGGCGTCGGACACTGACGCACTGCTCGTCGAGCCGGCCGCGGCAGCAGCCGTGGAAGATGTACAAGCGCGCTGGCAAATTTGTCGCACCGCGCGACCCGTTCGCCGGCCGCGAGTGAACCGCGCGCGGCACGCATCCTGCTCCGCGCTCATCTTGCTCTGAAAAAGGAGGCGTCCATGTATCGCGTCAACGAGATCATGTCGCGCGACGTCGTCTGCGTCGCGCCGAACGACACGATCCGCCATGCGGCCGAACTGATGCAGCGCTTCGACATCGGCGTGCTGCCCGTATGCGAAGGCGGCGAACTGGTCGCGATCGTGACCGACCGCGACCTCGCCATACGCGCGCTGTCGCATGGCCATTCGCCCGACACGCCGGTGAAGGCCGTCGCGTCGGCGCCGGTGCAATGGTGCATCGAGGACGACGGCGTCGGCGACGTCCAGCAGCGCATGGCCGACGTGCAGTTGCACCGGATGCCGGTCCTCGACGGCCAGCGCCGCGTGGTCGGCATCGTGTCGCTCGGCGACATCGCGACGCGCGCCGGCGGCCCGGCGCGCGACGAGCTGGCCAACACGCTCGAGGACGTGTCGCTGCCGCGCCGGCGGTGATGGCGGCTACCGAGGCCACCCTATCGATTCGACCAGGAGAACAGCGATGACAACCGACCGGGCGCCACGCGCGCATGCAGGGATCGTCGGCGATGACGGCCGCTCGACGGGCGGGCCGGGGCCGGACGTGATGGCCGCCGGCACGCTGGAAGACGATCACGTGCTGACCATCGACGGCGACGACATCGGCAAGGTCACGCACATCATGCTCGATGTGCGCGCCGGCCGGATCGCGTATGCGGTCGTGTCGTCGGGCGGCTTTCTCGGCATCGGCGACAAGCTGCTCGCGCTGCCGTGGAACGTGCTGACGCTCGATGCGGAGCGTCGCTGCTTCGTGTTGCCGGTGCCGACCGAGCGCGTGCGCGAGGCGCCGGGTTTCGACAAGGATCGCTGGCCAGCGATGGCCGATCCGGCGTGGGCCGAGGCGCTGCATGCGTACTACGGCGCGTCGCCTTACTGGCTGATCGAGGAAGGCGAAACGGCGCTCGATTCGCCGCCTTACGAGGCGTCGCCCGGCGGCCCGGAGAATGACGCGACGACCGGGCGGCAATGAGATGGAGATGGCGGCCTAACGCGCCGCAACGGACCGTGCAAGCTCGCGCGCCGCGCGAAGGTGTTCGTTGAGGGTGGGCAGCGCATCGGCCGCGAACGCGCGAAGCTGCGCGTCGCGGCCGTCGCGACGTTCGGCTTCGTAGAGCTTCACCGCCGCCTCCTGCGCCGTCGGCCCGGCGACCGACAGATAGCCTTTGTCGAACGCCACGCCCGTTTCGGTGCGCAGCGCAGTGAGCGCCGGGTCGACCAGCATGCGCGTCTGCACGGGCACGCCTTTACGTGCGCCGAGCCGGCGCAGTTCGGCCGTCATGCGGCCGTAGTCGTCGACGATTCTGCGCGCGAACGCCTTCAATTGCGGATTCGATGAGCGCTCGAGCGCGAGCTGGCTCGCCTGCACCGCCGTCTTGCCGACGATGCCGGCCTTGTCGACGAACTCCGCATCGAAACCGGTGGGCCGTCGTGTCATGTCCGCCTCGTCGGGCGTCTCGCCCGGGCGCACGACGCCAGGGGCAACGCGCACCGAGGATGCCGGGGGCGGCTGCGGGAGCGCCGAGGTGGCGGCCAGTGCAAGCGCCGTCGGTATCGACAGCAGCAGCGGGATGCGAGGGGACGCCCTGCGGTGGCCTCTGTTGCCGTGATGGTTCGTGTTCATCTTCATCGGCGTCTCCGTATTCGTCGGTCGATCGGCGCGCGAAAATCGCGACGGCTGCGGGCGTATGCGTCGCGGCGGCGCAGCGCGAACTCGGAACGGTTGCAGCCCCGTCACACGGCGCTCGTCCGGAACGCTGCTTCCAGAGCGCCGTCGGCGTCTCTCACGCACGTCCCTCCGCGTCATGCACGACGTGAAGCGCCGCCGCATGCTGTAGGTCGTGGCAACGCTGCTGCGTCAACTCGACCACCCCGCTGCGTCGCGCTACTTCCGGCCCACCTTCAGCCGATCCTGCACACCGCTCACGCCGCTGACGTCACGCACGACGCGGATCGCCGCCGCATGCTGCGGCTCGTCCGGCACGCTGCCCGTCAACTCGGCCACGCGGCCGTGGACCTGGACATCGATGTCGTCGGACGCGAGGCCGCGCTCGGCCACGAGCGCCGCGCGGATGCGCGATGCGAGCGTCGCATCGCGCAGCTGGCCGCCCACCGCCGATGCTTCGCTCGCGAGCTTGTGCCCCACGCTTTCGTCGGCCGCTGCCGCGCGCGGCGTCGCGACGCACGCGCAGGACAGCAGCCACGCGCCGATGATCTGCGCGGCCGGCCGCATCCGCATCCGCATGCGATGCGCCGGTCGGCCGCCGATGCCGTCGCGTTGCGTGTAGTTCGATCGCTTCATCGTCCGCTCCTCGGGATAGGCGCATGCCACCGCAATTCAGTGCTGTCCCCGGCCGGCCGCCGCTCCGTCACCTTCGGACGACACGTCGACGATCACGCTCGCGAGCGTCGGCATATCGACCGGCTTGGGCAGATACGCGTCGAAGCCGGCCGCCATCACGCGCTTGCGGTCTTCCGCGCCGGTATGCGCGGTCACGGCAACCACGGGCATGCGTGCGTCGTCGCCCGGCAGATGACGGATGTGATCGAGCAGCCAGAAGCCGTCGCCGTCGGGCATGGCGAGATCGGACAGCACGACGCCAGGCCGCTGGCGCGACAGCGCGTTCAGCGCGTCGCGCCCAGAATGCGCCAGTGCGACCTGCGCGCCGAACGTTTCGAGCGCGGCCGCGAGACTCGCGCGCGACGTGGCGTCGTCGTCGACGACCAGCACGCGGTAGCCGTCGAGCGCGACCGCCTTCAACGCCGTGGCCGGGCGCGCCGGATCAGCGGCCGGATCGTCGGCGTCCCAGTCCACCGGCAACGTCACCGTCACGGTCGTGCCGAGGCCGGCGCCAGGGCTGCTCGCAGCCACGTCGCCGCCGTGCAGCCGCACGATATTGCGCACGATCGACAGGCCGAGCCCCAACCCGCGTTTCGGCGAGGCCGCAGCGCCTTCCGGCCGGTTGAACGTATCGAACAGATGCGGCAGCCGCTCGGCGGAAATGCCGTGGCCCGTATCGGTGACCGCCATGCGCACGCGCGCGCCAGCGCGGGCCAGCGACACGGTGATGCGACCGCCCGACGGCGTGAACTTGATCGCGTTCGACAGCAAGTTGGACAGCACCTGGCGCAAGCGCTCCCCGTCCGCGGAAATGACGCAGTTCGTCAATGCGCAGTCGGTCGACAGCGCGATGCCGTTCGCGTCCGCGCTCCCGCCGAGTTCGCGCACCGCATCGCGCACGATGCGCACCAGATCGACCGGCGCGCGCTCGAGCCGCGTACGCCCGGTCGCGAGCGACGATGCGTCGAGCAGGTCGCCGACCATCCGCGACAACGACCGCGCGCTGCGATCGATCGCATCGATCGCCTGCTGCGCGAATGCCTGACCGTCGACGCTGCGCAACACCTCGACCCAGCCGTAGATCACGTTCAGCGGCGTGCGTAGTTCGTGCGATACGGTGGACAGCAATTCGTCCTTCAGCCGGTTCGACTGGTCCGCCTGCACGCGTGCGCCGCGCAACGCCCGCAGGTGGCCGCGCTCGTCGCGCCGCCGTTGGTCGGCCTCGCGCAGCGTGATCGACAGGCCCGTGCAGTTGCCGCCGGCATCGACGATCGGTGCGGCCGCGAAGCTCGCGCGGAAACGGCCGCCGTCGCCGCGCACGCACAGCACGTCGAACGGGCCGACGGCCGCGCGCGGGTGCTCGAACGACGCCGGAAGCGGCTGCAGCCGGAGCCAGCGCGGTGCGATCAACGTCGTGACGTCGCGACCGATTGCCGCCGTCGCATCGACGCCAAAGATCCGACGCGCGGCCCGGTTCCAGCTGACGATCCGCCGTCCCGCGTCGACGCCGACGATGGCGTCGGGCGACGCGTCGACCACGCTGTGCAACAACGCCAAGTCGTCGGAAGGCGCATGCTCGAGCGACGCGGCTGCGGGCTCGCGACGCGTCGGGCTGGGCGCTTCGTCGTCGCTGTCGGCGCCGCGCAAGCGGTCGTTCGCAAACAGCGGCTTGACGGCCACGACCAGTGCGCACTCGACGAAACTGATCGCGACGAACGCGACGGCCTGGGCCAGCAATTCGGAAGGCGCCGCCGGGCGCCACCACAGCGCGCCGATCACGGCGAGACTGACGGCGGTCGCAGCGAGCCCGCCGGCCAGCGAAGTCAGCCAGGCGGCGGCCGCGACGCCGGCATAGAACGGCAGCGGTGCGAAGGGCTCATGCACGCCGACGACGCGAATCGCCCACGCCTGCAGCGCGGACGCCACCCCGACAGCAAGCAGCACCCACGCGCCCTGCCGAAAGAGCTCACGGGTTAAGGTCCTCATCTTTACCTTGCATCGCGCCGGCGACCGTCATTTCGCGGCTGCCGCCCCGGCGGAGGACTAGCCGCAAAGCATGCCGGGCGAGCCTCGACGGCGCAGCAACCAGCGTACCTGCGCGGGATCTCGGGCGTAGGCCGCGGACCGCCCCGCATGTCGCAGCGGCGCATGTCGGATGGCCCGCCGCGGTGCGCGCAGGCCTCCGGCCCTACAAATGTCTGACGAATTTGCATTCGTCGACTGTAAAAAAGCAACGATCCCGATCGCCGTAATGCGATCGGATATTTCTAGAGGCCACACGCCGCACATTGAAATTTTCTATATCGCGGCACTGCGACGGCCATTCCGTTGTCGATGTAGATATTGCAGCCGACGGAATGCGCGACGCCGATTTTCAAAACGGCGCGCGCTCTGACAGTCATGGTTGAATTCAATGTCCATCCAAAGCAACGCGGCGATGCATCGCGGCTGTCCGGCGGCTCGACTGCCGTACGCGTATTGCAGGACCGCATCGAGCGGATCGCCCCGACCGGCGCCAGCGTGATGATCGCGGGCGAAAGCGGGGTCGGCAAGGATATCGTCGCGCGGTGTCTGCACGCGCTCAGCGCGCACCGGGACGGACCGTTCGTGCCGGTCAACTGCGGCGCCATTCCGGCCGACATCGCCGACGCGCAGTTGTTCGGCCACGAGAAAGGGAGTTTCACCGGCGCGGTCGCGAGGCGCGAGGGCTTCTTCGAAGCGGCGTGCGGCGGCACGTTGCTGCTCGACGAAATTGCGGAAATGCCTGCGGCGCTGCAGGTGAAGCTGCTGCGCGCGCTCGAGTCGAACACGATCATGCGGGTCGGCGGCAGCGAGCCGATCGCACTGAACGTGCGCGTGCTGTCGTCGACGCGTCACAATCCGGCGGAAGCCGTGCGCACCGGCCGCTTGCGCGAGGATCTGTTCTACCGCCTCGCCGCCTTCGCGCTGTATGTGCCGCCGCTGCGGCAGCGCAGCGGCGACGCCGAGGCGATCGCGCATGAATTCGTCGCGGCGCTGAACGCACGCAACCGCGCGCACAAGCAGCTGACCGATGCGGCGATCGCGGCGCTGCGCGCGTATTCGTGGCCCGGCAACGTGCGCGAACTGCACAACATGATCGAGCGCGCGTACATCCTCGCGGACGACGGGATCGATCTCGCGCTGCCGAAGCTGGCGATGCCGCCCGAGCACACGTCGAACGACCGCATCGCGCTGCCGATCGGTGCGACGCTGCACCATGCGCAGCAGCGCTTCATCGCCGCAACGCTGCATCACTTCGACGGCAACAAGCCGCGCGCCGCGAAGGCGCTCGGCATCAGCCTGAAAACGCTCTACAACCGGCTGGCGCTGATGCGCGACGACGGCCACGCGTGAGCGCGGCCGCACCGCGTACCGGAGGAAGGTCAGGCGATCTTGAACTGCCCGACCGTCGTGGCGAGCGCGTTCGCCTGCGTCTGCAGCGCGGTGGCGGCCGCGGTCGACTGCTCGACGAGCGCCGCGTTCTGCTGGACCATTTCGTCGAGCTGCGTGACCGCGCGGTTCACTTCCTGGATCCCGCGCGTCTGCTCGTTGGCCGCATGGGTGATCTCCGAGATGATGGTCGTCACGTTGGCGACGTTCGCGACGATCTCGCGCATCGTGTCGCCGGCCTGCCGCACCTGTCCCGACCCGGCCGACACGCTCGCGACCGTCGATTCGACCAGCACCTTCACTTCACGCGCGGCCTGCGCGCTGCGTTGTGCGAGGCTGCGCACTTCCTGCGCGACCACGGCGAAGCCGCGGCCCTGCTCGCCCGCACGCGCGGCTTCGACGGCCGCGTTCAACGCGAGGATGTTGGTCTGGAACGCGATGCCGTCGATCACGCCGATGATGTCGCCGATCCGTCCCGAGGCCTCCTCGATCTTGCCCATCGTCGCGACGACGTCCGACACCACGACGCCGCCGTGCGACGCGATCCGCGACGCCGATGCCGCGCGTTCGTCCGCCTGCGTGGCCGCAGCCGCCGACTGGCCGACCGTCGCGGTGATTTCCTCCATCGACGCGGCGGTTTCCTCGAGGCTCGCCGCGGCGGATTCGGTGCGCGACGACAGATCCTGATTGCCCGCAGCGATTTCGTTCGCGGCCGTGCGCACCGATTCGCTCGCGTCGCGGATCTGTCGCATCACGTCGTTGAGCTTGTCGACGAAGCTGTTGAACGAGCGCGCGATGTCGGACACCTCGTCGCGGCCTTCGGCCGGCAGGCGCTGCGTCAGGTCGCCGGTGCCGGAACCGATCGAGGCCATTGCCTGACGGACCTGCGAGAGCCGGCGAAACGCGGTCGTCGTGATCGCACCGATGATCACCGACGCGATGCCGACGATCACCACCAGCGTAATCAGCGACGCGGTCAGCAGCGATCGCATGCCGGCCGTCGCTTCCGCTTTGTCGAGCAGCACGAGCGCATACCAGTCGGTGCCGGGCACCGCCTGCGCGCGCACCAGCTTCGCGTCGTCGCCGACATGCACTTCGACCGGCGCGGTGGCGGTCGCGATCGACGCGGCGCTCATGCCGCCGAGTTCGGACGACACGTCGGCGACCGGCTTCAGCGTGAGCTTCGTGTCCGGATGCGCGACGACGTGGCCGCTGCTGTCGACCAGCATCCCGAAGCTCGCGGGCGTCGGGTGGATCGACTTCACGTTGGCGATCACGCTGTCCATGCCGACGTCGGCGCCGACGACGCCCTTCAGCACGCCGTCACGCAGGATCGGCACCGCGAACGAGACCACCAGCTTGCCGGTGCCCGCGTCGACGTAAGGCGGCGTGACGACGGGCTTGCCGGCCTGCGCGGCCTGCTTGTACCACGGCCGCACGGTCGGATCGTAGTCGGACGGAATGCCGGTCGGGTCGGCGAAGTGGTACACCTTGTCCGCATAGCCGGCGTACACGTTAGTGAAGCCGCCGGCTGCGGCCATCTGCTTGAACACCGGCAGCGGATCGGGCGACAGCGCCGCATCCTGCAGCGACGCGATCATCCGGCTTTTGGTCGCGACCCAGTCGCCGATGCCGACCACGTGGCCGCTCGCGACGGATGTCAGGTTGCGATCGATCGCATCGTCGTTGTACGAGCGCGCGATGAAGTAGTTGATGAGCGTGGTGGCGACGAGTGCAAATACGACGATTGCGACGCACGCGGCAAGAATGCGGGTGCGGATGGACGAGAGCATGGCAGCAACGACTCAGTAAGGAAGCGCGAACGCGCAGTGGACCAGTTCACCTGGTATACGGCAATTGCGCGGTTTACTTGAGGTTGTCGTGATGATTCGCAAACGTGTGGCGAATCGCGCGAGCGCTCGCCCATGCGCGAGCGGGCCGCCGGCATCCGGCGGCGCATCGGCGTCACGGATGCCGGCTGCTGCTCCTGTCCGACTCGTTGCGTCGCGTGCCGGACGACGCGTCGCGCTCGAGTTCGTCCTGCCTGCGCATGCGTTCGCGCAGATGGCGGATCGCGAACACGTGGATGTAATCGTGCACGCGCGCATCGGAGGACAGCGCGCGCACTTCGTCGTCGAGCATCGTGCGCAGCTGGTCGGCGTCGATCGCGCGCTGCGCGGCGGCGGCCTTCAGCGAATCAAGCAAATTGTCGGGTGACATCGACGGCTCCTGGCGGGTCGAGGAACGAAGATCAAGGGCACTACCTGAAGATTAACGACTGGACGCGCGCCCGGCGTGCGATGCGCCGATGCGGGTTTGCGCGCGGTCAACGGCACCTTGCGTGCCGCCGTGCCGACCGTTCGAAGGATCGATACGCGCGCAGATTCGCGGCGCAACTGGCCGCGAGCAACCGGAAGCATGACCACGTCCCCCCGAGGACGCGATATCGTGCGATCGCGCCGACGATGAACCGTCGCGATGACAGCGATACACCGAGCAAGTTAGACGGGCCGAAATGCCGCGTCAAGCAACGCGTGCAGACCGCCATTCGTCAGTTCGAACGGGCAAGACAGGCCGCACGACGAGGCCGCACGACCCGTGCCCGTCACGGCCGCGAGATGCAGGTTCGAGCGGTATCGGCGGCCGTGCATCGGCCGCACTTGTCAGTGGATTCCGATAGCCGGCGCGCATCGGCCTACAGCGACTTCAGCACGCACCGATTGGCAACGCCGTGCAGGCGGAAGATACTGACGTCATGAACCAAGCGTTCATACCGTTCATCGCGCAGCCGGCCATCGAGCCGGCACGCGGGGTCCGGCGCAGGAGACCAACCATGACATATCGCACGATCCGGGCCCGCGACGCACTGCGGCGCCCGCGCGCGCTGCCCGGCCCCGCGGGGTCGGCCGGGAATCGTCCGTACGAGGATCTCGACGCGCTGCTCGCGCTCGCCCGTGAAGCGGGCTTGCTCGTCACGCTCGATGCGCAGATCGGCCGCGAAAAGTACCAGAGCATTGCCGGTTCGGTGCGCGCGTTGCAGCGCTTTGCGGCGGCGCTGTGCGTGCGGACCGCCGCGCCCGCGCCGATCGTCACGATGCCGCGCCGCAAGCCGCGCCCCGGCTGGCCGCATCTGCGCGATCGCCGGCCGGGCTCGCGTGCGCACCTGCATGCGATGCATCGGTGCATGCGTGCATGCCGGCGTACGCGCCGCGCGCGCGATCAGCGAACGCTACGTGCCGCATGAGCGACTGAGCGCCGACGTCGGCGGCGTCGCATGACCGAGCCGCGGCCGCAGATGCATCGCTCCACGTCGCACCATCATCCGCCGTTGCACACCGCGACATCGAACCAGACCATACCTGCGAGAAAAGCCGTTGGCACGCGGCCAGGAAAGCGGACGGGGTGAACTCCACCCCGTCCGTTATCCAAGGCAGCCGCAGGCTGCCTACCCTCGTGCCAGAGAGTCCCTGACGGGATCGCGCGCTACGCGCTGCATGGCCGCACCCCGGAAAGCGGACGAATCGAACCGGCCCCAGATGCTCGCCGGATCGTGCGCGCCGCATCCGACGCGTCGAATCGCGGCGTGACGAGCGCACGACACGACGCACGCCGCGTGCGCAACTATTCCGAATATCTTACAGAAAGCACGCGTCGTTTCTACCGCAGGTCGACGAAAGCATCGCCCTTGCACGCGGCGCGGCCAATCCTTTACGCCGCGCCTCGCACCAGCAACACCGGCACCTGCGCGACATGAGCAATGCGCCGCGCGACGCTGCCGATCAGCCACGCCGCGATGCCGCGGCGGCCATGCGTACCGACGACGAGCAGCTCCGCGCGCCAGTGCACGGCATCCCGCATCAGCGCGTGCGCGACGTCGTCGCTGGTCGGGCGCGTTTCGACGATGCCGCGCTTGGTCGGATTTCCCGCGGCATGCAACAGCGGGCCGACCCGCGCGAGTGCGTCCTCGCCTTCCGCGCGATACGCGTCCTCGAGCGCGCGCACCGGCACGATGTCCGTCAGACGAATCGCGCGGTCGACGACATAGGCTGCGTACAGCAACGTCGTCGGCGCCGCGAAGCCGAGCCCGACGCGTACCGCGTGCAGCGACGGCTCGCTGCCGTCGACCGCGAACATCAGCCGCTGCAGCGGCCCGTCCGACGGCCGCGCATAGCCGGCCGGCACGATCAGCAGCGCGCACTGCGCGCGCGCCGTGAGCGTATCGGACACCGCGCCTTCGAACAGCCTCAGCAGGCCGTGGTGCGGGTTCGCGCCGACCACGAGCACATCGGCCTGCCATGCCGACGTGTCGCTCGCGAGCGCATCGGCCACCGTACCGCCGGTGACCGACGTATCGACGATCGCCTGCTCGACGGCCACGCCGCTGTCTTCGAACAACGCGGCAATGCGCGCGAGCGTCGCCTGCGCTTCACGCGTCATCTCTTCGCGCGCCGATGTCAGCAGCGCGTCGACGCGCGGGATGTCGGGCAGCACGAGGCGCGGATTGTCGATCGCGCAGATGATGCGCAACTGCATGCCGGGACGCAGCAGCGTGCGCGTGTAGCGGGCGGCCGACAGCGCCTCGGGCGTCGGATCGACGGCCAATGCGATTCTGGCGAGCGTCGGAATGGATGGGGTGGATGGCATGGCGGCGGTCTCCTCGCGGGCACGTCGTCGGGAGCGACGACGGATGCTTCGCGCGGCGGCGGTGCACGTCGGCCGGACGGCCGGCGCGGTCGCACGAATCGACGGCTGCGCACGCGAAGCGCGGACAAGCGATTTCGACAGCATATGACGTCCGGCCCGCGCACGCATGATCGTGATCAATGCCGCCGCGGGCCGTCGCCGGGGCGCACCGGTCCGCTTACGGCTTCGTCGGCGCGGATGCGCTCGCGCGGTTCGCGTAGAACATCGCATACGCGATGCCGAGCGGCACGCCCCTCACCGGGCCGATCGCGAGCGCGGCCGGAATCCGCACTATCGGCGCGTAGCGCCCGTCACTTCACTTGCACGCCAGCACGACCACGCCGCCGATACCGCCGGCGTTCGGCAGCGAGCCCGCGTAGCCGACGGCGACCAGCGGCTGCGTCGCATCGTGGCCGACGACGACCGACTGAATCGACAGCTGCCCCGTTTTCGACGTCCCGTTCAACGGTGCTTGCGCGTACGTCAGCGTGTACGCGGTGTTTGCGACGTTGAGCGACAGGCGCAGGTTGTCGAGCGTGCGTGCGCCGAGATCCAGCGTAGCCGTAGTCGCGCCGAGCGTGCCGGACGCGTTGCCGTTGTCGCTCGCGACCGTATCCGCGAGCAGTTGCGTGCAGGCGAGCGTACCGCTCGTCGCCGTCAACGCCAGCGGCGTACCGACGGCGTAATGAACGCCTTGCGTGCTGGTATAGGTGTTGCCGTCGGTGTCCATCGCTTGGTTCCACCGGCCGATCGCAACGTCGGTGCCGCTGCTCTGGATCTCGGTCACGGCGCCGTGATCGAGACCGAGACAGTCGGTCGCCGCAGCGGACGACGCGAGCGTGGTGAACGCGCCGCTTGCCTGCTGAACCAGACTCGACGCCGGCGCATTCGGCGCGGTGAAGTTGCGGTTGTTCGCATATGCGGGCGGCAGCGTGGGCACGGTCACGACGGCGAACTGCCCGTTATTCGCCGCGATTTGCGACGCGGAACCCGTGTACGTAAACTTGCCGGCCGGCCGACACGCCGCCTGGGCAGCTGGTGGCACAGGTTGCGGCGCTACGGGCGCCGGAGACGACGCCGCACCGGCGACGCCGGCGCTCATCGGATTCACGCCGTCGCCGCCACACGCAGACAGTGCCGCCGAGACGAGTGCAGTTGCCAACAGGGCCGGCAAACGAATGGATGTTTTCATGGTATTGGCCTCATGTATTCCCGTAGTTGTCGGGACTTTTTTGGTAAAGATGGGTTGCGGACTGCCGCATTGATCGACTGGTATTTGTGCTTCGTTTAGTCCGCTGAAACGTCGCACCACCGCCGTATCGTTACGCGGTCGAAACCGGTCCGGGTGGCGGCCTTCGGTGATCGCATTATCGATTTCGTATCGCGTGCCGCCGATAAACCGACCGCGCGTGATCGCTGCGTAGCGAACGAGCCGGTGTAGCGATCATCAACGGTGCCGGGAGGTTCGCATCGATCGCACCGGCTGCGTAGCGGTACATCGGGCTACGGCGGGCGGCCGATCGGTCACCGTGTGCTCCAGGCGCGGCTACACGGTGCGGTGGACGAGCGAGTGCTCGAATCGCAAGTCGCCGAAATAGTGGCGATCTGTCAATGCGCGCCCGGCCGATGCGCTGTTGCGACGCCAGGCGGGATTCCCGTATCTGGGCGCGTGCCGATTTGAATCGATCATTCTGGAATTGTCTCGGGATTACGCAGATTCGGGAGTTCGCCATCGTGTTTCGTTGATGGTTTTTCCGCGTGCGTCGCAATGTTTCATCGGCCCAGCGCATCCGCAATTGATATGGTGTTATTCACGGTGCGTGAGCGTAACAGAAAGCAGGCAAACCACAGTGTCAGAGATGATCAAACAGCTTCGGCGATCAACGTTTGTCGCTGCGACTTGCCGGGAAATACTTCTGATAAGAAATAATCGACGTTCTTGTTTGCCGGGTAAAACGCAATCCGAATATGAAGAATCGCGCCCGAAGTCACCGACATACGTGCGACGAAAGACGAAGCGAGCGCCGCCGCCTCACTTCGACAACGTCGCCCGCACCGTGTATTCGCCGGCGAGCGCGGCGCCATGGTGGTCCGGCTGCACGAAATACCGCGACGCATCCGCATCCGCCGGTAGCGGTTCGACCGGATAGCCGTGCTTTTCCCACGCATCGAGGCCACCCTTCAGCGCGCGGACGTTGTGGATCATCTTCTTGCGCTGCATCTTCGCGATCAGCCGCTTCGCGGTCGCCTCGTTCGGGCACACGCAATAGACGACGATCGGCCGCTTCAGCAATTCCGGATCGAGCAGATCCGGCGAATCGAGATCGACCGGCACCGCGCCGGCGATCCGGTACGGCTCGCGCTCGCGAATCGCGCGCGGGCGCGCGTCGAAGATCAGCGGCGGCTCGTTCGACGTCATCATCTCGACGAGTTGTGGCGGCGAGATGCGCACCTGCGCGAGGTAGCGGCGGAACTGCACGCGCCGCACCCAGCGGTACAGCAGGAACGTGATGAAGATCGCGAGAAACGCATCGAGGATCGTGCCGCCGCTCGCGCGCACCCACAGCACGAACTGGACGATCTGGTCGTGTACCGCCGCACCGCCGATGAGCCAGAACGCGGCCCACAACGACGCGCCGGCAAGATCCCAGAACAGAAACACGCCGATGCCGATCGCCGTCGTGCCGAGCAGCGGCGCCGAAACCAGCCCGAGGCCCGGCAGGAACTTCGACAGCACGAGCAGCGGCGCGCCGTAGCGTTCGAATACGTTACGCGCGAACCGCAGCGTCGTGTCGAGCGACAGCGAGAAACGCACGAGCCCGTTCAGCAGGCGCCGGCCGCGCGTGCGGCCCATGAAGAACCACAGCGAATCGGCGAGCATCGTTGCACCGATCGCCGCCGCGAACATGCTCGCCCACGACGCCTGCCCCATCGCCGCCATGGTGCCGCCGAGGATGAGCATCGGCACGGCCGGAACCGGCACGCCGAGCTGCGTGATCAGTACGCTCGCAAACACGGCCCACGGGCCGAGTGACGAGGGAATCGCAACGGGAAAGTGCCACACGGCGGCGCTCCTGGAAGACATGCGGACCGTGCGACGGGGCGGCCGTCGATACGGCAGGCAGCGATCGCCGCGGCACGTCCGCGGCCGATCCTGCACCACCGAGCATTCTAAACGGGTTTGCCGAGCGCCGCCGGGAACGTACCGGGCGCCGTCAGGCGTCGCGGCGCTGCGCGAGCGCCGCGACGTGTTCCGCGTACTGCGGGAACGCGGCGGCCAGCGCGGTCGCGTCCGCCAGCTCGAACTCGGAGAACTCGAACCCCGGCGCGACCGTGCAGCCGACCAGCGCGACGTGCTCCGGCGCGGCGCACCGCGCGCCGAACCAGCGCCCGGCCGGCACGACGGCCTGGAACACGGTGCCCGGATGCGTGAGCGGGTTGCCGAGCCGGTGTATCGTCAGCCCGTCGTGCTCGTCGAGCACCCACACCTCGAGCGGGTCGCCTGCGTAGAAATGCCAGACCTCGTCCGAACGGATCCGGTGCCACGAGGAATACGCACCATCGCACAGCAGGTAGTAGATCGCCGTCGACGCCGCGCGCGGCGCGCCGTCGGGGGCACGCGTGACCGCATCGGCGGCGCGGTAGGTTTCGCGGAAATAGCCGCCCTCGGGATGCGGTTGCAGATTGAACTGGCGAATCAAGTCGGCGGCGCGGATCGGCATGGCGGATGAAGTCGATGAAGGATGGAATCGGGCTGGCAACGCAGGATGGCAATGGGCCACCGCCGCGCCACCTGCCGCCGCCATGCAAACGGCGACGCGAGCGCGCGGGACGCCGCCTGCCGACGAAGCCCGGGCGAACCCGTGCCGATCCTGCCAGAAATTCCCGCGGACACGCAACCGCTGCGCCAACGCCGCTGATCGGCAATGCGTGCATCCGGCCCGCGGACGAGCATGCCGTCGGTCCGCCGCCCACCGCAGCGCCTCACGGGGCCGCTCGCACCACGCAGCACACGCTCGCCCGCCCTCCACGAGCGGCCCTGCGCGGCCCGCATCGCCGCGTCAGGCGCCCGGAGCGGCGCTCTGCTGCCGCACCAGCAGCACCGGACGATCGGCCGCCCGCAGCAGCGATTCCGCGACACTGCCGAGCAACAGCCGGCGCAGGCCATGCCGCCCGCTCGTGCCCATCACGATCAGATCGGCGTCGGCTTCGGCCGCCGTGCGCATCAGCACTGCAGCGATGTCGTCGCCGTAAGCGTCGAGCGCGCGCACGGTGCCCGGCACGCGATGCTGCGCGAGTACCGCTTTCGCGTCGTCGAGCACCTGCGTCGCCGCGTCGGCCGCCGCCGCATCGCCGTCGTGTTCGGCCGCGAAGCCCGCATCGACGTCGACGAGTTGCGGCCGATGTTCGACGACGTACGCACACGTCACGTTGCCGCCCGATGCCGCCGCGATCCGGATCGCCTCGTTCAGCGCGAGACGCGCGCTCGGGCTGCCGTCGAGCCCGACGAAAATCCGTTTGTACATGGTTCTTTCCTCCGAGCAGGCACGCGCGTAGCGCGCCCGTCATCGCGGGCCGGCCCGATGCCGGCTCGCCTGCCGAACAGTCTGCCGTGTGGGCCCGAGCCTCCGCTTGACCCGCATCAAACGCCGCCGCGACGCCCGTCGCGACGCCTCGCGTCGGTTTTTTGGCTGGCCCCTATTACAAAATACGTGCAAAACGCGCACAATTTCACCTTCAAAATAGACGCCGTCCGCGGCCGGTGCGAGTTTTTTCCGGATTTGCCGCATTGCCCCGTGCCACGGGCAACCCCGACATCTGAATGGCTATCGAATGACCGCCAGTGGAACCCCGCCGCGTGACGCCCGAGGCCCGACGCGTTCGCCAAGCTTTTTACGCCAGCCGTTCGCGGCCGGTGTCGTTGCACTCTTCGCCGGCGCGGCGCTGTCGCTCGGCGTCGCGCTGCTCGTTCGCGAGCAGTGGCAAGGCGCCGTCCATACACGCTTCGAGCGTCGCACCTCGCACGTGAGCGCGATGCTGCGTCACGAGTTGCAATCAAGCGTCGCCGTGCTCGAAGGCGCGCGTGGCGCGTTCGCGCTCGCGCCGCAGATGACGCCCGAGCAATGGCGCCGGTACGTCGACACGCTCGATCTCGACAGCGGCCGCTCGCCGGTCCGGCTGATCGGCTACGCGCCGCTGTCGCCGGCAGCACTCGGTGCCCTCGCCGGCCATGCGCCGATGCCGGACGGTCCGCTCGCGGTCGCCGCACTCAGCGCCCCGGCGTCCAACGCGCCCGACGTGCATTTCGGCTCGTTCGATCAGGCGCCGCTCGCCCGCGCGCTGCGCAGCGGCGACGTCGCGCTCGGCATTCATCCCGCCGACAGCGATACGTCCCGCGATGCGCGCACCCTCACCTTGTTTCTGCGCGCCGCGGCCGCGTCCCGGACGGCCGCCACGCCAGCCGACGCCGACGGCGTGCTGTTCGCCGAACTGAACCCGAATCGGCTGGTCGAGCGCGCGCTCGACGCGGAGCGCGGGCTCGATCTGCGCATCAGCGCGGGCGACAATCCGCATCCGATCGCGAGCGCGGAAACGACGACCGACGAGGCCATGGCGTCCCCCGACCTGATGCAGCGCACCGACCAGCTGAATTTCGGCGGCACGCTGCTCACGCTGGCCTATTCCGCGGACGGCCGCCCGAGCGCGACCGGCGCGCAGCGCGCGGCGGGCATCGTGCTCACAGCCGGGCTGATCGCGTCGATCGCGTTCGCGGCGCTGGTCCATGCGCTGCTGCGCGGCCGCGCGGGCGGCGCGGATGCCGGCGCGAACAGCCGCGGCATCCTGAACGAGGCGCGGATGATGGGCATCATCCGTTCGTCGATGGAAGCGATCATCACGATCGACGAGAAGCAGACGATCGTGATCTTCAACCCGATGGCCGAGCAGGTATTCGGCGTGTCGGCAATGGAGGCGATCGGCGCGCCGCTGTCGCGCTTCATCCCCGAGCGGTTCCGCGCCGCGCATGCGAAGCACGTCGACCAGTTCGGCGTGACGGGCGTCTCGGAACGGCAGATGGGTCGTCAGCGCGTGCTGTTCGGGCTGCGCGGCAACGGCGAGGAATTCCCGATCGAGGCGTCGATCTCGCAGATCCGCGACGCATCGGGCAAGCTCTATACGGTGATGCTGCGCGACATCACCGAGCGGCTGCGCGCGGAGAACGCGGTGAAGCAATCGCGCGAGGAGCTGCGCGAACTGTCGGCGAACCTGCAGAACGTGCGCGAAGAAGAAAAGACGCGCATCGCGCGCGAACTGCACGACGACCTCGGCCAGCAGCTCACCGCATTGAAGATGGATCTGTCGGTCGTCGAGCAGCAGTTGCGCGCGCAGGGCCACACGCAGCCCGACGACGGCGTGCTGTCGCACCTGCACGGGATGCGCCGGCTGATCGACGCGACCGTCGCGTCGGTTCGGCGCATCGCCGCCGACCTGCGTCCCGTGATGCTCGACGACCTCGGCCTCGTGCCGGCGATCGAGTGGCTCGCGAACGATTTCACCAACCGCTACGGGATCGACGTCGAGCGCACCATCGAAACGGGCGGCATCGCGTTCACGAGCACGGGCGCGACCACGCTGTTCCGGATCGTGCAGGAAGCGCTGACGAACGTCGCGCGCCATGCGGATGCGACACGCGTGGCGCTGCGGCTCGACATCGAAGAAGGCTTTTGCGTGCTGCGCGTTGCGGACAACGGCCGCGGCGCGGCGCCGGGCGGCCCCGCGCACGACAAATCGTTCGGGCTGATCGGCATTCGCGAACGCGCGCACATGCTCGGCGGCAGCGTGACGATCGACACCGCGCTCGCGCGCGGCTTCTCGATCACGGTCGCGTTCCCGCTCGGCGCTGTTCAACAGGAAAACACCCTCACATGATCAAGGTGCTCATCGCCGACGACCATACGCTCGTGCGCGACGGTCTGCGGCACATTCTGCAGAACGCCACCGGATTCGAAGTGGCCGGCGAAGCGTGCGACGGCCCGTCGACGATTGCGCTGGTCCGTTCGACGCCCGCGCAGGTTCTGGTGCTCGACCTGTCGATGCCGGGCCGCAACGGCGTCGAGCTGATCAAGCAGATCAAGGACGAAAAACCCGCGCTGCGCGTGCTCGTGCTGACGATGCACGCGGAGCAGCAATACGCGGTGCGCGCGTTTCGTGCGGGAGCGTCGGGCTATCTGACCAAGGAAAGCGCGAGCGCCGAGTTGGTCGGCGCGGTGACCAAGGTCGCGACGGGCGGCGTCTACGTCAGCCTCACGATGGCCGAGCAGTTCGCGCAGAGCCTGAACGAGCCGGCCGAGACGCTGCCGCATCAGCGGCTGTCGGATCGCGAGTTCGACGTGTTCCGCCGGATCGCGGCCGGCCAGACGCTGACCGAGATCGCACAGGCGCTATGCGTGAGCGCGAAGACGGTCAGCACCTACAAGACGCGGATCCTCGAAAAGATGCAGATGCCGCACGAGGCGGCGCTGGTCCGCTACGCGATGCGGCACAAGCTGCTCGACGAAGCGGACGACGTCTAGAGCGCGCTTTCAGCGCGCCGGCACCGGGCACGCGAGATCGCCTTCCTCGCAGGACAGATAGCCCTTCAGCGTTTCGGTGCGCGTCTTCGTCAGATCGTCGAGGCAGGTCGACACGACCATCGGGTACACGCTGCCGCCTTCGGCGTTCGCACTCGAGAAGCTGCACTCGGCGTCGCGGTAGGCGATCCACGCGCGTTGCGCGCTCACGAGCTTGTCAGCGAGCGGCCGGGCATCGCGCAGGCGCGCCGTGACGGCCTGGTACGTGCGGTTCAGTTCCGCGTCGGATTTCTTGTACGCGCGATCGGCACACGCCGTCAGCGCGGCCTGATCCGCCGCATCGGCGCAGTTCGTCTGGGCATGGGCAAGGTTCGCCGTCAGCGCGAGCGCGCACAGCAGACCGGTCGGGACACGCATGGATGCTCCTGTTTGTTTTCGTTGAAGTCGTGGAACGCGGTGCCGGGCGTGTTGCTGGTGCCCGCCGCGCCTCGGCGCGCGGCGTCGCGAATCGGCCGGCGACAAGCGCGTTGCGCCGCCGACCGCCGCGTCGATACCGACCGCGATGCTAGCGCACGCGCGACCGGTTGTCAGCGCACGCCGCGGCCGTGCAAATGAAAAAACCCGCACTCAGGGCGAGTGCGGGTTTGTCGATGCAGCCGGCGCGGCGGCCGGCGGCCGCGTGACGACGAACGGCTCAGTGGCCGAAGTAGACCGACGAGCGATCGGTCGCGACCGGCACGACTGCGCGACGGCCGGACTGCGACGTCGCGACCGGGTTGGCACCGTAACCACTGACGTCAGCCTGTGCGCCGGTGTCGCGAGCAGCGGCGATCTTCGCCTGCGCAGCCTGGATGTTGTCCGGATAGTTCATCCAGTCGTTCGGGTTGTAGCCGGCCTTTTCGAGCTGGACCAGTTCCGCACGCACTTGCGCACGCGTCAGCGGCTGCTGGTTCGATTGAGCGAACGACACGACCGGTGCGGCGACCAGCGCGGCCAATGCAACTGCTTGGATCAGCGATTTCATGATGCGTTACCTCCAGATTGTTTTGTCGGGCGCTTCGGACTCGGTAGTCGTTGCGCATGAGTGGAAGTCTAGGAGGCGCGACTATCAGGGTAAATACTTAAATCGCAAATTCACTGTTGACGGCATCTGTACAATCTCGGGCGTTTCAGCGGAATCTTCAGATGATTACCCACACATTCGCGCGCAATCGCGGTCGGTAAGCGCGTTCGTCAGACCTCGTGCGCGTTGCTGCCGACATGGCGCCGTGCTCGGTTGCGACGGGCGCTTCGTCATCGCGCTGGCGCACGGACCGGAAGCGATCGAACAGGACTGCTGCTGCGCGGGATCACGCAGCGTCGTCTGCATCCGCATATATCGAAACGAAGCGGCACCTCGTCGCGCGCGAGCGCGACGTGATCAGTGATGGGGCCGCATCAGAAAGGCGCGGCGTGGCCGCGTGAACTGTCGCGACAACGTGATTACGGCAGCATCGCGCCAAAACCGAACGTCCGGTTACTGCGGATTGCCGGTGATACCGACCCAGGCATCGCCCCAGGCGCGACAGCCGATCGCAAGCTCATTGCGAACTGCTGGCGCTCTCCGGCGACGCAGGCGCCGGCGCCGGCCCAGGCGCGACGCCCGATGCCGCACCCGGCCCGGCGCCGCCCGCGTTCCCCGCGCTGCCGGCTGCCGGCGGCGGCAAGACCGGTGCTTGCGACGCGCCGCCCGACATCGCGGCCGCCGATGCGGCCACCTCGGATGCCGGAATCCATTGCTCGACGATGCCGCCGGACGCAGCCTCCGGCGCCGATGCTGCAGAGGCCGCCGAAGCCGCGGCCGCATCGGCGTCGGGTTGCCGCTCGATACGCTGAGTCCTGACGCGCGTCGGCGCCTTCTTCGGCTCGGGTCCGAACCAGCCGTCGAACAGGTCGGTCACGCGCTCCCGCACCGACGCGAACCACCCCGGCGACGGCTCGGTATCGAATTTCAGCTTCGCATCGACGATCCGCGCGCGCTGCGCCCGCTGGAAGAACTCGCCGACGATCGGCAGCGCGCTGTGCGCGCCCTGCCCCCAATAGTCGCTGCGCAGCGTCACGCGACCGTCGTCGAAGCCGACCCAGGCTCCGGCCACGAGTCCCGGCTGCATCAGAATGAACCAGCCGTCCGCGTTGTCCTGCGTGGTGCCGGTCTTGCCGGCCACGTCGCCGCGCACGCCGAAACGCGTGCGGATGCTGCTGCCGGTGCCGCGCGTGACGACGTCGCGCATCACGTCGAGCAGCGTCTTGTCGGTTTCGCCGTCGAGCGCGCGTTCGGGCGGCGCCGGCGCGTATTCGGCCAGCACGTCGCCCTGCCGGTTTTCGATGCGCGTCACCATCTGCGGCTCGGTGTAGAGCCCGCCGTTCGCAATCGTCGCGTACGACGCGACCATCTCTTTCAGCGTCACCGGGCTCGTGCCGAGCGCAAGCGACGGCACGCGCTCGAGCGGGCTTTCGCGCACGCCCATGTCGCGTGCGAGCCGCGCGACGGCCGCCGGGCCGACCTTCTCCATCACCTGGGCGGTGATCCGGTTGCGCGACAGCGCGAGCGCATCGCGCAACGTCATCGGCTTGCCCGACGGTGGCACATCGTCGTTGGGCCGCCAGATCTCGCCGCCCTTCAGCGGAATCTCGACCGGCTGGTCGATGAAGGTGTCGTCGGGCGTCATCCCGCTCGCGAACGCGGCGCCATATACGAACGGCTTGAACGTCGAGCCGGGCTGACGCCGCGCCTGCGCGACGTGATCGAACGGCTCGCTCGTGAAATCGCGGCTGCCGACCCACGCGCGAATCTGCCCGTCGCGCGGATCGATGGCGACGAACCCGGCCTGCACGTCGGTCTTGGCCTTGCACAGCGCGCGCATGAAGCCGCGGTCGGCCGCGAGCTGCTTCATCGCGGCCGCGTCGTTCTTGCCGGCGTCCTGCGCCGCCTTGTATTCGGGCGACTCGCGCATGAAGGTGCGAAACACCTCGTTGTCCGTGCCGCAACCGTCGCTGCCGCTCCACGCATTGTTCGCGATGCCCTGCAGCTGGTTCGCCTGCTGCGTCAGCGCCTGCGTCGCGATCTGCTGAAGCCGTGAATCGATCGTCGTGCGCACGATCAGCCCATCCGAATAGATGTTGTAATCGTTGCGGTCGGCCCAGCCGATCAGCCATTTGCGCAGCTGCTGCGCGAAGTGCGGCGCCGGCCCCGGCGGCTCCTTCTGACGCTCGAAGTCGATGCGCAACGGCCGCCGCTGCAACTGCGCGAACTGCGCCGCCGACAGCTTGCCGTACTTCACCATCTGCCCGAGCACCGTGTTGCGACGCTGCAGCGCGCGCTCCGGATTGAGCACCGGGTTGTAGTAGCTGTTGCCCTTCAGCATCCCGACCAGCGTCGCGGCGTCGAGCACGTCGAGCTCGTCGGCCGACTTGTCGAAATAGGTGCGCGCGGCCATCTCGACGCCGTACGCGTTGTACAGGAACGGCACCGTGTTCAGGTAGGTCTCGAGGATCTGCTCCTTGCTGTACACGGCCTCGATCTTCAGCGCGGTGATCGCTTCCTTTACCTTGCGCGTGAGCGTCGGCGCGCGGCCGATCTCGTCCGGATAGAGGTTGCGCGCGAGCTGCTGCGTGATCGTCGAGCCGCCCTGGCGATCGCCCGAGAACGTATGGAGCGCCGCCGACGCGGTGCGCTTCCAGTCGAGGCCGTGGTGCTCGTAGAAGCGATGGTCCTCGGTCGCGATCAGCGCGTCGACCATGTGCGGCGAGATCTGCTTGAGCGACACCCATTCGCGGTTCGACGGCTTGAATTCCGCGAGCACCTTGCCGTCGGCGGACAGCACCTGCGCGGGCTGATCGACGCGCGCCTTGCGGATGTCGCCGATGCCCGGCGTAAACGGTATCAGCGCGAGCACGTAGAGCAGGAACAGCACGGGCACGGCGGCGGCGGCGCGCAACGCGCCGCGTCGCGTCGGATGGCGGAGATGGCGCCAGGCGCTGGCCAGTACGCGCTTGACGGGCACGGCGGCAGCGGCCGCGACGGGTTGGGCGCGCGCGGCCCATTTGGCAAGGAGCTCACGCACTGACGACACGTTTCGGCGATTCACGCGGGTGGGGGATCTGCTGGAAAGGCTGCATCGTACCAAAAGTCGGGCGCAATTCCGGGCGGCGCCCGTTTGGCGGGGTTCCGCGGGTGATTTCTTGTCGAAAAAGGCGGGTGTGCGCAGTGGGAAGCTGCGCTATGCGTCGGGGAGACGGCAAGCGGGCGCGGTCGGTGCTGCCTTAGCTGGTTTAGAGCGTTCGGCCCTTTCGGCGCATTCAGCGCGCGTGCCGCGCCGATCGGCGGCGCCGTCACGGCGAATTGCTGCGTGGATGCCGCGCGCGACGGCCGTGGCTCGGATGGGCCAAACGCCGGGCCGCCGATAAGGTGGCCCGGCGATTGGTTATGTATCGAGCCAATCCACCATAAACCCGGTCAACCTCCGACCAGCCTCGCCCGATGTGCGTCGCCTTTGGTCGCGCTCAGAACCAAACCGCCACCGCCACCCTACTTCGGCGCGATGTCGCGTCGCACGCGGCGAATGTGCTGCTCGACGTAGAACGCAGCCGCATCGGCGTCGCCCGACACGATCGCCTCGTAGATCAGCCGATGTTCCGACACGTACAGCCGGATCCGGCCGGCATCGTAGATGCCGTCGTCCTTCAGACGCTTCCACAACGGCTGATCCATCGTCTTCGCGACTTCGTCGGCGATCTTCACGATCAACGGGTCGCCGGTCATCAACGCGAGTTGCCGGTGGAACAGCCGGTCGCTGTCGTTCCACAGCGCGCGCTGGTGCGGGTCGTCGATGTCCGCGATGGTTTCCATTTGCGCGAGATAGCCTTCGGCGACGGGATCGGCGCGGCCCTGGGCCGCCGCGAGACGCGCGATCGCCGGCTCGAGGATCAGCCGCACGTCGAGCGTCGACGTCGGGCTGAAGTCGGCATCGGCCGCGTCGCGCGCATCGCCGCGCTGCGCGAGCACGTCGAGCGGCGCCGCCACCACGTAGGTGCCCGAATTGCGCTTCGTGACGACCAGCCCTTCGTTCTGCAATGCGCCGAGCGCTTCGCGCACGGCCGGGCGGCCGACCTGGAACAGCGCCGCGAGCTCGCGCTCCGACGGCAGCCGCGAATCGGCCGCGTAACGCCCCGCGCGAATCTCGTCGCGGATCTTCTCCGCGACCTGTTCGTAGATCTGCAACGGCCGGAAACCGGCTTCGGGCGATTCGGGACGTGCGGACATCATCTGCGGCTCCTGCCCTGGGCCGGGCGTGGTCTGGAACGGGTTCGCACTATACCGGAGCGGCATCGGCGCCGACAGGTGCAACGACCCATCTGGACGGATATTAGAACCAAATTCAGCGAAATGCCGACCTTCCAGCTTGCCGGATGCCACCAAATTGGTATAGATTTGATCCACAATGGCGATTGCCGCTCGCGGCACGGGCCGCCGACTGCAGCACGCGCAGCATGCACCCACCGACTTCACCACCATACCGACCCACACCATGACCGCTGCCAGCCCGATCCCCTCGTTCGACGCCACCGAAACGGCCGCCCTGCTCGACTACCCGGCGCTGCTCGCCACGCTCGCGCAGACCGTCGCCGACTACGCGGCGGGCGAAATCGTCAGCCCCGAACGCCTGGTCGTGCCGCTGCAGGCAGGCGGCGTGATGCTGTCGATGCCGTCCAGCGCGCGCGATCTGGCAAGCCACAAGCTCGTGAACGTATGCCCGGGCAACGCCGCGCGCGGGCTGCCGACGATCCTCGGCCAGGTGAGCGCGTACGACGCGACGACCGGCGCGCTGCGCTTCGTGCTCGACGGCCCGACCGTCACCGGCCGCCGTACGGCAGCCGTCACCGCGCTCGGGATCCAGGCGCTGCACGGCGCGGCACCGCGCGACATCCTGCTGATCGGCACCGGCAAGCAGGCGGCCAATCACGCCGAGGCGCTCGCGGCGATCTTCCCCGCTGCGCGTCTGCACGTGCGCGGTTCGCGCGCGGGCAGCGCCGCGGCGTTCTGCGCCGCGCATCGCGCGCAGGCGCCGCAGCTCGCGCCGCTCGACGGCGACGCGATTCCCGATGCGATCGACGTCGTCGTCACGCTGACGACGAGCCGCACGCCCGTCTACCGCGAAGCGGCGCGCGAAGGCCGGCTCGTGGTGGGGGTCGGCGCATTTACCGCGGACGCCGCCGAAATCGACGCCGAAACGGTGCGCGCGAGCCGGCTCGTGGTCGACGATCCGGCGGGCGCGCGCCACGAGGCCGGCGACCTGATCGTCGCGCAGGTCGACTGGCAGCGCGTCGCGTCGCTCGCCGACGTGCTGCGCGGCGCGTTCGAGCGCAGCGGGCCGCTGCTGTTCAAGACCGTGGGCTGCGCCGCGTGGGATCTGGCCGCGTGCCGCACGGCGCGCGACGCGCTGGACGCGCGCCAGCGCGGCTGATTCGACGGCGGCGCGACGCTCCCGGCAGCGCCGCGCCGCCGACCGCACGACCAGCTGGACGACCAGCTGCACGCCCCGCCGCACTGCCGATTCCCCGACGGCGTTGTAGGAAACGCCCTACAACGCGCCGAACTCCCCTACAAAAACTTCCAGTTCGGCCGATTTCCTTTTCGGCGGCGCAACACGATACTGGCCGGATGAATGCCAGCCTGCCACCCGCCGCCGCGCTCAGGGTGTTTCTTGTCGACCACGCGAATGCCGTCCGGCAACGGATCGCGTTGCTCGTCGGCGCGATTCGCGGCGTCGTGGTCGTCGGCGAGGCGGAGGACGGCCAGGATGCGCTGACGCACATCCGCGGCACGCACGCGGACGTCGTGCTCGTCGATCTGCGCCTCGCGGACGGCAGCGGCCTCGATCTGATCGGCGCGCTGTCGAAGGCCGTGCCGCGCATCGTCACGATTGTGCTGACGAATCATTCGGCGCCCGCATTCAGAAAGGCATGCGCGACGGCCGGAGCCGACTACTTCTTCGACAAGACCGTCGAATTCGACGCCGCGTGCCACGTGATCGAATCGCTGGTGCACGCTCGCGCGCACCAGCCCTGACCGAGCCGGAGTGACTCATGCATCAAGCCACCGCCTGCGCCGCCGATCCCGCCATCGCGCCCCGGCCGAACGTCCCGCTTCCCGCGTCCACGCGTCACGACGGCGCGAAGCATTGCGCAGTCCGCTGTTCGGCCTGCGTGATGCGCTCGATGTGCCTGCCGCCGCAACTGACCGCCGCCGAGTACAGCCGGCTCGACGCGATCATCTGCGCGACGCGACAGGTGCGCCAGGGCGACACGCTGTTTCGCACCGACGATCCGTTCCACAGTCTGTACGCGGTGCGCGCAGGCTCGTTCAAGACGGTGATGATGCATCGCGACGGCCGCGAACACGTGACGGGTTTTCAGATCGCAGGGGAAACGCTCGGCATGGAGGGCGTCGGCCATGGACACCATTGCTGTGACGCGATCGCGCTCGAGGACAGCGTCGTGTGCGTGATCCCGTTCGCCGCGCTCGAGGCCGCGTGCCGCGAGCTGAGGTCGATGCAGCATTTCATCTACCAGATGCTGAGCAGCGAGATCGTGCGCGGATCGAGCCAGATGCTGCTGCTCGGCACGATGTCGGCGGAACAGCGCGTTGCGCATTTCCTGCTCGATCTGTCTGCACGCTTCGAGGCGCGCGGCTACTCGGCGTCGGAGTTCAACCTCCGGATGACGCGCGAGGAAATCGGCTGCTATCTCGGGATGAAGCTCGAAACCGTCAGCCGGATGTTCTCGCGCTTCCATCGCGACGCGCTCATCGAAACGCGCGGCAAGCGCGTGCGGATCATCGACGCGCCGGCGCTCGCGCAGGTGTAACCGGTCGCGCGTGCGGCGCCGGCGCGCTCCAGCGCGTGCCGGTGCGGGTCGCACGTCAGTGCGCGGCGGTGCCCGTCTCGGCCGCCGACAATGCGGGCGACAGCGGATCGTCCGCGTGCCCCGCGGACAACACCCGCTCGGCCGCGGCGAACGCACGCCCCATCGCTTCGTTCACGTCGACGCCGCTGCAGGCGGGCACCGGCGCCACCGCACGGCCGTTCATCAGCAATTCGAGCCGTACGTCGTACAGCGCGTCGTCGTCACCCGTCGCGCGAGATTCGATTGCCAGGCGACACTCGTCGACCCGCGCGTGGAAGCGCTCGAGCCGCACCAGTTGCGCGCCCGCTTCAGCTTCGAGCGCGGCCGAACCCGCGAATCCGACGCAGACGATCTGCATGCCCACGCCCATGTTGCTCCCTCCTGACGGGTCACACGCTGGTCGACCACGTTGCCTGTCCTACAAGTCCGCCTGTTGCCGAATCCGGCAATCGATCCACACACGATCGGCGCGCGAGGTTCACACGCTGAATGTCTGCGCCGCCTTCATTTCGATCCACGTCATCCCGGCCCGCAGCCCTTCGATCGCCGCCTCGTGCTCGGTCGGATATGCATGACTGTGCTCGAACGTATGATGAAAGTGCGTCGTCCCGGCACCGTGCTCGACCGTCACACGGCAGCGGAATCCGCCGGATTCGCATTGCCGCGTCTCGATCTCGACGGACCAGTCGCGTTCATGAATCGTGCCTTGCAGTGTCATGCGCCCTCCTGCAGTGTCAGTCGGCCATCCGGAAGTGGCCGCTGTGCAGCAACACCGGCCGGCCGCCGATTTCGGCGAGCATCCGGGCCGCCATCGCCTCGATCGCCGGCCGGTGTGCTTCGAATGCAACCAGCAAGTCGCGCTCGAGCAGCGAGCGCGCACCGAAATGGTCTTCGAGTGCTTCCGCCGTGATCGCGCACGGCACGCCGTGGCCGTCGACCCGCGCCGAAAACGCGACGACCAGGTCACGCCCGCGATACTCGGGCGGTTCCGGTGGAAAGGCTATCTGCATTTGTGCGCCTGTCATCGTCGGGACGATTCAAGCCATGAGCATAACGGCCCGCGCCACCGTCCGATTGACCCACGTCAACCGGGCCGCAGCGCGCGCCGCCGCCGTGCCCGATCGCGCCGCCGCATGGGCTCAGTCGGCGTCCGAAGCGATCGTCGCGCCGCGCGCCTCGAGCAGTTCGCGCAGCACGCTGCGATGGCAGCGGCGCTCGTCCTCGCAGTAGCAGCCGATCGAAAATGCGCTCGTCGCCGACAACGCGGCGAGCAGGTCGAGCACCTTGGGAGCGTCGCCGTGCGCCATCTCGGCGCGGAACCGGCGCGTGAATGCGTGCCACTGCGCGTCGGTCTCGGCGGCCTGCGCGTCGGCCACGAGCTCCGCGCTCGGCGACAGCGTCGGCAGCCACACGTCATAGTAGTCGCGCGACGCGAATTCCGCCTTCGGCACGCCGCGCGGCGGCCGCCGCACCGTGCCGATCCGTGTGCCCTCGCCGGCCGCCCGCGGCGTGCCGAGCCGTACGATTCGAATTGCCATGCCGCTCCTTTGCTACGGATTCGATTCCGTATCGTACTGCCGCACCCGCGCCGCACAACAAAAAACCGGCTGCCTCCGCGCGGGAGACAGCCGGTTTCGTCAGGACGATCGGGCGTGCCCGGACGCCGCTCGGACGCCCCTCAGACGCCGCTCTTCAGCACCTTGCCGATCGCATCGGCGACGATGCCGACGTTCGAATCGTTCAGGCCGGCCACGCACATGCGGCCCGAACGCAGAATGTAGACGCCGTGCACGTCGCGCAGCGCGTCGACCTGCGTCTCGGTCAGCCCGGTGTACGTGAACATCCCGCGCTGCTTCACGTAGCGCGTCAGCGCTTCGCCGCTCACGTGGTCGCGCAGGCCGTCGTGGATCGCCTGGCGCATCCGCGCAATCCGGCGGCACATCGCGGCAAGCTCCTCCTCCCACTGCTTGCGCAGCGCCGGCGTGTTCAGCACGGTCGCGACGAGCTTCGCGCCATACGTCTGCGGGTTGCTGTAGTTGGAGCGCACCGCGCCGGCCAGCTGGCCGAGCACGCGCTCGGCCGCGTCCGCATCCTCGCACACGACGCTCAGCGCGCCGACGCGCTCGCCGTACAGCGAAAAGTTCTTCGAGAACGAATTCGCGACGAGCGCCGGCACGCCGCGGCGGGCCAGCTCGCGCACCGCGAACGCATCGGCGTCGAGGCCCGCGCCGAAGCCCTGATACGCCATGTCGACGAACGGCAGCAGCTCGCGCGCCTCGATCACGTCGATCAGCTTCTCCCACTGGCCTTCGTCGAGATCGACGCCGGTCGGGTTGTGGCAGCACGCATGCAGCAGCACGATGCTGCGCGCCGGCAGCGCGTCGATCGCCGCGAGCATCGCGTCGAACTTCAGGCCGCCCGTCGCCGCGTCGTAGTACGGGTAGGTGTTCACCGTGAAGCCGGCGCGCTCGAAGATGAAACGGTGGTTTTCCCAGCTCGGATCGCTGAGCCACACCTGCGCGTCCGGGAAGTAGCGCTTCAGGAAATCGGCGCCGACTTTCAGCGCGCCCGAGCCGCCGAGCGTCTGCACGGTCGCGATGCGGCCGGCCGCCCGCGCCGGGTGATCGGCGCCGAACACCAGCGCCTGCACCGCGTCGCGGTACGCGGCGAGGCCGACCATCGGCAGATACGGCTTCGGGCCGACGTCGCGCTGCAGCGCGGTTTCGGCCTCGCGCACGGCGGCCATTACCGGAATCCGGCCGTCGGCGTCGAAATAGATGCCGATGCTCAGGTTGACCTTCTGGTCGCGCGGATCCTTCTGGAAGTTCTCGTTGAGCGTCAGGATCGGGTCGCCCGGGTACGCGTCGATGTGTTCGAACATGGCTATGTCGGTCTGGTTCGTAGGAGTGATCGGGTGCGGGCCTGCGTCAGCGCGCCGATGCGCCGTCGCCGAGCGCATAGCGGGCATTCTTCTGGCGGAAGCGATACCCGATCGCGAGCACCGCGAGCCAGACCGGGATCAGGTACACCGACAGGCGCAGATCGGGCGTCAGGTACATCACGACCAGAATGCCGGCCATGAACGCCAGGCACAGATAATTCGTGAAAGGATAGCCGAGACTGCGGAACGAAGTCTGCTCCCCGGCGATCCGCTTGGCCTGACGGAATTTCAGGTGGATCAGCGTGATCATCGCCCAGTTGATGATGAGCGCCGACACGACCAGCCCCATCAGCACCTCGAACGCCTTGCCGGGCATGAAGTAGTTGACCAGCACGCAGACGCCGGTGGCGAGCGCCGACGCGCCGAGCGCGGCGAGCGGGATGCCGCGCCGGTTCACCGAGCACAGCACCTTAGGCGCGTTGCCCTGCGTCGCCAGCCCGAACAGCATCCGGCTGTTGCTGTACACGCCGCTGTTGTAGACCGACAGCGCGGCCGTCAGCACGACCACGTTCAGCACGTTGGCGACGAGGTTGCTGCTCAGCGCATGGAAGATCAGCACGAACGGGCTGCCGCCGGTGACGACCTTCTCCCACGGATACAGCGACAGCAGCACAGCCAGCGCGCCGATGTAGAAAATCAGGATGCGGTAGATCACCTGGTTGGTCGCGCGCGGAATGCTGTGCTTCGGATCGTCGGCCTCGGCCGCGGTGATGCCGATCAGCTCCAGCCCGCCGAACGAGAACATGATCGCCGCCATCGACATCACGAGGCCCGACACCCCGTTCGGGAAGAAGCCGCCGTGCTGCCACAGGTTCGCGATGCTCGCTTCCGGCCCCGCGTGGCCGCTCACCAGCAGCCAGCCGCCGAAGCCGATCATGCCGACGATCGCCGCGACCTTGATGATCGAGAACCAGAATTCCGTCTCGCCGTACGACTTCACGCTCGCCAGATTCAGCAGGTTGATCGCGACGTAGAACACGAGCGCCGACACCCAGGTCGGCACGCCCGGCCACCAGTACTGCACGTAGATCCCGACGGCCGACAGCTCGGCCATGCTGACGAGGATGTACAGCACCCAGTAGTTCCAGCCGGACAGGAAGCCGGTGAAATGGCCGACGTATTTGTCGGCGAAGTAGCTGAACGAACCGGCGACCGGCTCGTCGACGACCATCTCGCCGAGCTGGCGCATGATGAAGAACGCCACGACGCCTGCGACCGCATAGCCGAGCAGCACGGACGGGCCGGCCATCTTGATCGTCTGCGCGATGCCGAGGAACAGCCCCGTGCCGAGCGCGCCGCCGAGCGCGATCAGCTGGATGTGCCGGTTCTTCAGCCCCCGCTTCAGGCCGTCCTTCTCGTTTCCAGAAACCATGTCTTCTCCGTTCTGTCCGCCTCCGCCCGAAGCGGTGCGGCGCGCCTCGGTGTGCCGGGCGCTGTTTTACTGTGCCGGCCACCGTTCGTGGAGGCGCCGGGTTGGGGACTGCGATCTTCGCGCGGCGGCGCCCCTTCGTCCGCAGGCCCGCCGGACCTGCCGCGGAGGGCCGCCATCGCCCGCATGGTCGCGGCCGTACGCGAAAATCCGGCGTCAGTTTAGCGTCGCGACCGCGAAATCGGGTTGCGTAACCCGCTCATGCAAACCCTACATTATGAGATAAGATTGCACGCGGGAGACAGATGAGGAAACAAAAATGCCTGAACCGGTTCTCGATCGCGTCGATCGCCACTTGCTGGCGGTGCTGCAGGAGAACGGCCGTGCGTCGAACCTCGATCTCGCGAAGGCGGTCGGCCTGTCGCCCGCGCAGACGCTCAGGCGCCATCGGCGCCTCGAGGAGATCGGCGCGATCCGCCGTTACGAAACCCGCCTGTGCCCGGACACGCTCGGCTTCGGCGTCACCGCGTTCGTGCACGTGACGATGGAGCGCGGGCATATCCGCGACCTGTCGAAATTCCAGAAGCTCGTGTCGGATCTCGCGCAGATCCAGGAATGCTTTTCGGTGACCGGCGATATCGACTACGTGCTGAAGGTGGTCGCGCGCGATCTGAAAGGCCTGTCGACGTTCCTGCTCGAGACGCTGATGCGGATTCCCGGCGTGAGCGGCGTGCATTCGAGCGTCTGTCTCGATGAAATCAAATGCACGAGCGCGATGCCGGTCGAAACCTGATGCGCTGCCGCGCAGCGCGGGCCGCCTTGCTCAGCGCACGGCTTCGAACGCGCTGATCAGCAGCGCGCCGCCGGCGATCACCGCACATCCGGCCGCGCGACGCGGCGTCAGCCGCTCGCCGAGATACACGCGCGCGATCAGCGCCGCGAATACCACGCTCGTTTCGCGCAAGGCGGACACCGGCCCCATCGGCGCACGCGCCATGGCCCAGATCACGATCGCGTAGGCGAGCGCCGCGAACACGCCGCCGCACGCGGCCTTCGCGGTGTCGGCGAGATTCTGCGCGAGCCGCAGCGGCCCCGCCCGCAGCCTGTAGTACGCGGCCATCAGCGCCCCGGTCAGCACGAACGTCCACGCCGCATAGCCGATCGTGCTGCCGCTTTCCCGCACGCCGATTCCGTCGACGACGCTGTACGCGGCGATCGAAACGCCGGTCGCGAACGCGATCGGCAGCACCTGCTTCATCCGGTGCGCCGCGCCCGCGCGCCGCTCGAGGCCGATCGCCATGATGCCCGCGCAGATCAGGACGAGTCCGCATTGAGCGCCGGCGCTCAGGCGCTCGCCCGCGAACGCGGCGGCTCCGAGCGTGACGAGCAGCGGCGCGGTGCCGCGCGCGACCGGATACGCGACGCTCAGGTCGCCGTGCTCGTACGCGCGCACCAGCAGCAGCGTGTAGACCACGTGAATCGCCGCGGACGCGACGACGCACGCCCAGCTCGCGGCCGCGATCGGCGCGGCGGCCGGCAGGAACAGCAGCGCGAACAACCCGATCGCGATCTGCAGGACGGTGGCCGAGCGCAGCCGGTCGCCGCTGCTGCGCACCAGCGCATTCCACGACGCATGCAGGAAGGCGGCACACAGGACGGCGAACAGGACGGGAATCGGCACGTTGGACACTCGCTGACGGCAGCGACGCGGAATGGGTCGCCGCAGGCCGATCATCGTAAGAATCCGTCCCGTGCTTGTCAAAAAAGGCTTGCGGACCGGCTTCGCCGAATGAGCGACCGGCCGCGCGACGCAGGAGGCGCACGAGGCGGGCCTCGGCGATGCCGACACATGCCGCCGCCGTCATCGCACGCGCCTGAACGCGCGCCGTTCCTTTCCACTGTCTTTCGCATCGGCGCGCGGCGTAATGGAATCGATACCGGCACGCAATGATCGCGAAACCGCTCCGCCCCCATATCTTCATACCAAGCTGTTTCAATGCCGGGGCTCTACCACGAGCGCCGCGCCGAACCGCCCCGGTGACGCAGCGGCGCTCCTTCGTCGAACAACCTACCTGGAGTTTCCCGATGTTTCGTCAAGCCTTGCTCGTCACCGCCTGCGCCGGCGCCACACTGGCGCTGTTCGCCTGCGGCGGCAGCGACGGTCCCTCGTCGACGCCCGCGGTGTCGTCGCAGGATGCGCTGCAGACCGCCACGCCGATCAAGCACGTCGTCGTGATCTACGGCGAAAACGTGTCGTTCGACCACTATTTCGGCACTTACCCGAACGCGACGAACCCGGCCGGCGAGCCGGCGTTCACCGCGAAGGCCGGCACGCCGTCGATCAACGGGCTGACGGGCACGCTGCTCACCGCGAACCCGAACTTCACGAACACCGCCAACGGCACCGACGCGGCCAATCCGTTCCGCCTCGATCGCACACAGGCCGCCACGGCCGACCAGAACCACGCGTACACGGCCGAACAGCTGGCCGCGGACAACGGCCTCGCCGACCTGTTCCCGAAATACACCGGCAAGGCGTCGGCGGGCGGCGCCGGCGCGTTCGGCACGAAGGGCCAGGTGATGGGCTACTTCGACGGCAACACCGTCACGGCACTGTGGAACTACGCGCAGCGCTTCTCGATGAGCGACAACGCGTACACGACGGTCTACGGCCCGTCGACGCCGGGCGCGCTGAACCTGATCGCGGGCCAGACCAACGGGATGCAGATCGTCAAGACGTCGAAGCAGCCGTCGACGCTCGCGGCCACGTCGTACTACATCAACGACGGCCAGGGCGGCCTCACGATGATCAACGACGTCGACCCCGGCTACGACGTGTGCTCGAGCACGACCGACCAGGCGATGATGAGCGGCAAGAACATCGGCGACCTGCTGAACGCCGCGAAGATCACGTGGGGCGGCTTCATGGGCGGCTTCAACCTGTCGACGACCAACGGCAACGGCACGACGGGCTGCGCGCGCAGCACGGTCGCGACCGCGGTGAACGCGGCGACGGCCGACTACATCCCGCATCACAACTGGTTCCAGTACTACGCGTCGACGTCGAACCCGCAGCACACGCGGCCGAGCTCGATCGCGGCGATCGGCTCGAGCGTCCAGACGGACGGCAAGACGGCGGAGCCGGCGAACCACCAGTACGACAGCGACGACTTCTTCGCGGCCGTGAAGGCAGGCAACTTCCCGTCGGTCAGCTTCCTGAAGGCGCCGGCTGCACAGGACGCGCACGCCGGCTACTCGGACCCGCTCGACGAGCAGGCGTTCGTGACGAAGGTGGTCAACTTCCTGCAGCAGCAGCCGGACTGGCAGAACACGGCCGTGATCGTCACGTATGACGACTCGGACGGCTGGTACGACCACGTGTACACGCCGCCGACCCATGCGTCGTCCGACGCGGTCGACCAGCTCAACGGCAACGGCAAGTGCGGCTCCGGCGGCACCACCGGCGTGAACGGCAGCACCGTGAACGGCCGCTGCGGCCCCGGTGTGCGCATCCCGCTGGTCGTGATCTCGCCGTACGCGAAGCAGAACTACGTCGACCACACGCTGATCGACCAGGCATCGGTCCTGCGCTTCATCGAGGACAACTGGCTCGGCGGCCAGCGCATCGGCGGCGGCTCGTTCGATGCGGTCGCAGGCGACCTGCGCGGGCTGTTCGACTTCTCGTCGAAGCCGAACACGGCGCCGCTGTATCTCGATCCGACCCAGGGCACCGTGCTGAGCGCGGCGCCGGCGAACTGACCGGTACCGCCTGACCGGCCTCTGTCGGCCGGCGCATCGCGCGCCGGCCGTTTCCATTTCAAGCGCCGCCGCGTGCGGCGCCCGACCGCCTCGACCCACAGCATGACAGCTCGTCCCGCGTACCCGTCCCCCGACACGCCCGGCGCCGCCGCGCCGCGCTCCCCCACCCGCGTGCTGCGCCGCGCGGCCTTCGTGCTCGCCGCGGCCGTGCTCGGCTACGGCGCCTTCGCGGTCGCGTTTCCGGCGCGCACGCCGGCCGCGATCGGCGAGGTCGTCGCGAACTGGACCGGCGCCAATCCGCATCCCGTGGTGCTGCAGCGGCCGCCCGTGCAGCCGCTGTCCGCGGTCGCGCAGCTCGGGCGCGCGCTGTTCTTCGATCCGTCGCTGTCGGCATCGGGCAAGCAGTCGTGCGCGTCGTGCCACAGCCCCGACCGCGCTTACGGGCCGCCGAACGCGCTCGACGTGCAGCCCGGCGGCCTCACGATGACGCAGCAGGGCTACCGCCCGCCGCCGTCGCTGATGTATCTGTACCGGCAGCCGAATTTCAGCATCGGCCCCGATGCGGGCGAAAACGACGCGGCGCCGAGCGTCGCGCAGCAGGCGGCGTCGGCTGCCGGCGTGGTCAAGGCGCAGAAGGTGGCCGGCACGGCGGCCGCGCCGCAACTCGTGCCGCAAGGCGGCATGTTCTGGGACGGCCGCGCCGACACGCTGCAGCAGCAGGCTTTCGGGCCGCTGCTGAACCCGGTCGAGATGGCCAACGCGAGCATCGACGACGTCGCGCGCAAGCTCGCGCAGTCGCCGCATCGCGCGCGCTTCGAGCAGTTGTTCGGCCCGCGCGTGTTCGCGAGCCCGCAGCTCGTCGTATCGGAGGCGATGTTCGCGATTGCGCGATACCAGGTCGAGGACCGGTCGTTCCATCCGTACGACAGCAAGTACGATCGCTGGCTGGAAGGCCGCGCGCGCCTCACGCAGACCGAGCTGCGCGGGCTGCGGCTCTTCAACGATCCGGCCAAGGCCAACTGTGCCGGCTGCCATCTGTCGCAGCCGGGCAAGGACGGCCTGCCGCCGATGTTCACCGACTACCAGTACGAGGCGCTCGGCGTGCCGCGCAACCGCGCGCTCGCGGCGAACCGCAACCCGGCGTTCCACGATCTCGGCGTGTGCGGGCCGTTCCGCGACGACCTGAAGGACCAGACGCAGTACTGCGGGATGTTCCTCACGCCGACGCTGCGCAACGCGGCGACGCGCCAGGTGTTCTTCCACAACGGCGTGTTCCACACGCTCGATCAGGTGATGGCGTTCTACAACGAGCGCAGCATCGCGCCGCAGAAGTTCTATCCGCGCGGCGCGGACGGCAAGGTCGACGAATACGACGACATTCCGCCGCAATACCGCGCGAACGTCGACGTGACCGATGCGCCGTTCGACCGCAAGCCCGGCGACCGGCCCGCGATGACCGAGCAGGACATCAAGGACATCGAGGCGTTCCTCGGCACGCTGACCGACGCGCCGCAGAAGTAGCCCGCGCACGACGCCGGCCGCGCATGTGGCGTCGGCGGCGTCAGCGGCGCGCGCGGATGCAGAGGAATGCGGGCGAGCGCGACAGCTCCGCATGGAGCCGTTCCGACACGGCCTTCATCTGCGGCAGCGGCGTCGGTTCGACGAAGCGGTCGAGCCGCCAGCCGGCGTCGGCGAGCGGGTTCAGGATCTCGGCCAGCGGCCGGCGCCACGCTTCGACATAGGGTTTCGGTTCGCCGAAACCCGACCAGTGGAAGCCGAACCGGCTCGTTTCGAAGTACGTGCCGTCGCCGCGCGTACGCTCGTCCATCCAGTCGCGCATCGGATGCGCCATCGAGAACACCAGCGTCGCGCCCGGCCGCGCGACGCGCGCAAATTCCCGCAGCGGCACGGCGAGATCGCGCACGTAGTCGAAGGCGAGCGAGCACAGGATCTTGTCGAAGGCGCGCTCGGGCAGCCAGTCGAGCGGCGCCGCGAGATCGCCCTGCGCCACCTCGACCGCGAGCCCGGCGCAGCGCGCTCGCGCGAGCGCGACCATCTCGGGCGTGATGTCGAACGCGTGGACGGTCGCGCCGTGGCGCGCGAGGTGCTCGCTGCAGATGCCGGGGCCGCAGCCGGCGTCCAGCACCGCGAGGCCGGCGACGTCGCCGAGCAGCGCCAGCGACGCCGGGCGTTCGTACAGCGCGTTGTGCGCCTTGGTCGGCGCGATGTCCGCGTAGCGTTGCGCGAAGCTCGCGTATGCGTCGCGCGCGCTCGGCTGAGTCGGATCGGTCATGGCGGCGTCCATCGGCAGGAAACGGAATGCCGATTCTGCCTGAACGGCGCGCGGCCGGCGCATGCGCGGCGATGCGCTGCGTACGCCCCCTAGCGAGCCGCCGTCGCGCCGACGCCCACCGCCGCGACCGCATTCGCCCGGCGTTGCGCGAGCTGCTGCGCGAACCGGTATGCGGTGAGCGAGCCGGCCACGGCCAGCAGCATCGGCACGAGGCTGTCGTGATTCGCGCGCGTGAATTCGAGCAGCAGGACGACGGCCGTGATCGGCATCTGCATCGACGCGGCGAGAAACGCGGTCGCGCCGACCAGCGCGCAGCCGCCGACCGACGCGCCCGGCCACACGGCGCTCCACAACCCGCCCAGCACGACGCCGAGCAGCGCGCCGTTCGCAAGCCCCGGCGTCAGCAGCCCGCCCTCTGCGCCCGCGCGCAGGCTGCCCGCTTCGATCAGCACCTTCAGCACGAGCAGCGTGGCCGCGAGGCCGACCGTCAGCGTGCCGTCGAAACCGAGCGACGCCGGCCCCTTGCCGTTGCCGAGCAGTTGCGGGAAGCGCATCGCGAGCAAGCCGATCACCGCGAAGTTGACGAGCGCGAGCACCGGCAGCCACGCGCCCTTCGGCGCATCGGCGCGCGCGCGGGTCGTGAGCCGCACGAAGCCGTACGCGGCGAAGCCGAACAGCGGCCCGCAGACGATCGACCACGCCACCAGCGGCGTGCTCAGCACGAACGGCGGCACCGTGTACTGATGTTCGTTGCCGAGGCCAAGCCACGCGACGGCCGCGGCGAGCGCCGACGTGACGAGCGCCACCACCAGCGCGCGCAGATCGAACGTGCCGACGAGCACTTCGAGCACGAACACGGCGCCGCCGAGCGGCACGTTGTAGACGGCCGCGAGGCCGGCGCCGGCCCCGCACGCGACCATCAGCCGACAGTCGGCGGGCGTGAGCCCCGCGCGCTGCGCGAGCCGCCCGGCGAGCAGCGCGCCGATTTCGCGCGGCGCGACCTCGCGGCCGAGCGGCGAGCCGAGCGCGACGGTCACGATCTGCAACAGCGCATGAACCGTGGTGCTGACCAACGGCATGCGCGGATCGGCCGCGCGCACGGCGCGCCGGATGCTGACGAGCGGCCGGCCGTAACGGTACAGCGCCCACCAGCCGCCGCCGGCGACGAGCCCGCACACGATCAGCACGCCGGCCCGCCGCAGCGGCTCGACGCGCGTCACGCCGGTCAGAAAGCTCTCGGCGCCGATCACATGCGCGAGGTCGTAGCCGTACGCGACGTGCTGGATCGCATGCAGCAGCAGCGCGAGCAGCATCCCGCCGAAGCCGGCTCCGATACCGGTCAGGACCGTGACGATGGCGATCCGCGCGAACGGGCTGGCGGGCGGCGAAACAGGCGTGGGGGCGGACGGCAGATCGGGGCGCATGGGCAGGCGAGTCAGGATCGACGCCGCGGCGCGCACCATGCACGCCGCTGTCAGGAACGCATCGTAGGTGCCGGCCGATCATGAGGCAAACGTCTTTTTCGAATCAACTCATGCGTTTCTCGACTATATCGGGGAAACGAAGCCGCGGTGCGCCGCGCCGAACGCGTCACGCCGGATACGTGATGCGCTCGGGCTCCCGCCGCATGATGATTTTCCCGTGGCGAACCGACAGCGTCGCCTTCGCCTGCCGCCGCACCGCTTCGTAGTCGCTGTCGGCGTCGAGCACGACGAGGCTGGCCGGGCGCCCGACCTCGATCCCGTAGCGCTCGCCGAGATGCATCGTCGTCGCGCCGTGGTCGGTGACGAAGTCGAGGCAGCGCTGCAGGTCCTGGTAGCCCATCATGTGGCAGATGTGCAGGCCGGCGTCGAGCACGCGCAGGATATTGCCGTTGCCGAGCGGATACCACGGATCCTTGATCGAATCCTGTCCGAAGCACACGTTCAGCCCGGCGCGATCGAGTTCGGCGACGCGCGTGACGCCGCGCCGCTTCGGAAACGTGTCGAAGCGGCCCTGCAGATGGATGCTCTCGGTCGGGCACGACACGAAGTTCAGCCCCGCGCGCTTGAGCAGCCGGAACAGCTTCGAGCAGTACGCGTTGTCGTAGGAGCCCATCGCGGTGGTGTGGCTGGCCGTCACGCGCGCGCCCATCCCGCGCACGCGCGTCTCTTCCGCGAGCACTTCCAGAAAGCGCGACTGCGGATCGTCGGTCTCGTCGCAGTGGACGTCGACGAGACAGCCGGTGCGCTCGGCCAGCTCCATCAGGAAGCGGATCGAGCTGACGCCCTGCTCGCGCGTGTTCTCGAAATGGGGAATCCCGCCGACCACGTCCGCGCCGAGGTCGATCGCCTGCTCCATCAGCGCGCGGCCGCCGTCGAACGACTCGATGCCCTCCTGCGGAAACGCGACGATCTGCAGATCGATCAGCCCGCGCGCCTCCTCCTTCACTTCGAGCATCGCCTTCAGCGCGGCGAGCGTCGGGTCGGTAACGTCGACGTGGGTGCGCACGTGCTGAATGCCGTGATCGCGCAACATGCCGATCGCCGCATGCGCGCGCGCCTTGGTGTCGTCGTGCGTGATGGTCGCCTTGCGCTCGGACCAGCGCTCGATCCCCTCGAACAGCGTGCCGCTCATGTTCCAGGCCGGCTCGCCGGCCGTGAGCACCGCATCGAGATGAATGTGCGGCTCGACGAGCGGCGCGATCGCGAGCCGGCCGCCCGCGTCGACGTCGGCGGCGTGGCCGGGCTCGAGCGGCGCATGCTGCGCGTCGATGCGGGTAATCGTGTCGGCGTCGATGCCGATCGTGAACAGGCCGTCGCGGCCGCGCAGGCGCGCATTGATGACGTTCATGTGGGTCCAGGCGTGAAGCGGCCACCGCGGGCCGCGGGTGGGAACGGGTGAGCGAGATGCCGCGTCGCGCTCAATGGAACGTGTGGATCGCCAGGCCGGTCGCCGCGCGCATTTCGTCGTTCGTCACGTCGCGCACGTGCTTGCCGAAGGTCCATACGTGCCGGCCGGGATCGCGCGCGCGATACGTGCGGTCGCCGTAGAATTGGTCGGCCGGCGGCTGCAGGATCTCGGCGCCGGCCGCACGCGCGCGCTCGCAGTGCGCGTCGATGTCGGCGTCGTCCGGAAGATGCACGTGGACGTGCTGGGTATTGCGGCCGCCGGTGTCCTCCGGCGACGCGATGCAGTCGGCCCAGGCGCCGCCGACCATGACGAGACCGTCGCCGAACGTCATTTCCGCGTGCGCGATGTCGCCGGCCGGCGTCGTGACGACGATCGCGCGCTCGAAGCCGAACGCGTGCTCCAGCCAGTCCAGCGCGCCTTTCGGGTCGCGATAGCACAGCGCGCTGCTGAAGGAAGGTCGGCGGGGCGTGACCATCGGAATCTCCGGATCTCGGTATGGGCCTGTGCATTGTCCATGCGCGCCGCGCGCCGATCAACTGCTCGCACCGGCGAGCCTGCATGTTGTCGATTTGCGACACGCCGCACACCCAGCCGGCGTCTTGCGGAGCGCATCGGCGACGAAAACGCGTATGGTTCCGCGGCTGCAGCGATTTGTGAACTCCGTGTGACACACTTTTGCGTAACTCGCAACAGTGTCTCCGGACGGCCGTCGCGCGAATCGGGCGCGCGCCCCCCTAAACTTGCGCCGAACTTTGGTCATCCATCCACACGCAGGAGCTGTCAGATGAAGAAAACCCTCGTTGCCGCCGCATGCACGACCGCGCTGTTCGCGCCGCTCGCCCATGCACAAAGCTCGGTCACGCTGTACGGCCTGATCGACGCCGGCATCGCCTATACCAACAACGCGGGCGGCGCATCGCTTTGGCGCATGACGAGCGGCACGATCAACGGCAGCCGCTTCGGCCTGAAGGGCTCCGAAGATCTCGGCGGTGGCCTGAAGGCGCTGTTCGTGCTCGAGAACGGCTTCAACGTGAACAACGGCGCGCTCGGCCAGGACAGCAAGCTGTTCGGCCGGCACGCATACGTGGGCCTGAGCGAAGCCGGCTACGGCACGCTGACGCTCGGCCGCCAGTACGACACGATGGTCGACTTCGTCGCGCCGCTGTCGGCGACGTCCGGCGACTTCGGTGACACGGGCTTCGCGCATCCGTTCGACAACGACAACCTGAACCACTCGGTGCGTATCAACAACGCGGTCAAGTACACGAGCGACACGATCGCCGGGTTCAAGGTCGGCGCGCTGTACGGCTTCTCGAACGCGACGAACTTCGGCAGCAACCGCGCCTACAGCTTCGCGGCCAGCTACACGAACGGCCCGCTGAAGGTCGCCGGCGCGTACCTGCAGATGAACGGCACCAAGGGCTCGACCAGCGCGAGCCCGGGCGCGACCGACGTCGCGGAAGCGAAGAGCCTGAGCCAGGGCGGCTGGTCGGTCGGCGCGGACCGCATGCGTTCGTACGGCGGCGGCCTCAGCTACGTGTTCGGCCCGGCGACCGTCGGCTTCGTCTATACGCGCTCGCAGTATGACAACTCGGGTTCGTTCGGCTCGACCGGCCAGGTCGCGTTCAACAACTACGACCTGAACGTGCGCTATGCGGTGACGCCGGCCGTGAGCCTGGGCGCAGCCTACGTCTACACGGACGCGAGCGTGTCGAATCCGGACAGCAAGCACGGCACCGATCCGAAGTGGCACCAGGTCGACCTGCAGGCCGTCTACAAGCTGTCGCGCCGCACCGACCTGTACGCGGAAGCGATGTATCAGCACGCATCGGGCCGCGGCTACCAGGCGTTCATCAACACGTCGGGCGGCGCATCGACCACCGCCAACCAGATCGTCGGCACGATCGGCATGCGCACGCGCTTCTGAGCGTCGATTCGTCTGATCTGAACGCCGCCCGCAACGATGAACCTGCCCTGACCGGCCGGTTCATCCGACGCGGGCGGCGTTCATTCATGCTGCATCCGAGAATGTTGTTCCATCTGAGAAGCTGCCTGCCTGGAATCGGGGTTTTTGCGCCTGCGTGCGCTGAATAGACTGGCATCCATGGATCGAATCGCATTGCGATCATGCATCGCGATCGTCGAACCGGCCTCACCCCGTGTACAGGAGAATCTCGTGAAATCGCTCGTCGTCACCGCCGCCGCTGCCGTGCTGCTCGTCGCTCCGGCCCTGTCGTTTGCCCAGTCGGCCAAGGTGCCCGTCACGCGCGCGCAGGTGCTTCAGGAGCTCTACGATCTCGAATCGGTCGGCTACAACCCGGCACTCGGCGACGCCGGCAACTACCCGGACGATCTCATGGCCGCCCAGCAGCGCCTCGCGGCCAAGCGGCTCGCCGCGCGCGATGCGGCGCAACGCGCGTACGGCCCGGCCGAAGGCGGCGCGACCGAATCGGGCGTGGCGGCGAAGCCTTCGCTGTAACGCGCATCAAACGACGCCGCGCCCGCACGATACGCATCATGCGGGCGCGGCACGGCGCACGGCTTCTACACGACGCCCCGCAAGCGATGCGAGCCGCGCAACCCACACAGGGCAGGCGTTCGCCGCTCGTGCAGCACGCTCAGGCTTCCTGCGGCTCGCTCTCGCGCGCGATCGCCTGCAGCATCTCGACGTCGTGCGCGATCATCCCCGGCACCTGCGCGCGCAGCATCTCGACCCAGGTGCGCACCTTCGCGTCGACGAAACGGCGCGACGGATACAGCGCATACACGTTCATCTTCTGCAGGATGTGGCTCGGCAACACGCGCACGAGCGTGCCGTCCTGCAACGCGTCGATCGCCGAATACAGCGGCAGCATGCCGATGCCGAGGCCGTCGCGGATCGCGAGCGCGAGCGACTCGGCCGTGTTGGTTTGCACCGGCCCGGCGACATGGATCTGCTCGACGCCGTCGGCGCCTTCGAGCACCCACTCGTGCGTCGGGAACGCCGGCGTGCAGAGCGTCAGGCACGCGTGCGCGCCGAGATCGGTCGGATGCTCCGGCGCGCCGTGGCGCGTCACGTATTCGGGCGACGCGCACAGGATGCTGAAGGTCGAGCCGAGCAGGTGCGACACGAGTTCCGAATCGGGCAGCGACGACGCGGTCACGACCGCCATGTCGCTCGTGCCGTCGAACAGGTCGGGCATCCGCTGCGACAGCGACAGTTCGATCGACACGTCCGGATACTGCGCGTGATAGCGCGTGAGCGTGGGCATCACGTAGTGATGGCCGACGCTCGCGAAGCTGTGCATGCGCAGCACGCCCGCCGGGCGCTCGTGCGCGCAGCTCGCCTCCTCCTCCGCGCGATCGACGTCGGCGAGAATCTGGCGACAGCGCCGTAAATAATTTTCGCCGGCCGAGGTCAGCGCAAGGCGGCGGGTCGAGCGATTCATCAGACGAGTGCGCAGCCGCGCTTCGAGCTCGGACACCGCGCGCGACATCGCGCCCGTCGTCGAGTTCAGCGATTGTGCGGCGGCAGTGAAACTGCCTGTCTCGACCACGCGCGTAAACACGCGCATGTTTTGTAGCGTATCCATTCCTGTAAGCCACCTGTAGCAGAGCCGTCATTTTCCTCCAGCGGGTGCGACAGATTGTTGCCACGCCAGCAACTATCGTTTCCCTGCAACTGCGTTAATGCACACGCGCGGCGCTCCTACAATCGGTGCCTCATCAGTCGACTGGTCCTGTTCGGCCGCACGACGGCACCGCACGGACCTCTGCCTTTTCATGAAGCCACAACCTGCGATCGAGCAACCTCCCATCGAACCGCCACGATGGAACACCTGGCTCGATCCGCTCGGCAAAGCCGCACGCGACTGGGCGACGAGCGACGGGCTGATCTGGCTGCACCTCGCCAAGACCGTGCTCGCCGCGCTGCTCGCGATGGGCATCGCGATGCGGCTCGAGATGTCGCAGCCGCGCACCGCAATGACCACCGTGTTCGTGCTGATGCAGCCGTTGTCGGGGATGGTGTTCGCGAAGAGCTTCTACCGCGTGCTCGGCACGGCGGCCGGCCTGGTGGCCGCGTTGGCGCTCGGCGGCCTGTTCGCGCAGCAGCCCGAGCTGTACATGGCCGGCATCACGCTGTGGATCGGCAGCTGCATCGCGCTCGCGGTGCGCAACCGTCACTTTCGCTGGTACGGCTTCGTGCTCGCCGGCTACACGGCCGCGCTGATCGGCCTGCCCGCGGTGATGACGCCGCAGACGCTGTTCCAGTCGGCGCTCACGCGCGCCGCCGAAGTCGCGCTCGGGATCGCCTGCTCGGGCGCGGTCAGCGCGCTGATCCTGCCGCTCAGTTCCGCGAAGGCGTTGATGCGCTCGCTGGCCGCGCGTCGCGTGAAGTTCGCCTCGTTTGCGGCCAGCGCGCTGTCCGGCGAGCTGGCGCGCGGCGACTTCGAACGGCGCTTCGCCGACTTCGTCGACGAGATCGTCGGCTTCGAGGCGAACCGTGCGTTCGCATCGTTCGAAGACCCGCACATTCGCGCACGCAGCCGCCGGCTCGCGCGGCTGAACAGCGAGTTCATGAACGCCTGCACGCGGCTGCACGCGCTGCACCAGCTCATCAAGCGCCTGCGCGTGAACCAGTCGGACGCCGTGCTCGGTGCGATCGCGCCGCACCTCGACGGCCTCGCGCAGCGGATCGCCGCCTTGCGCGACGAGCGGCAGCGCGGCATCACGACGACGACCGGCGCGCTGCTGGAACTGCGCCGCTTCCACGCGGCGCTGCCGAAGGCCGCACGCGCGTCGCGCCGCGCGATCGAGGATCATGCGGCCGGCGGCCTGCTCGATTTCGATACCGCGATCGAGCTGATGTATCGCTTCATCGGCGAGTATCTCGGCTATGCGGACACCAACGCGTCGCTCGACCGCGACGATCACGCGTTCGAGCGCTCGGTCACGCACTACGCGGTGAAGACGAATTCGTTCTTCGTCGGCTTCGCGTTCCTGCGCACGCTCGTCGCCGTGGGCGCGATGAGCGCGTTCTGGATCGCGTCGGAGTGGCCGAGCGGTTCGCTGGCCGTGATCTCCACGGCCATCGCGTGCGCGTTGAGCTCGACGTCGCCGCGCGCGCCGAAATTCGTCGCACAGATGAGCGTCGGCGCGGCGTTCGCGACGGCCGTCGGCTACGTGTGCCTGTGCTACGTCTATCCGAACATCGACGGCTTTCCGCTGCTGTGCGCGGCGCTCACGCCGGTGCTCGGCCTCGGCGCATTTCTCGCGATGCGACCGGGCCTGTCCGGCTACGGGATCGGGTTTGCGGTGTTCTTCTGTCTGCTGGCCGGGCCGGACAACGCGATTTCGTATACGCCCGAGTTGCTGATCAACAACGGCGTCGCGGTCGTCGTCGCGCTGCTCGCCTGCTCGATCATGTTCGCGGTCGTGTTTCCGACGCACATGCCGTGGCTCACGTCGCGCATCGCGCACGATCTGCGCCGCCAGGTCACGCTCGCCTGCGAAGACACGCGCGAAGGTCTCGCCGCGCGGTTCCAGTCGAGCACGCATGACCTGATGGCGCAGCTGCGCACGCTGCTCGTGAAGCGCACGCGCCAGCATCGGATTGCATTGCGCTGGATGCTGTCGACGCTCGAGGTCGGCCACGCGGTCATCGACCTGCGCGACGAGATGAACGAGTTCTGCGCAACGAAGCCGCCGCAGACGCTGCACTGGACCGCATCGGTCGACGCGGTGCTGCACGAGCTACCGCGCTTCTTCGACGATCCGACGCCAAGCCACCACGCCCGCACGCTGAAATCGGTGAATCTGGCGATCCGCGCCGCGCAGCATACGCTGCATGCGTGGTACGCGGTGCCCGACGAGCGCCACCGCATGCAGCGCATCATCGGCTGCCTGCACTTCCTCCGCAGCGCGCTGCTGGACAAGGATGCGCCGTTCAATCGTCACTACGGCTGAAGGCGGCGGAAACCGTGTCGGCTGCGACGGCGATCGATGCGCACGCAACCTCACCCTTGTTGCGATTGGAAATAAGCTCTACACCCGCGGTGATTAATCTTTAGGCACCGCGAGCTTATAGTTTGGTCACTGCCGGCGACGCCGGTACTGACCCAGGAGAGCCCCAAATGAAGCCGCTGTATCTCGCCGTCGTTGCCCTGTCGCTCACCGCTGCCGTCGCGCACGCCCAGCCCGCCCCGGCCGACGGTGCACAGCAACCGGCGAACCGCGCCGAAACCGTCGAGGCCGCAGGCCGTGTCGATCGTACGCAATCGAAGCAGGAAGATCCGAACGCCTGCGTGGGCCCCGTCAGCTTCTGCAACGTCTACTTCGGCAGCTGAGCATGACGCCGCGTCGTCATGGCCCGGCCCGCCGCGCGCGCATCGTCCGCATTGCCTGCGCGCGCGCCCGACGAGCCGGCCGATCGCTGCAACCGCATTGCCCGTCACGCCGCTTCGATTGAAGCGGCGTGGTCGTTTCAGGCCCGCCGCCCTGGGCGCCACATCGCCTCGCCTCGCCTCACCTCGCGCACCGCATCCAGCAGCCGTCCCGCCACACCGTCACCCTGCCGACGCGATGAACCCGCCGTCGGGCGCAGGATGCGGCACGTACCAGCCGAAATACACTTCAGCCTCCACGATCCGACCATCGCGCACGCGTAATCGCTCCGCGTTCCGGAAGCGCTTGCCGCTCGTCGTGTCGGCTTCATAGACGACGAACACGTACTCGCCGTGCACGGCGACGTCGACGAACCGGAAACCGGCGAGCAGCGCGCTGTTCGGCCAGCAACGGGCCAGATACGCGTCGCGGTCGAGCCGGTTGTCGAGCGGGCTGGTGAAATGGAAATCCGGCGCAATCAGCGCTTCGATCGCGTCGCGGTCCTTGTCGACGTACGCGCGGTAGCTCGCGCGTGCAACCTCACCGGGGTCGTCGGGCATCGTCGTTACCTCCGAAGAAAGCCGGGGCGAACGCAACGGCCGTGCGTCGCCCCGAAAGCATCGGGCAGACATCATGCGGCAGCGAGGCCGCAGGCCCGCGCCGCCGCGATTGCCGGGTCGCGGGCGCGCGGGCATGATGTGGGCCAGCGTGCCGGCTGAACGCGCAGCGGTTGTCGCCGCGCGCGACCGGCATCCTGAGCAATCCGCGTGCCGGCGCGGGCCGTCTACGTCACCGAATCCATGTCACTACGCGCATTCAGAACGCTGGTCGCGATCGCCCGATACCGGACCTTCGCACGCGCCGGCGAAGCGATCGGCCTTACGCAATCGGCGGTGAGCCTGCAGATCAAGGCGCTCGAAAGCGAATACAACGTCAGGCTGTTCGACCGGTCGCGCCGTCAGCCGGTGCTGACCGAAGCCGGCAACATTCTGCTCGCGCAGGCCGAACAGGTGCTCGCGCTGGTCGACCGGATTCCCGATGCGCTCAGCGACGAGAAGAAGCTCGTCGGCCGGCTGCGCATCGGCGCGATCCAGACCGCGCTGTCGGGCCCGCTGCCCGATGCGCTGCTGGCGCTGCGCGCCGCGCATCCGTCGCTGCGCGTGCACGTGTCGGCCGGCATGTCGGCCGAACTCGCGAACCGCGTCGCCGCCGGCGAGCTCGACGCGGCGATCACGACGCGCCCGGTGCGCCCGCACCCGCCCGCGCTCACGTGGACCACCTTGTACGAAGACCGCTTCTGGCTGCTCGCGCCGCCGCACGCGACGCAGCGCGACGCGCGCACGCTGCTCGACGCGCTGCCGTTCATCCGCTTCGACGCGCAGGCTTGGGCCGGCCGAATGATCGCCGCCGAGCTGCGCCGCATCGGCGTGCGCGTGCGCGAGCAAATGGTGCTCGACAGCGCGGAGACGATCGCACGGATGGTCGCGCGCGGCCTCGGCGCGGCGATCGTCGCGCTGCCCGACGCGACGCTCGCGCGGCTGCCGCCCGTCACGCGCCTGCCGTTCGGCGAGCCGCAGATGGGCCGCGAGGTCGTGCTGCTCGAACATCAATCGCGCCCGGCCGAGCGCTTCGCGCGTGCGCTGGCGGCCGAAGTCACCGCGTCAGCGATGAGAATTTCTCATTGAACGCCCGATAATTAACCATTATTGCTGCTGGATCGGCGTGCTAACTTGGCGGCATCGTCACTCTTTCGATCGCCCGCCGTCATGTCGCCTGCCCGCTGGATTCCCGCGTCGCCGTGCTTCGCCGCCTGCCTGAGGGCGCGCCGATGATCGGCCCCGTCCTGCTCGCGCTCGCGCCGGTCGCGCTGCTCGTCGCATTCGGCCACGGGCTGCGGCGCACGGGCTTCATCGGCGACGCGTTCTGGCCGCAAGCCGAGCGGCTCTGCTATTACGTGCTGCTGCCCGCGCTGTTCGCGCACGGCCTCGCGAATGCGCGGCTGCAAGCGCTGCCGGTCGTGCCGCTCGCCGCGGCGCTGGTCGGGTCGACCGCGGTCGTCGCGGCGCTGGTGCTGCTGGTTCGCCGGTTCGTGCAGGTCGACGGCGCGGGCTTCACGTCGGTGTTCCAGGGCGCGGTGCGCTTCAACAACTATGTCGGCACGGCGCTCGCCGCCGGGCTGTTCGGCGCGCGCGGGATCGCGCTCGCGGCCGTATGCGTCGCCGCCATCGTGCCGACCGTCAACCTGATGTGCGTGCTGGTGTTCGCGCGCTTCGGCGCGACGCGACTCGGCGCATGGGCGCTCGTGCACCGGATCGTGTCGAATCCGCTGGTCGTCGGCTGCGCGCTCGGGATCGCGATGCAGGCGGGCGGGATCGCGTTTCCGCCAGCGATCGAGCCGGCCGTGCGCGCGCTCGGCGCCGCGTCGATGCCGCTCGGCCTGCTGTGCGTGGGCGCTGCGCTGCGGTTCGACGCGGCGCGCGGCTGGATGCAGCCGATGTGTATCGCGTCTGCGTTCAAGTTCATGGCGATGCCGCTTGCGACGCTCGCGGCCGGCCGCCTGTTCGGGCTCGGCGATGCCGCGCTGACGATCGCGCTGCTGTTCCAGGCGCTGCCGACGTCGTCCTCGTCGTACATCATGGCGCGCCAGCTCGGCGGCGATGCACCGCTGATGGCAGGCATCACCGCGTTCCAGACGATTGCGGCCGCATTCGCGATGCCGGTCGTGCTGGCCGCGTTCGGCGCGCTGCCGATGTAGCGCTGAAAGGTCGGCGGGTGGAGGGCGACGGGTTGTCGCCGTTTCGCCGTTTCGCCGTTTCGCCGTTTCGCCGTTTCGCCGTTTCGCCGATTCGCCGTTTCGCCGTTTCGCCGTATTGCCGTTTCGCCGTGTCACCGTATTGCCGTGCCGCGATGCTGCCGTATGCGGTGCTGCGGTATCGAGGCGCTACGGAGCCGCGGGCGCCTGCGGTGCTACGGGCTGCGTCGTCTGTCGCACATCGCCGCGTCAGCCGCCGCGCGTTCGCGCGTGCGCCCGACGTCGGCGCGCGCCAACGCTTCCGACCGCGAACGCTCGCACCGCTTCCGCCAATCGCCAATCGCCGCCCGCCCCACCGATGCAGCCGCACGCGCGCCTGCATACCCCCAGCGGCGCCGATGCGCGCCCGCTTCTTCTCGCAGCCGCGCCGAAAACCGCCTATGGTGAATGGAGCGTGTCGGTGCATGCGGCGCGCACGACCGTCCGACCGTCCGACGCCCGCACCGGCGGCGCCGGCGCCGCGTTCCGGCGCCACGCCCCGCAATTGCGCGCACGCCCGGCCGTGTGCGCAATTGTGCCGCCCACCGGACCATCAGGAGGTATCCATGAAAGCCGTGCTGCTCGTCAGTTCCGCCCTGCTCGCCATGGCGTCCGTTTCGGCGTCGGCTCAAGGCTCGATCACCAAAGTCGAAAACGGCGCGCTCGTCGCCGCGAACGGCATGACCGTCTACGCGTTCGACAAGGACAAACCGAACGCGGGCACCAGCGCGTGCAGCGGTCAGTGCGAAGCGCTCTGGCCGCCGTACAAGGCCAGCGCGACCGATGTGCCGGTCGGCCCCTATACGATCGTCAAGCGCGACGATGGCAGCCCGCAATGGGCATACAAGGGCAAGCCGCTGTATTTCTTCTCGAAGGACATGAAACAGGGCGACCGCAACGGCGACAACTTCAAGAACGCATGGCACGTGGTCGCGCCGTAGGCGCCGTTCGCGCGCGTTCGCCGCGCCCACACGGGCCGCACGCATGAAAAAGCCCGCGCCGATCGTCGCTCGGCGCGGGCCTGCGTTGCTTCGCACACGCGGCGCCGCGCACCGGGCGCGGCAGCCGCGAACGCGTCAGCGGTTCGACGGGAAGCTGAACACCGTCCCTTCCCGCACGCCGGCCGACGGCCAGCGCTGCGTGATCGTCTTGCGCTTCGTGTAGAACCGCACCGCGTCCGGGCCGTAAGCGTGCAGATCGCCGAACAGCGAGCGCTTCCAGCCGCCGAACGAGTGGTACGCGACGGGCACCGGCAGCGGCACGTTGATGCCGACCATGCCGATCTGGATGTTGTCGCTGAAATAGCGCGCGGCCTCGCCGTCGCGCGTGAACAGGCACGTGCCGTTGCCGTATTCGTGCGCGTCGATCAGCGCCATCGCTTCGTCGAGCGAGTTCAGCCGGATCACGCCGAGCACCGGCCCGAAGATCTCGTGCTGATAGATCGGCATGCCCGGCTTCACGTGGTCGAACAGGCACGGGCCGAGGTAGTAGCCGCCGTCGTGGCCGTCGACCTTCACGCCGCGGCCGTCGACCACCAGCGTCGCGCCGGCTGCCACGCCCGCGTCGACGAAGCCCGTGACCTTGTCGAAGTGCTGCTTCGTGACGAGCGGCCCCATGTCGACGCCCGCGCCGTTGCCGGGGCCGACCTTCATTTTTTCGATCTCGGCCTTGAGCCCGGCGACGATGCGGTCGCCCGTTTCATCGCCGATCGCGACGACGAGCGGAATCGCCATGCAGCGCTCGCCGCACGAACCGTAGGCGGCGCCCATCAGCGCGTTCACCGCGTTGTCGATGTCGGCGTCGGGCATCACGACCGCGAAGTTCTTCGCACCGCCCAGCGCCTGCACGCGCTTGCCGTTCGCGCAGCCGGTCGAGTAGATGTACTCGGCGATCGGCGTCGAGCCGACGAAGCTCACCGCCTTCACGCGCGCGTCGGTGAGGATCGTGTCGACCGCCTCCTTGTCGCCGTTCACGACGTTCAGCACGCCGGGCGGCAGGCCGGCCTCGAGCGCGAGCTCGGCCATGCGCAGCGTCGACGAAGGCGTGCGCTCCGACGGCTTCAGCACGAACGTGTTGCCGCACGCGACGGCCATCGGCCACATCCACAGCGGCACCATCACCGGGAAGTTGAACGGCGTGATGCCGGCGACCACGCCGAGCGCCTGGAACTCGCTCCACGAGTCGATCGCGGGGCCGACGTTCTTGCTGTGCTCGCCCTTCAGCAGCTCGGGCACGTAGCTCGCATATTCGACGTTCTCGATGCCGCGCTGCAGTTCGCCCATCGCATCGGCGAGCACCTTGCCGTGCTCGGCCGTGATCAGCGCGCACAGTTCGTCCGCATGCTCTTCGAGCAGCGTCTTGAAGCGGCTCATCACGCGCGCGCGCTTCAGCGGCGGCGTGTTGCGCCACGCCGGGAACGCGGCCTGCGCGGACGCGATCGCGGCGTCGACGGTCAGCTGGTCGGCAAGCGCGACGCTCTTGTGCGATTCGCCGGTGGCCGGGTCGAACACCGGCTGCACGCGGCTGCCGCCGTCGACGCGCTTGCCGTCGATCAGATGGCCGAGGGTGGAAGTCACATTGCTGTCGTGTTTCATGGATGGCTCTTTCGTCGATTCGTTGGTCGCGGTCACGTCGGTGACCGCGGTGGTCGCGATGACGCGGCGCTCGCTCAGTCGACTTCGTTCAGCGCGTCGGACAGCGCGTTGACGAGGTTGTCGATCTCGCGCTTCTCGGCGATGAACGGCGGCGCGAGCTGGATCGTGTCGCCGCCGTAGCGCACGTAGAAACCCTTCGCCCAGCAACGCATCGCGATCTCGTACGGACGCCGTGCCGGCTCGCCCGGCAGCGCCGCGATCGTCAGGCCGGCCGCGAGCCCGTAGTTGCGGATGTCGGCGATATGGCGCTGACCCTTCAGCCCGTGCACGGCCGCCTCGAAATGCGGCGCGAGATCGCGCACGCGCGCGACCGCGTCTTCCTTCACGAGCAGGTCGAGCGCCGCCACGCCGGCCGCACACGCGACCGGGTGCGCCGAATAGGTGTAGCCGTGCGGGAACTCGAGCATGTAGTCGGGGCCGCCGGCCGCCATGAACGTGTCGTAGATCTCCTTCGTCGCGATCACGCCGCCGAGCGGCTGCGTGCCGTTGGTCACCTGCTTCGCGAAGTTCATGATGTCGGGCGTCACGCCGAACGCATCGGCGCCCGTCATCGCGCCGGAGCGGCCGAAGCCCGTGATGACCTCGTCGAAAATCAGCAGGATGTCGTGCGCGGTGCAGATGTCGCGCAGGCGCTTCAGATAGCCCTTCGGCGGGATGACCACGCCTGCCGAACCGGAGAACGGCTCGACGATCACGGCCGCGATGTTCGACGCGTCGTGCAGCGTGATCAGGTCGAGCAGACGGTCGGCGAGGTCGGCGCCGTTATCCGGCATCCCGCGCGAGAACTTGTTTTCGGCGAGCTGCGTGTGCGGCAGGAAATCGGCGTCGATGCCCTGGCCGAACAGCTTGCGGTTCGCGCCGATCCCGCCGACCGAGATGCCGCCGAAGTTCACGCCGTGATAGCCCTTCTCGCGGCCGATCAGGCGCGTCTTCGTGCCCTTGCCCTTCGCGCGCCAGTAGGCACGGGCCATTTTCAGCGACGTGTCGGCCGCCTCCGAGCCCGAGCCCGTGAAGAACACGTAGTCGAGGCCGGCCGGCGTCAGCTCCTTGATCTTGTTCGCGAGCTCGAACGACTTCGGGTGGCCGAACTGGAACGCCGGCGCGTAGTCGAGCTGCGCGATCTGGCGGCTCACCGCTTCGGTGATTTCCGTGCGGCCGTGACCGAGGCCCGTGCACCACAGGCCCGACAGGCCGTCGAAGATCTTGCGGCCTTCGGCGTCCGTGTAATAGGCGTCCTTGGCGGACACGATCATCCGCGGGTCGGACTTGAACTGACGGTTCGCGGTGAACGGCATCCAGTGCGCGTCGAGCCATGCGGCGTCGGTGCGGAGGTTCGTGTCTTCGTGCTGGCTGGCGGAGATCGTGTCGGTCATGTGGGTCGGCGCGGTGCGCCCCTCGTACGGGTAATGATGTTGCGCATTGTCGGGACGCCGATTAGTCTTTTGAATATCGCAATATCAATGTTCACTTGCGCAACTATGCAAGCAAAGAAACCGAAGAGCCGCGCGCTGCTCGGGCAGCTCAGCGACATGGACCTGCGGCTGCTGCGGGTGTTCAAGGGCGTGGTCCAGTGCGGCGGAATGGCGGCCGCCGAACTCGAGCTGAATATCGGCATCTCGACCATCAGCCGGCACGTGAAGGATCTGGAAACGCGCCTCGGCCTGGTGCTGTGCCGGCGCGGCCGCGCGGGTTTCACGCTGACCGCCGAGGGGCAGACCGTCTACGAGGAGACGCTGCGGCTGCTGGCGTCGATGGAGGCGTTTCGCAGCAGAATCGACGGCATTCACGACAAGATGGGAGGAGAACTGCACATCGCCGTATTCGACAAGACGGCCACCAATCCGCAGGCCCGGCTGGGCGACGCGATCCGCCAGTTCGCGGACGAGGCGCCGGACGTGGCGCTGAACCTGCATGTCGCGTCGATCAACGAGGTCGAGCGCGGGATCATCGACGGCAGCTATCAGGTCGGGATCATTCCCGCGCACCGCAACTCGGGTAGCCTCGTCTATGCGGAACTGTTCGACGAGCGGATGCTGCTGTACTGCGGCCGCCAGCATCCGCTCTACGACGCGCCGCACGGCAAGCTCACGTGGACCTCGATCCGCAACCATGCGTTCGCGGGGCTCGGTTTTCACTCGCCGAACATGGAGCTGAGTCATCGCGCGAAGCTCACGCGCAGCGCGACCGCCTCCGACCAGGAATCGATCGCGACGCTGATCCTGTCCGGGCGCTATCTCGGCTTCCTGCCCGACCATTACGCGGAGAGCTTCGAAAACAAGGGGCTGATGCAGCCGATCGCGCCGCATCGGTTCAATTACCGCTGCCGCTTCGTGAGCCTGCTGCGGCGCTCGCCGCGGCCGTCGCGGGCGGCTTTGCTGTTCCAGTCGTGCCTCGAGGCCGCGCATGCGGCGGGGCATGCGGGCGAAGGATCGGGGGAGCGGGCGTAGGCGGGGCATTGAGGCGGCCGCGTCGGGCAAAGTAGCCGGGAGGTCGGCGCATGTGTGGAACCGCCGTTGGCGGTCGGCGGTTGCCCCCGTGCCCGGCGCCGACCGCCGCGCGCCCCATCGGCCGCCCGATCCGCCTCTGCGATAATGCGCACTTCCCGTTTCCGCTCCGCCTCACGCCATGATGCAGCCGTCCGCCCCGCTCTCCACCGACCTGCCGCCGATTTCCTGCCTGCCCGGCGATGCGCTGCCGTGGCTGCCGATGAGCGCCGACCTGCCGGGGCTCGCGATCAAGTACCTGCACATCAACGCGGCAGAGGACACGCTCACCGCCCTGCTGAAGATGCCGGCCGGCGGCACGCTGCCGCGTCATCGCCACGACGGCGACGTGTTCGTCCACACGCTGCAGGGCGCATGGCGCTACCGCGAGTACGACTGGATCGCGCACGCCGGCTCGACCGTGCTCGAACCGGCCGGGTCGGTCCATACGCCGGAAACGCTCGGCGCGCCCGGCGACGACGTGATCACGCTGAACGTGATGCGCGGCGACCTCGTGCTGCTCGACGACGACGGCCGCGAGACCGCCCGCGAGAATTGCCGCGTCGCGCTGCTGCGCCAGCGCAAGCACGCGCGTACCGCACCGCACGACGCGACGGCCTTCGTCACCCGCTAAGACGGGCAACAGCGGCGCGCCGCGAGGCCGACCGTGCGGACGGCGGACGGCTCCGCTCGTCCGCGTCTGCCACCCGCCCGCCGCCCATCATCGAAAACGCCGAAAGAACCGCCGAATATCGTCGACCAGCCGGTCCGGTTCTTCCATCGCGGCGAAATGGCCGCCGCTCGGCATGTCGGTCCACTGCACGACGTCGAACACCCGTTCGACCCAACTGCGCGGGGGCCGGCTGATCTCCTTCGGAAAGCGGGCGAACGCGATCGGCACCGTCACGCGCTGCCCGGCCGCGAAGCGCATCGGCTGCAGCCGGTTCTCCCAATACATCTGCATCGACGAGCCGATGCACGCGCTGAACCAGTAGAGCGAAATGCCGGTCAGCAGCGTGTCGTGCGAAAACCGCCGCGCGACGTCGCCGTCGCAATCGCTCCACGCGCGAAACTTCTCGGCGATCCACGCGGCGAGCCCGGCCGGCGAGTCGTTGAGCGCGGCGGCGAGCGTCTGCGGCCGCGTCATGTGCACATGCGCATAGCCGCCTTCCAGCGCGGCCCATTCGGCGCGCTCCCTGACGAACGCCCGTTCTTCGTCGGTCAGCGGCGCGGCCGCGTCGATCGCAGGCTCGTAACTGCCCGGCAGGTAGTTGAGGTGGATGCCGTCGACCACGTCCGCATGTCGCGCGCCGAGCGCGATCGACACGCCCGCGCCGAGATCGCCGCCCTGCGCGCCGAAGCGGCGATAGCCGAGTCCGGCCATCAATGCGGCCCAGCAGTCGGCGACCTGAAATGCCGCGACGCCGGGCGCCGCCGGCGGCGGCGAGAACAGGAAGCCGGGCAGCGACGGCACGACGACGTCGAACGCGTCGAGCGGGTCGCCGCCGAACGCGGCGGGGTCGCACAGGCGCTCGATCAGCGCGTCGAATTCGAACACCGACCCTGGCCAGCCGTGCGTGATCACGAGCGGATACGGGTTCGGCCCCGCGCCGCGCCGATGGATGAAATGCACGCGCTGCCCGCCGACGTCCGCGACGAACTGCGGCAAGCGGTTCAGCGCCTGCTCGGCCGCGCGCCAGTCGAATCGTTCGGCCCAGTACGCGGTCAGGTCGCGCAGCCACGCGCCGTCGACGCCCTGCTGCCAAGGCTCGGCAGGCGTCAGCAGCGGCACGCGCGTGTCGCGCAGGCGCCGGCGCAGGTCGGCGAGCGCATGATCCGGAATCTCGATGTTGAACGGGACGGCGTGCATCGTGTCTCCTCGCGAAGGATATCGACGCGATTCTGCGCGATTTTTATAACGCGCGCAGACGGCGCCGCGACGCGTCAGCCGGCTTCGCCCACGTCTGCGCGCGCGTCGCGCCGGATCGCCTGCGGCGGCACGCCGAAGCCGCGCACGAACGCATCGCGCAGATGCCGCCGGTCGCGAAAGCCGTTCTCCTTGGCGATCACGTCGAGCGAATGCCGGCTCTGCTCGATCATCAGCCGGGCGGCCTCGAGCCGCAGCCGCTCGATCGCCTTCGCCGGCGACTGCCCGGTTTCGAGCGTGAACACGCGGCTGAACTGCCGCGGGCTCAGGTGCACGGCGTCGGCCAGCGCCTCGACGGTCAGCGCACGGCCGAGGTTCTGCCGCGCATAGTTGAGCGCGTTCTGGATCCGGTCCGACTTCGGCGCGAGATCGAGCATTTCGGAATGCTGCGACTGCCCGCCCGCGCGGCGCTGCTGCATCACTAGCTTGTGCGCGACCGAGCGCGCGGCCTCTGCGCCCAGATCCTTCTCCACCATCGCGAGCGCGAGATCGAGGCCCGCGGTCATCCCGGCCGACGTCCACACCGGCCCGTCGACGATGTAGATGCGGTCCTCCTCGACCCGAACGTCCGGAAAACGCTTCTGCATGTCGCGGCCGAGCGCCCAGTGCGTGGTCGCGCGGCGCTGTGCGAGCAGCCCGGCCTCGGCGAGCACGAACGCGCCCGTGCAGATGCCGGCGATCCGCCGCGCGCGCGGGTTGGCACGGCGCAGGAACGCGACGACCGCGGCCGGCGCGGGCGACGCCAACGGATCGTTGACGCCCGCGACGATCCACGTGTCGACGTCGGTGCGCCGGCCGCGCAACGGCCGCGTGGCGACCCGCAGCCCGAGCGACGAGCGCACCTCGCCGCCGTCGACCGAATAGTTGTCCATCGCGTAGAACGGCTCGCCCGCGGTCAGGTTCGCGTACTCGAACACCGATTGCGCGGCGAGCGCCATGATCTGGAAGCCGTCGCTGAGCAGAAAGCCGATGCGGTGCATGCATATCTCCGGAGGCGGGCGGGCGGGCGTCGCGATCGCGATTGACCGGCCCGATGTCCGAAATCATACCCATCTACGTCATTTGTGTCGCGGCGATTCGACGCCAGAATGCAGCCATGCACTCAACCTTTGTCCCAACACGGAGCGACATCATGACTGAAGCACATCGCGGTACGGCCGTCATCACGGGCGCATCGTCCGGCATCGGCGCAATCTACGCAGACCGCCTCGCGCGCCGCGGCTACGACCTGATCCTGGTCGCCCGCAATCGCGACCGGCTGGCCGCGCTCGCCGAGCGCATCACGAACGACACGCGGCGCAGCGTCGAGATCGTCGCCGCGGACCTCAACGATCGCGCGTCGCTCGCCGCCGTCGAGGCGAAGCTGAAGGAGGACGCGAGCATCACGCTGCTCGTCAACAACGCGGGCGTCGGCACGCACGCGGCGCTGCTGGACAGCGACGTCGACGCGATGACGCGGATGATCGACCTGAACGTCACCGCGCTCACGCGGCTGACCTATGCGGCCGTGCCCGGCTTCGTCGCACGCGGGCGCGGCGCGGTGATCAACATCTCGTCGATCGTCGCGTTGTCGCCGGAAACGCTCAACGGCGTGTACGGCGGCACCAAGGCGTTCGTGCTCGCGTTCAGCCAGTCGCTGCATCACGAACTCGCGGAGCGCGGCGTGCAGGTGCAGGCCGTGCTGCCCGGCGCGACCGCGACCGAATTCTGGCAGACCGGCGGCCTGCCGCTCGAGCACTTGCCGAAGGAGATCGTGATGTCGGCGTCCGAGCTCGTCGACGCGGCGCTGGTCGGCTTCGATCGCGGCGAGCTCGTGACGATTCCGTCGCTGCATGCGGCCGACGAATGGGAAGCATACGACGCCGCGCGTCGCACGATGGCGCCGCATCTGTCGGCGAACGCGCCGGCGGCGCGTTATGTGGTTGCGCGGTAGCGCGGCGGCGCTCGCCCCTAAATCACCCCCGTCGCCCCGCGTCGCCCTTCACCCCCACCAGCAGCGCGACGCCGCTCAGCGCGAGCAGCGCGGCCAGCAGGTACACGGCGAGATCCATGCTGCCGGTGCGGGTGCGGATGATCCCGATCACCCACGGGCTGACGATGCCGCTCGTGATCCCGATGCTGCTGATCAGCGCGATCCCGGCCGCCGCCGCGTTGCCCGACAGGTAGCGGGTCGGCACCGCCCAGAAGATCGGCAGCGCGGCGAAGATCAGCGTCGCCGCGATCGACAGGCATGCGAGCATCGCCGCAAAGCTGTGCAGATGCAGCGTGAGCGCCGCGAGCGCAAGCGCGCCGCCGAGCGTGCAGCACGCGAAGTGCCGGCGGCGCTCGCCGGTGCGGTCCGAGCGGCGCGCGATCAGGATCAGTCCGACGGCGCCGACGGCGTTCGGCACGACCGTGTAGAGGCTCACGGCCACGACGTCGGTGACGCCGAAGTCGCGAATCATCAGCGGCATCCAGAAGTTGAGCGTGAGCGACGCGCAGGTGAGCGAGAAGTAGACGAACGCGAACAGGTAGACGCGCGGATTCGCGAGCGCGGCCGCCACGCTGCGCCGGTCGTGCGCGCCGTGCGCGCGGGCATCGCCGCAGACGGCCGCGACGCGCGCCTTTTCGTCGGGCGTGAGCCACGCGGCGTCCTGCGGGCGATCGACCAGATACGTGAACGCGAAGCAGGCGAGCACGATCGCCGGCGCGCCCTCGATCGCGAACATCCACTGCCAGCCGTGCAGCCCGAGCACGCCGCTCATGTCGCGCATGATCCAGCCCGACAGCAGGCCGCCGAGCACGCCGGCGACCGCGACGCCGGCAAAGAACACGGAGATCGCCGCCGCGCGCCGGTTCGACGGGAACCAGTAGGTCAGATACAGCACGATGCCGGGGAAGAAGCCGGCCTCGAACACGCCGAGCAGGAAGCGCAGCACATAGAAATGCGTCGGCTGCGACACGAACATCATGCCGGTCGACGCGAGCCCCCACAGCAGCATGATGCGCATGAAGGTGCGGCGCGCGCCGAAGCGTGCGAGCAGCAGGTTGCTCGGCACCTCGCAGAACACGTAGCCGACGTAGAACACCGCGGCGCCGAGCCCGTACATCGCGTCGCTGAAGCCGAGGTCGTGCTTCATCTGCAGCTGCGCGAAGCCGATGTTGATGCGGTCGAGGAACGACACGACGTAGCAGAGGAACAGGAACGGCACGATGCGCCACGCGATCTTGCGGAACAGCAGCGCATCGCCCGCTGCGGGCGCGCCGGCGGATTCGAAGGCGGGAGCGGAAGCGGAAGCCGAGGCGCTCGCGTGCGCGAGCGTCGCTTCGGCGGGAAGCGGTTGGGGCATGTCTGTCTCCAAACGGGCCGCGCGATGCGAGCGCGCGGCAGTCTCCGAGGGCGTGCGTGCGCCCTGCTTTCTTGTGAGATCGGAACGCGGCGCGCCGATGCGCGCCGTCAGAACGACGGCCGGACGTCCGCGCGGACGCCGCGCCGCCGAGCCGCCCTCAGTCCTGCAGCGCGGCCCACATTTCCTTGTCGCGCTGCGCGGTCCAGATGCGCGGATGCGTGATGCCGCTCGCCTCGTCGAACGCGCGCGACACGTCGAACGGCAGGCAGTGCTCGTAGATGAACACGTGGCCGAACTTCGGGTCCATCGCTTCGCGCGTGAGCGCCATCGACGCCTTCAGGTCGAGCTTGCGCTCGACGGCCTTGCGGCCCTGCTCGAGCAGCGTCGTCACGAAGTCCTTCGTGTAGTCGAGGCCCTTGTTCACGTCGGCCGGGCTCAGCAGCGCGGGGCCGCGGCCCGGCACGAGCTTGTCGGCGCCGAGCGCGCGCAACGCCTCGAGCGTGGCCGGCCACTGTTCGAGCTGCGCGTCGCCGCAATAGCACGCGGCGTCGTATTCGACCAGATCGCCGGAGAACAGCACCTTCTGCGACGGCAGCCAGACGATCGTGTCGCCCTTCGTATGGCCCGAGCCGACGTGCATGATCTTCACTTCGAGCTTGCCGAGGAACAGCGTGATCTCGCGCTCGAACACGAGTGTCGGCCAGGTCAGGCCGGGCACCGTCTCGACGCCCGCGAACAGCCGCGGGAAGCGCTCGATCTCCGACTTCATGTCCGCTTCGCCGCGCTCGACGATCATCTCGTAGGTGCCGCGGCTCGCGATCACGTGCTGCGCGCCTTCGGCGAAATATGCGGACGCGCCGAGCACGCGCACCGCGTGGTAATGCGACAGCACGACGTGCTTGATCGGCTTGTCGGTCACGCTGCGGATCTTCGCGATCAGGTCTTGCGCCATCGCGGGCGTCGCGGTCGTGTCGACGATCAGCACGCTGTCGTCGCCGACGATCACGCCCGAGTTCGGGTCGCCTTCGGCGGTGTATGCGTACGCGTTCTCGGACAGCTGCGTCCAGGTGATCTTCTTCTCTTCGAGATCGGCTTGGGAGGCGAATGCTTTGGCCATGTTGCGTTCCGTGGCTGCGAGCCATGTGTTGAAGGGAGTGAGCCGATGATCGTCCTGCGTCGATTATTTGTCAATGACAAACGCGCTTGCTATTGTTTAATACGGGTAAACCTGCGGACCGGCTCGACAAGGGGCGTCGGATACCATGCGGGGTTTCGTCATCGGAAGAATCAACGCGTGCAGAACCATGAAGTCAGCGCGGACGACGCGCCGCCGAAGGCGCAGCGCGGCATCCAGAGCGTCGAGGTCGGCGGCCGGCTGCTCGACGCGCTCGCGCGCCGGCGCAAGCCGCTCGGGCTGTCGGAGCTGGCGGCGGCGGCCGACCTGTCGAGCGCGCAGGCGCACACCTATCTGGTCAGCCTGACGCGGCTGGCGCTCGTGAAGCGCGACGCGCTGACCGGCAACTACGAGCCCGGCCCGCTGTCGCTGCGACTCGGGCTGATGTCGATCGAGCGCCAGCCGGCCTATCGGGCCGCGCTGCCGCATGCGGCCAGGCTCGCCGAAACGGTGGGCTTGAGCGTCGCGCTGTCGGTGCCGGGCGTGCTCGGGCCGACGATCGTGCGCATCGAGCACGGCGGCTATCCGCTGCACATGAACCTGCACGTCGGCTCGGTGATGTCGCTCGACGCGACGGCCACCGGCCGCGTGTTTCGCGCGTTCGGCGATCCTGCGCAGCTCGACGCGATGACGGCGAGCCACGCCGCCGGTGCAGATGCGCATGAATACACACACGCCGACGCACATGCCCGGGCCGACGCGCACCCGTCGCGCGCCGAACTCGACGCGATCCGCGCACGCGGCATCGAGCGCAGCGTCGATCGGCCCAGCCCTGGGGTCAGCGCGATGTGCGTGCCGGTGCTCGACGCACACGGACGGCTGCAGCTGGCATTGACGGTGATCGGCCCGAGCGGCTCGATCGATGTCGGCTGGGACGGCCCGATCGCGACCGCCCTGCGCGACGCGGCACGGCAAGCCACTGCGTCGCTCGACGCCGCGCCCGACGTGCGGCCGGGCACGCCGGCCGTGCCGCGCATCCCGCCCGCCCTCGGCGACGATGCGAAAGCACAGCGCGGCATCAACGCACTCGACAGCACGGGCGAGTTGCTGCTCGCACTCGTATCGGCCGGCCGCGGGCTGCCGTTGCGCGACCTCGCGGCGGCGGCCGGCATGCCGGCGGCCAAGGCGTTTCCGCATCTGGTGAGCCTGCAGAAGATCGGCCTGCTGAGCCGCGACGACGCCGGCTGCTTCGACGGCGGTCCGCTCGGCCTGGCGCTGGGGCTGATCGCGATGCAGCGCGTGTCGCCGACGCGCGATGCGGAGCCCGAGATCGTCGCGCTCGCGGCCGCGACCGACATGAGCGTGGCCGCGGCGACGCTCGGGCCGCTCGGCCCGACCGTGATTCGCCTGGAGGAATCGGCGCGGCCGCAGCACGTGAGCCTGCAGGTCGGCACCGTGATGTCGCTGGTGAATACCGCGATCGGACGCGTGTTCGCGTCCGGCATGTCCGACGACGTGCTCGCCGGCCTGCTGGCCGACGAGCCGGTGCGCCTGGCAGGCGGCGCGACGCAAGTGGACGACGGGTTCCGTGCGCGGCTGGCGACGATCCGCGCGGACCAGCTCGATTTCGCGTTCGACGCGCCGGTGCCCGGTATCGGGACGATCGCCGCGCCGGTGTTCGATCACACGGGCAGCATTCGGCTGGTGATCGCGATCATCGGCTCGTCGCGCGGTTTCCCGCGCGGGACGGACAGCGAACTCGCTCATACGCTGCTCGCCGCCGCGCGCCGGCTGTCGTGGCGGTTCGGGTGGATCGGCGGGTGATTGCCTGCGGTTGCTTGCCGTCCCTCGGCGGTGCTCGCCGGCGTGTTGCCCACGTCGCAATGCCGTGACGGCGCGGCCGCGACGCTGCTGGCCGTCACCTCCCGGCGAAGGCATGCAGGTCCGTTGTTGTGCAGTCGCAACGATAACCGTCAGGAATTCTCATATAACGAAATCGCATTTCACAAGGTGGCGATGTTTCTCTATCATTAGGGTTATCCCTAATCACCACCCAAATGGGGTTTCGTCATGCAAACGTCTAATGTCTCGAACCGCTCTGCCGAATCCGCTGGCTGGCTTGCACGTATTGGTGATCTGATCGCGGAAGCCTGGGCACTGCACCTCGAAAACTGCGAAATCATCGCGCAAGCACATGCACGACTGCCGCGCTAAGCGCGCGTCGAGCCGACCGGCACGGCCCGCTTGGTGCTACCAGCCGCCGGTTCAGCGGTCCGATAGACGCAGCGACGTCCGGGCGTCTCGCGGAAACACCGAAGGCGCACCCGACAGCGCCGGCCGCCGCGTCGCGGAAGATTCATCCGCTTTCAATTGCCGTCGGTGCCCTGGATCGGTAGCCGCTGCGCCCGGTTCGAACGCCGCGCGCAGCGGCGCCTCGGCGGCGCGATGGTAGCCGCCTTCCCCACTTCGACCGGAGTACGGCCGAGCCGGCCGCGCCCGCGTCGTCACACCTGAATCGACGGCACGTCTTTCATGCACCGCAGCGCGAACATCGAGCGACTGTGGCGAATGCTCGAAATCCGGTACAGCTTCTCGCGCAGGAAGCGCTCGTAGCCGGCCGTGCCGTCCACCGCGACCTTGATCCAGTAGTCGTACTCGCCCGACACCAGATACGCTTCGAGCACCTCCGGCAGCGCCGCGAGTTCCGCGCCGAAGCGGCCCAGCGCATCGTCCTCGTGGCGATCGAGCGTGACTTCGAGGATCACGATGTCCGCGTAGCCGAGCATGCGCTGGTTGACGAGCGCGACGTAGCCGTCGATGTAGCCGTCGAGTTCGAGCTGCCGCGTGCGGTTCCAGCAGGCGGTGGTCGACATGCCGATCTGTTCGGCCAGTTCGGCGTTCGACAGACGCGCGTTCTTTTGCAGTGCAGCGAGGATCTTGCGGTCCTGGTTGTCGAGGGTTTTTGGCGTGCGTTCGCGGGTGGCCATGGCAAAAGGAATTTTCTACTGAGAATTTTCATTCTAGCCGAACGAGGTTCCGATTTGAGCGGCCCTTCGCCGGAAAACAGGAAGCCTTTTAACCGCCGCGCTTGATACATTTTCTCCATGCCTGTCGACCGGCGCGCCCGCTGCGACAACCCCCTCGCGACGGATGTCCGACCGCAATCACGAGTTGCGGCGCCGGTCACGCAGGCATGCGAAACCCGCCTCCCGTACGCCTATCCGGTTGTCCGGGCCGGCGCCCGAACCCCTGTTCCGTGGTCCCTGTCATGTCGTTCCGGCTTTATCTGTCGTTCGTCGCCGCATCGGCCGTCCTCATCTATGCGCCCGGCCCCGTCAACCTCCTCACGATGAACCAGGCATTGCGCACCGGCTGGCGCCGCGCGCTGCCCTGCGTATGGGGCGGCACGCTCGCCGTGCTGCTGCAGCTCGCACTGACCGCGCTGTGTCTGAACTCGCTGGTCCACCTCGATACGCACGCGCTCGCCGTGCTGCGCTGGGCCGGCGCCGCCTACCTCGTATGGCTCGGCTGCAAGCAATGGCTGAGCCGCGCGCCGGCCGACGCTGCGGCGGCCGCGACGCCCGCGACCGGCCACGCCGCGCGCGACGCCGAATCGGGACGCGCGCTGTTCTGGCGCGGCGTCGCGACGTCCGGGCTGAACCCGAAGACGCTGTTGTTCTTCCCGTCGTTCTTTCCGCAATTCCTCGTCCCGAATGCGGACTGGAGCTTGAACGGACAATTCCTGCTGCTCGCGACGACGTTCGCGTTGCTGTTCGTCGGCGGCATGGCATCGATGGCGCTGCTGTCGCACCGGCTCAGCCGCGCATTGCAGCGACCCGCGCGGATGCACGCGATGAACCGCGTGACGGGCGGGCTGCTGGTCGGGATGGGCGCGATCATGGCCGGTTGGAACTGAGGGCCGCGGGCGGGCGCGTCGGTGATTGCGCCCGTGTGACGCGCGGTAGCCCGGAATTTGCGGCGCGGGAGTGGCCGGGCCGCGTAGGTCCGTCGCATAGAGCAGACCGCGTGGGCAGTATCGCGTCGACTCGCCGCATCGGCTGACTCGGTTCGGCACTTTGGGACATTCGGCACCGGGACGTAGGCCGTCGACGATCATTAGCATCATATTTTTGAACCGCTATAATTTTCTGCGCCTTGCGAGACCCATTCCCGGAGCATTTCGATGCGAATCCGAAGCACTTATTTGAAAGTGAATAACCTCGAGCGGGCCGCAACATTCTGGGAAAATCTATTAGAGCAGCCGCCGAACCGCAAGACGGAGAGATGGGCCGAGTTTTCGCTAGGTGAAATCCGATTCGGGTTATTACTGAACGATTTCGGTGATGAGTTCGCCGGTAGCGGATGCGTACCGGTGTTCGAGTTCGATATATCTGACTTGCACACATTTGTGGAACGCGCGAAGGCTCTTGGAGCAAAAGTCGTTCTCGATGCGCTAAACATTGAGACCATGCAGAGCGTTGTTCTCAGCGACTCCGAGGGCCACGAATTCGAGCTGTGCAGTTGCCACGAATAGTTTGCTGTCCTCCGCAGGAACCGGTCGGCTTGCTTCCTGCAACGGACGTCGACCGACTAACCACAAGGATGGAACCCCGTGAAACACGCAGGTCTAGCAGCGCTCGGGCAGCTTGAAAGTACCCTTCGCGACTTGCGTGAGTTTCCGGACTTACGTGAACGTTCAACCGGTGTTTTTTACAGAAAATCTCGATCTTTTCTGCACTTCCACGAAGATGCGACGGGGCTTTACGCCGACCTTCGAGTCGGCCAAGAATTTGAACGATTCCCTGTGAATTCAGCAATCGATAGGGATGTTTTAATGGCAGCAGTTCATCGCGCGTTGGAATTATAGGTTCCTATCTTAAGCCATGTAACACACAAGACCCATTTGGACCGGTCAAAGTTTTGAATCACGCTTAAGAGAAACTGCATCATGAAGTGTCGGCGGTCGGAAGCTTCGACTGTCCGAATCGGATCGATCACGGCCCTCGATGAAGTGACGGAAAGAGCAATCTCAGGCCTTGTCTGACGCTGACTGAGAGATCAGGTCTCGACTTACGCAACTCTGTCGCATAGATCGCGATCGCAGCTCATAGGCCGCATCCGCGCGGCCACACCACATCAGCCTTCGCGCGTAGATCGCATCGCATAGACCGTATCGCGTGGATCGCACCGCGCTGCCCACCGCCATCGCCCGCCAAGAACACTCCCCCGCTCCACGCGCCCAGTACAATCGCGCGATGTCCGAACTCCTCACCTACGGCGGCCTGTTCGCCGTGTCGATGATCGCGGCGACGCTGTTGCCGCTCCAGTCCGAAGCCGTACTCGCCGGCCTGCTGCTCGCCGCTCGCGAGCCCGCGTGGGCGCTGGTGCTCGTCGCGAGCGTCGGCAACGTCGCGGGCTCGGTGATCAACTGGGCGCTCGGCCGCGGCATCGAACACTTCCGCGAGCGCCGCTGGTTCCCGATCAAACCGGCCGCGCTCGCGCGCGCCGAGCGCTGGTACGCGCGCTATGGCCGCTGGTCGCTGCTGCTCAGCTGGGCGCCGGTGATCGGCGATCCGCTGACGATGATCGCCGGCGTGCTGCGCGAGCCGCTGTGGTCCTTCACGGCGATCGTCACGATCGCGAAAGTCGCGCGGTATCTGGTCATCGCGTGGCTCGTGACGCGCTGACGGCGTCCGCTCCAGCATGCCGGCGCGCGCGCCCACTGCGCACCCGGCCGGTTTCGCATCGCTAAAGAATCCGCCGAAGCTGCCGTACTCCTTACAGTCTGCGGTGACGCGTGCGTTCCGCTCCTCACACCCACTCAGGATTCCCATGAGATTGACCCACTTGGGCCGGGCGAGCGTCGGCGCGCGTCTGGCCGCGCTGGCGTGTGTACTCGTCGCACTGCTGTTCACCGCGTTCGCATGGGCGCTCGCCCACTTCGCCAGCGAGCAGCTGGCCGATGAAGCGCATGCACGCATCGCCGACAAGGAGCAGTCGATCCGCGCGATGGTCGAGATGTTCGACAAGGCGCTGTCGGCCGAAGCCAACCGCGCGATGGCGCTGTTCGCGAGCTTCCTGCCGGCCGATTTCTCGCTCGATCCGGCGCGCACCGTCGACATCGGCGGCGTCGCCGCGCCCGTGCTGTCGGCCGGCGGCCAGCCGCTCGATCTCGACTACGCGATCCCCGACCAGTTTCTGCAGGAAAGCGGCGCGATCGCGACGATCTTCGCGCGCGACGGCGACGACTTCGTGCGAATCACGACGTCGCTGAAGAAGCAGGACGGCACGCGCGCGGTCGGCACGCGCCTCGACCGCGCCGGCCCGGCGTACGGCCCGCTGGTCGCCGGACGCAGCTACACGGGCCTCGCCAAGCTGTTCGGCCGGCCGTACATCACGCAATACAAGCCGGTCACGGACGCGACCGGCCGCGTGATCGGCGCACTGTTCGTCGGTCTCGACGTCGGCGCGGAACTGCAGGTCGTCGAGAACGGCATCCGCGCGTTGAAGATCGGCGACAACGGCTACTACTTCGTCGTCGATGCGTCGCCGGGCGCCTCGCGCGGCACGCTGGTCGTCCATCCCGACGCGGCCGGGCAGCGCGCCGACGACACGCGCGCGCCGTACGCGCAGATGCTCGCCGCCGGCCAGGGCCGGCTCGCGTACACGTCGCTCGACCCGGCCGCGCACGACGCGCAGCCCACCGCGAAATTCGTGTCGTTCACGACGATCCCGCAATGGCAATGGCTGGTCGGCGGCATCGCGCTCGACGACGAGTTGCTGGCCGGCATGCGCACGCTGCGCAATCGCTTCCTGATGATCGCGGCCGTGCTGGTGGCGGCGTTCGCGGGGCTGTTCGTGCTGGTCGTGCGGCGCGTCGTGAGCCGGCCGCTCGATGCGGCGGCCCGTGCGTCGGAACGCTATGCGGCCGGCGATCTCAGCGTGCGGATCCGCGATGGCGCGACCGCGCGCGGCGTCGCCGGCAACGACGAAATCGGCCGGCTGGTGCAGGCGGTGGACGGTATCGGCGACGGCCTCGCCCGGATCGTCGCGCAGGTGCGCGGCAGCGCTTCGGACATCGCGAGCGGGACGGTCGGCATCGCGGCCGGCAGCAGCGACATCGCTGCGCGGATCGCGACGCAGGCGAGCAGCGTCGAGCAAACGGCCGCAAGCATGGAGCAGATCACGACCGCCGTGCAGCAGAACGCCGAGCACGCGGCGCAGGCCGATGCGCTGGTGGCGCACGCGTCGGCGGCGGCCACCGACGGCGACGCGGCCGTGCAGCGCGTGGTCGCGACGATGGACGACATCGGCCGCACGACGCGCCGGATCGCCGAAATCACGACCACGATCGAAGGCATCGCGTTCCAGACCAACATCCTCGCGCTGAACGCGGCGGTCGAGGCCGCACGGGCCGGCGAGCACGGCCGGGGCTTCGCGGTGGTCGCGGCCGAAGTGCGCGCGCTCGCGCAACGCAGCGCCGCCGCAGTGAAGGAGATCGAGGGGTTGAGCGCCGAATCGGCGACCACGGTCGAACAGGGTTACCGGATCGCGGACGCCGCGCGCGGCACGATGCGCGACATCGTCCAGCGCGTCGAGCAGGTCAGCACGCTGATCGGCGAAATCAGCACCGCGTCGCGCGAGCAGTCGACCGGCATCGAGCAGGTGAATCTGGCGATCACGCAGATCGGCGACGCGACGCAGCAGAATGCGACGCTGATCTCGGCGGCCGAGCGCGCGGCGGTCGCGTTGCGCGACCAGGCCGCGCAACTGTCGGAAGCCGTCAGCGTGTTCCGGCTGGCGCGCAGCGCGTGACGTGCTACGCCGCCGCCGCGCGACCGGCCCGTTACTTCGTTACTTCTTGTCGCCGGCCAGGTCGATCGCCTTGTCCGATCCGACTGCGTTGCGCAGCTGGAACTTCTGGATCTTGCCGGTCGAGGTCTTCGGCAGCTCGCCGAAGCGCACGACCTTCGGCACCTTGAAGCCCGCGAGCAGCTGGCGGCAATGCGCGAAGATTTCGTCCTCGGTCGCGCTCATCCCGTTGCGCAGCTCGACGAACGCGCACGGCACCTCGCCCCACTTCGGATCGGGCATCGCGACCACCGCCGCGACTTCGACGGCCGGATGCCGGTACAGCGCGTCCTCGACCTCGATGCTCGAGATGTTCTCGCCGCCCGAAATGATGATGTCCTTGCGGCGATCCTTGATCCGGATATAGCCGTCGGGCGTCAGCACGCCGAGATCGCCCGTATGGAACCAGCCGCCCTGGAACGCCTCGTCCGTCGCGTGCGGGTTCTTCAGGTAGCCCTTCATGCAGATGTTGCCGCGGAACATGATCTCGCCGAGCGTCTCGCCGTCGGCCGGCACCGGCTCCATCGTGTCCGGATCGAGCACCGTCGCGCCCGCTTCCAGGTGGTAGCGCACACCCTGGCGCGCATTGAGCCGCGCGCGCTCGTCGTCGGGCAAGTCGTCCCAGTGCGCCTGCTTCGCGCAGACCGTCGCCGGGCCGTACACCTCGGTCAGCCCGTACACGTGCAGCAGGTCGAAGCCGATTTCCTTCATCTTGGCGATCACGGCCGGCGCCGGCGCGGCGCCCGCGACCATCGCATGCACCTTGTGGTCGATCCCGGCGCGCAGCTCGGCCGGCGCGTTCGCGATCGCGCTCTGCACGATCGGCGCGCCGCAGTAATGGGTGATGCGCTCGTTGCGGATCAGGTCGAACACGGTCTTCGCGTCGAACCTGCGCAGGCAGACGTTGACGCCCGCGCGCGCGGCGATCGCCCACGGGAAGCACCAGCCGTTGCAGTGGAACATCGGCAGCGTCCACAGATACACGGCGTGCTTCGGCATGTCCCATTCGAGGATGTTGCTGATCGCCGCCAGATAGGCACCGCGATGGTGATAGACGACGCCCTTCGGGTCGCCGGTCGTGCCGGACGTGTAGTTCAGCGCGATGGCCTCCCACTCGTCGGCGGGCGGCGTCCAGGCGTAGTCGGGGTCGCCGCTCGCGACGAACGCTTCATAGTCGGTCGCGCCGGCGAAACGGGCGGGATCGGCGGGCATCGCGTCGGCGACGCTGACGATCTTCAGCCCCGGCACTTCCAGCGCCGCGCGATGCGCGAGCTCCGCATATTCGGTGTCGACGATCAGCACCTTCGCTTCGCCGTGCCGCAGCATGAACAGCATCGACGCGATGTCGAGTCGCGTATTGATCGTGTTGAGCACGGCGCCCGCCATCGGCACGCCGAAGTGCGCTTCCACCATCGCGGGAATGTTCGGCAGCAGCGCGGCGACCGTCTCGCCGCGCCCGACGCCGGCCCGGGCCAGCGCGCTCGCGAGCTGCTTGGCCCGCGTGTAGGTCTCGGCCCACGTGCGCCGCACGTCGCCATGCACGATCGCGAGCCGCGCGCCGTAGACTTCCGCCGCGCGGACCAGGAAATCGATCGGCGTGAGCGGCACGTAGTTGGCTTCGCGGCGGCCGAGTCCGGCCTCGAACATCTGGGTCATGATCCTGTCTCCGTCTTCTTTCGGCCGGCGCGCATGCACGGCGGCCTGCTTTGATGTGGTTCAATTGCCGATAGCCTAACGGGCGCTATTGTGAGCCGTCTGTCATCGAAACGACAGAGTCCCTTTCGAGCGTTTCGCGTTATCCCTATCCTCGCAAACCCGCACCCATGCACGACCATCCCGTTGCGCCGCCCGAGACGGCCGCGCCCCACGCCGAGCCGCCGGACGACCAGTCGGCCGACTTGACCGTCCCGGCCGTCGCGACCGTTACTCCGGCCGGACCGGGCGCATTTGACGCACCCGACTCGGCCGTGGCGGCGGCCGCCCCCATCGTCCCCGCCGAGCCCGCCCCACTCCCCGACCTCGCCACGATGTTCGGCCAGTGCGCATGGTTTCGCGCGCTGGCGCCCGAGCACCAGGCGCTCGTGCTCGCGCAGTCGCACGCCGAGCGGCACGAGGCCGGCGACGTGATCGCGCAGCGGCTCGCGCCGTCCGAGTACTGGATCGGCGTGCATCGCGGCCTGCTGAAGCTGGCGATCTTCAACGCCTCGGGGCGCGGCTGCACGTTCTCCGGCGTGCCGTCGGGCGGCTGGTTCGGCGAAGGCAGCGTGATCAAGCGCGAGCTGCGCAAGTACGAGGTCGTTGCGGTCCAGCGCTCGACCGTGCTGATGGTGCCGGTCGACACGTTCCACGCGCTGCTCGACACCAGCCTGCCGTTCACGCGCTTCGTCATTCATCAGCTGAACAACCGGATGGGCGAGTTCATCGCGTCGATCCAGAACAGCAGGCTGCTCGACGTCGATGCGCGGGTCGCGCAGTCGCTCGCCCAGCTGTTCAACGCGGCGCTGTACCCGGACACCGGCCCGTCGCTCGCGATTTCGCAGGAGGAACTGGGGATGCTCGTCGGCGTGTCGCGGCAGCGGATCAACCAGGCGTTGCAGCAGCTCGAAAAACGCGGCGTGCTGCGGCTCGCCTACAACCAGATCGAGGTCGTCGATCTGGCGGCGCTCGCGCGGGTCGGCATGGAGCAGATCTGAGCGGCGCAGGTTCGGCGCGACGAACCCGACGAATCCGACGAATCGGCGCGCGCCGCCGCGCGCGATCCTGACAATTCCGCCAGTTTCGCGCCAGTAACGCGTTGCGCGCCGTCACCTATCATTCGAAGTCCGCGCGTCGATTTGCGGCTCGCGGCACGCGCGCGCAAGGCGCCGCCGCACGGTCGTTGCAGCGGCTAGTCATGCAGCATCGCGGCACCGAGCGCGACCGAAATCGCACGCATCGCGCCGCCGTCGCGGCCCGGCACCGCGGCCGTGCAGCCCGGCGCGCACGCCGGCCCTCAATCCGTTACGCGAACCTGTCCATGAAAGTCCTGATCGTCGAAGACGAACCGAAGGTCGTCGAATACCTGAAGAGCGGCCTGACCGAGGAAGGCTGGGTCGTCGACACCGCGCTCGACGGCGAAGACGGCGCGTGGAAGGCCGTCGAGTTCGACTACGACGTGGTCGTGCTCGACGTGATGCTGCCGAAGCTCGACGGCTTCGGCGTGCTGCGCGCGTTGCGCGGGCAGAAGCAGACGCCCGTGATCATGCTGACCGCCCGCGACCGCGTCGACGATCGCGTGCGCGGGCTGCGCGGCGGCGCCGACGACTATCTGACCAAGCCGTTCTCGTTCCTCGAGCTGATCGAACGGCTGCGCGCGCTCACGCGCCGCGCGCGCGTGCAGGAATCGACGCTGATCTCGATCGGCGATCTGCGCGTCGACCTGATCGGCCGCCGCGCGACGCGCGACGGCACGCGCCTGGACCTGACCGCCCAGGAATTCCAGCTGCTCGGCGTGCTCGCGCGGCGCAGCGGCGACGTGCTGTCGAAGACGACCATCGCCGAGCTGGTGTGGGACGTGAACTTCGACAGCAACGCGAACGTCGTCGAGACGGCGATCAAGCGACTGCGCGCGAAGCTCGACGGCCCGTTCACGGACAAGCTGCTGCATACGATCCGCGGCATGGGCTACGTGCTCGAGGCGCGCGACGACGGCGACAGCGAGAGGCACGCATGAAGCGCTCGATCACGCTGCGGCTGGCGGCGATGTTCGGCATCGTGTCGCTGCTCGTGTTCTCGCTGGTCGGCTGCGGGCTGTTCGCAGTGATGGAACGCCAGCTGTTCGCGGAGCTGCGCGCGACGATCGACACGCGCGCGAAGGTCGCGCAGATGATCGTGTCGCATGCGACCACGGCGATGCGCGGCCGGCTGATGCAGGACAAGCTCGCCGACCTCGAACCGCCCGACGGATCGACGCGCTACCAGATCGACAGCCCCGACGCCGACTTCCGCTTCGGCCGCCCGGTCGACGGCGTGCCCGTCGGCCCGCCGCTCGGCGCATTCCAGCAGTACGCGCTGAACCACAGCAGCTACGACGTGATGACGAAGACCATCCCGATCGCCGGCAGCGGCGAGCGCCCGGACCTGAAGCTGATCGTCGCGTCGTCGTGCGAACGCACGCAGCGGATGCTGCGCCGCTTCGCGTGGACGCTCGCGGCGCTGATCGCGATCGCCAGCGCCGTCACGCTGCTGCTGGGCCGCGCGGTCGCACGCTTCGGGCTCGCGCCGCTCGAGCGTCTGTCGCTGGACGCGGCGGCCGTCAGCGCGACCAGCCGCCGTCAGCGGCTGCACACCGACGCGCTGCCGACCGAGCTGCGCGAGCTCGCCGCATCGTTCAACGGCGCGCTCGAACGCATCCAGCAGACCTACGCGCGGCTCGAGGCGTTCAACGCGGACGTCGCGCACGAGCTGCGCACGCCGATCAGCATCCTGATCGGCCAGACGCAGGTGGCGCTGACGAGCCGCGACCGCTCGGTCGACCGGATGCGCCAGACGCTGCAGTCGAACCTCGAAGAGTTCGAACGGCTGCGCGTGATCATCAACGACATGCTGTTCCTGTCGCGCAGCGATCGCGGCGAGCGCGCGACCGACCTGAAGCACGTGTCGCTCGCCGACGAAGTGCGGCGCATGCTCGACTTCCTCGAAATTCCGCTCGACGAGGCGCAATTGCGCGTGCAGCTGCACGGCGATGCGCGCGCGGCCGTCGATCCGTCGCTGTTCCGGCGCGCGATGACGAACCTGCTGATCAACGCGATCCAGCATTCGGCGCCCGGTGCGACGCTGACCGTCACGATCGCGCGCCGCGACACGCTCGTCGACGTGTCGGTCGCGAACCCCGGCGAGCCGATCGACCGCGAGCAGCGCGCGCACGTGTTCGAGCGTTTCTACCGGCTCGAGGAAGCGCGCGCCAACAGCAAGGAGAACCACGGGCTCGGGCTGTCGATCGTCAAGGCCGTCGCGGAGATGCACGGCGGCGGCGTGTTCGTCACCTGCTCGGGCGGCGTCAACACGTTCGGCTTCTCCGTGGCGATACATGCGGACGGCCGCGCTCCCGCGCGCGGCGTCGAGGCCGACGGGCCGCCCGTGCTGGCGCAGGCATCGCGCGCGCTGCGCTGACGGTCCGCGCGCCGAGGGCAGTTTTCTTCAATACGGGCCGACGCGGCGCCCGTAGTCTCGATGCGACTTTCAACCTGTCGCATGGAGACACCTGATGAGCATGCTGGTTTCGATGGCCGCGTTCGCGCTGGCGTCGTCGATCACACCCGGTCCCGTCAACATCGTCGCGCTAAGCGCGGGCGCACGCCACGGTCTTGGCGCGAGCCTGCGCTATGCGGCCGGCGCGACGCTCGGTTTCGTCGCGCTGTTCCTGCTGATCGGCCTCGGCATGCACGCCGCGCTCGCGCGCTGGCCGATGCTGACCACGGCGATCCAGTGGTCGGGTATCGCGTTCCTGCTTTACCTCGCGTTGCGGCTCGCGCTCGACGACGGCCGGCTGCCGGCCGACCCGCATGCAGCGGACGCGGCTGGCCCGTCGGCGGCCGCAGGCGCCGCGATGCAGTGGCTCAACCCGAAGGCGTGGCTCGCCTGTGTGGCGGCGATGGGCGCCTATGCGGCCGACGGCGACCGCGCACAGGTGTGGCAGTTCGCGGCGCTGTATCTGGTGATCTGCTTTGCGTCGATCGCATGCTGGGCGTACGCGGGCGCCGCGCTGCGGGAACGGCTCGCGAACGCGCGCCGGATGCGGCTGTTCAACCGCGCGATGGCGCTGCTGCTCGCCGGCAGCGCGCTGTATCTGCTCGACGTGTAGCGGCGGCGCTTCGTTGCATGCGGCCGCCCGTCGATGATGACGGCCGCACTGCTCGCCTCAACTCGCCGCGCTTCGATACTGGCCCGGCGTCGCGGCCGCGATGCGGCGGAACGCGCGCTGGAAATGCGCCTGATCCGCGAAGCCGGCATCGAGCGCGACGTCGGCGATCGACCGGCCGCGCCGCAGCTCCGCGCGGCCGTACTGCACGCGCCGGTCGATCAGGAATGCGTGCGGCGTCATCCCGTAACGGGCGTTGAACGCGCGGATCAGATAGGACGGCGACAGGCCGGCGGCCGCGCAGATCGCATCGAGCGTGACGGCCTGACGGCAATGCGCGGCGATGTAGTCGGCCGCGCGCGCGAGCTTGGCGTTGTCGGCGCCCGGCCGGCGACCGGCCGGCAACGCGCGGTCGAGCGCGCGATGCAGCGCGGTGAAGAACTCGACCGCCGCGCTTTCCTTGCCGAGCGGATCGACCTCGGCCGCGACCAGCGTGCGATAGAAGCCGCCGAACTGCGCGAACAGGTCGCGCCGCTGCGTCGCCTTCGCGGCGAAGCCGTGGAAATCGCAGTTCGGGCTGCGTCCCAGCGAATGCTGCAGACGCGCGAGCCACGGCACGTCCACGTAGACCATCCGGTATGCCCACGGATCGGCGCCGTCGGGATTGCACGCATGCACCTGCTCGGGATCGACGATCACGAGCACGCCGCGCCCCACGTGATCCTTGCGCGCGCCGTTCAGATAGGTGCTCGTGCCGCCGACGATCGCGCCGAGCGAAAACGTGTCGTGCGTGTGCTTCGCGTAGCAGATCGACCGGCCGTCGTCGACGCTGCGCGCCTCGATGAACGGCAATGCGGTGTCGCGCCAGAACGGCGACGGCACGGCGGCAGGACGGGCGGAACGGCTCACGCGACAGGCTCCCGGTTCGGACGGCAAACGCACACCGTACAAGACTGCGCGGCGCGGCGCAACAGCGAACGGACGCGTTGCCGCCGAATCGCCTAAGCTTTGGGTTCCACCCGCCGCGGCGCACGCGGCGGCTCCCTTCCTTCTTTCACCGGTACGCTCATGCACATCGATCTGACAGGCAAGACCGCGGTCGTCACCGCTTCCACCGCCGGCATCGGGCTGGCAATCGCCGAGGGGCTCGCGCGTGCGGGCGCGCGCGTGATCGTCAACGGGCGCAGCGACGAGTCGGTCGAAGCCGCCCTCGCACAGTTGCGCGCCACGGTGCCCGGCGCGCAATTCGACGGCGTCGCCGCCGATCTGTCCGACGCCGCAGGCGTCGCACGTGTCACGCAGCACACGCCGGACGCCGACATCCTCGTCAACAATGCCGGCATCTACGGGCTGAAGCCCTTCTTCGACATCGCGGACGACGAGTGGTCGCACTACTTCGAGATGAACGTGATGTCGGGCGTGCGCCTCGCGCGGCACTACCTGAAGGGGATGCTCGCGCGCAACACGGGGCGCATCGTGTTCATTTCGTCGGAATCGGGCTTGAACATTCCGGTCGACATGATTCATTACGGCTTCACGAAAACCGCGCAGCTGGCGATCGCGCGCGGGCTCGCGAAGCTCGCGGCCGGCACCAACGTGACGGTCAATTCGGTGCTGCCCGGCCCGACGATGTCGGAAGGCGTGCGCGCGTTGCTGAAGCAGACCGCCGACGAAACCGGCCGCAGCATCGACGACGTCGCGGTCGATTTCGTGCGCAGCCAGCGCGCCAGCTCGATCATTCAGCGGCCGGCGACCACCGAGGAAGTCGCGAATCTGGTTGTGTACGTTTGCTCGCCGCAGGCGTCGGCGACGACGGGCGCCGCGTTGCGCGTCGACGGCGGCGTGGTAGACACGATCGCGTGACGGCAGTGTGACAGCGCACGACGGCGGGCCTTGCGCCTTGCCGTCTGCCTTGCCGTCGTACTAGCGCGCGGCGGCCTTGTGCGACTGGAGCATGCCCTTGCGGTCGGCATCCATGCAGGTGTCGAAGCCGGATCGCGTGACCGCGCCGGCCTTGTCGAACACGACGAAATAAGGCCGGTGTTCGTTGCCGTGTTCGATGAAGTAGTTGTAGCAGACGCCGCTGCCGTTGCGGACCATCCACACGCTGCGCGGGTTGCCGGCAGCGCGCACGACGTCGGCGCGGGTCGCGCCGTGCCGCGATGCGGCGCGCGGCAACGGCGTGCGTGAATACGAGAACGGCAGCCACGAGTCGAACCACGCGCAGCCATGCAGCATCAGGCAACTGGCGGCCAGGGACAGCGTCGCGGCGGGACGGGACAACGGAATCAATCGCATGCTCGGGGAAACCTGCTGCGCCATGCCGGCGTGATCGAAAGCCCCATGCTACTCGACCTTTGGGTCCGGATCGAAAAGAAATCTACAGACAGGTGGCCGGCGCGCCGGCCGACGCCGCACGGCACGCGAGCGAATCGTCATGCATCGTTGCGCCGCCACGCGGCCTGCACATGCGGCCTGCACATGCGCCCGCGCGAGCGCAGCGCGCCGACGCGCCGGCCGGCGCGTCCGTCGTCATGCGACCCACTCGGACCACAGCATCGTCAGCACGGTCATCAGCGCGGGGCCGACGAACAGTCCGATCAGCCCGAACGTCTCGGCGCCGCCGAGGATCCCGAACAGCACCAGCAGGAACGGCAGCCGCGTCGAGTTGCCGATTAGCACCGGCCGCACGAAATGCTCGGCGACGAACACGACGACGATGCCGAGCGCCAGCACGACGATCGCCCATGCCGTCGCGCCCTGCACGAACAACCACAGCGCGGAGCCGCAGAACACGATCGGCGCGCAGAACGGCAGCATCGCCGCCACGGCCGTCACGAAGCCGAGCAGCGCCGCATGCGGCAGCCCGGCCAGCGCGTACGCGACGCCGAGAATCGCGCCTTCGCCGAGCCCGACGACGACGAGCCCCGTCACGGTGCCGTACACGGCCGCGACCATCCGCTCGATCAGCGCGGCGCCGCCGCGTCCGAACGCACGCCGCGCGCCCAGCAGCAACGCGCCCGACAGCTGGTGGCCGGCGCGCATGATGACGAACAGCGTGACCAGCATGAAGCCGAATTCGAACAGCGCGTGTGCGAGCTTCGTGCCGAATTGCCGCCCGAACGCGATGACCTTCTCGCCGTTCGCGCCATGCATCGCCGTGCCCGCGTGCAGCGGGTGACCGAGATTGGCCTGCCACCAGTCGGCGATCTGCGTGGAGCCGTAAGGCAAGCGGCTCACCACGTCGGGCAGCGCGATGCCGTTGTCCTGGATCGAGTGCAGCCAGATGCGCAGGTCGTGCGCCTGCGCGATCGCCTGGCCGAGCGCGATCGCGACCGGCAGCACGACCAGCAGCGAGACGCCCGCGGTGACGACGGTCGCGATCAGGGTCGGCCGGTCGCGAAACCAGCGGTTGGATTCGAAGCGCTTCAACAGCGGCCACAGCGCGATCGCGATCACGCAGGCCCACGCGATGGCGGGAAGAAAATCGCGGATCACCCACAACGCGAGCACCAGCAGCGCCGCATACAGCACGACGCGGGCGATCTGCTGTGCGCGCGGCCGCGCGGCGATGTCGTTTGACGGCGGGACCTGTGCGGTCATGGCACCTCGGAAAGTAGGAACGGCGGTTCGCGCAGGCCGCATGCCTGCACGAACCGCCATTCTATCCATCGATGTCGCGACGCGAGGCACGCGCCTTGCCAAGCATTGTCAAATGCACGGCGCGTGCTCGCGCTCTGGCTCAGGCCACCTTGTCGGCGACGCGGTAGCGTTCGAGCCAATGCGCGTACGGCGCGGGCAGCGTCCACGACGGACGCTCGACGCCGAGCTGCTTGGCCGCATAGTACGGCCAGTGCGGATCGGCCAGATGGGCGCGGCCGACCATCACGAGGTCGAGCTGCTGCTCGGCCACGACGCGATTCGCGAGCTGCGGCGTGTCGATGCCCCACGCGGACGACACCGGCAGGCCGGTCTCGCGGCGCACGCGTTGCGCGATCGGCGCGAGGAACGCCGGCCCCCACGGAATCTGCGCATCCGGCGTCGAGAAGCCGACCGACACGCTCAGCATGTCGAGCCCTTCCTGCTTCATCCGCTGCACGAGCGCGATCGATTCGGCGAGCGTCTCTTCATCGCGGCCGTCGTATTCGATCACGCCGAGACGCGCGGTCAGCGGCAGATGCTCGGGCCATACCCGGCGGACGGCTTTCAGCGTGTCGACGAGGAAGCGGCCGCGGTTTTCGGCCGAACCGCCGTACTCGTCGGCGCGCTGGTTCGAGTGAACCGAGAAGAAGCTCTGGCCGAGATAGCCGTGCGCGAAATGCAGTTCGAGCCATTCGAAGCCGAGGTCGCGGGCGCGCTGCGCCGACGCGACGAAATCGGCCTGCACGCGCGCGATGTCGTCGTGCGTCATCGCGCGCGGCATCTTCGGCAAATGCGCGCCGAACGGGATCGCCGACGGCGCGATGGTCTGCCAGCCGCGCGGGTCGCCTTCCGCGATGTGGTCGTCGCCTTCCCACGGACGGTTCGCGCTCGCCTTGCGGCCCGCATGCGCGATCTGGATGCCGGGAACCGCGCCGGCCGCCTTGATCGCCGCGACCGACGGCGCGAATGCTTCGGCCTGCGCATCGGTCCACAAGCCGGCGCATCCCGGCGTGATGCGGCCTTCCGGCGCCACGGCCGTCGCTTCCGCGATCACGAGACCGGCGCCGCCGCGCGCGATGCCGGCCAGATGAACGTGATGCCAGTCGTTCACGACGCCTTCCTCGGCGACGTACTGGCACATCGGCGGCACCGCAATACGGTTGCGCAGCGTGACATCCTTGAGTTTGAACGGTTCGAACAGGGCAGACATCCACCACTCCTTTGTGTTGGTCAGGCAAAACGACGGGGTGAGCCGCCGTGCGAGGCGCACGGCGGAACGTTTTGGGGCGACCGGCGCGCGAACCAAGCGCGCCGGCGCAAATTGAGCCGGCGCGACAATCGCCGCGCCGGGTACGCGCTTACTGGCGGCCGAGCTTCGCGAGCAGCGCCTCGGCCGCGGGCGCCGACGACGCGGGGTTCTGCCCGGTGATCAGCAGCCCGTCGGTGACGACGTGCGGCGCCCAGTCGGCGCTGCGCTCGAACTGCGCGCCGTTGGTCTTCAGCATGTCCTCGACGAGGAACGGCACCACTTCCGTCAGCTCGACGGCCGCTTCCTCGCTGTTGGTGAAGCCGGTCACGCGCTTGCCGCGCACGACCGACTCGCCGGTGGCCGGGTCCTTCACGTGGCGCAACACGCCGGGCGCGTGGCAGACGGTCGCGACCGGTTTGCCGGCCGACAGGGCGCGCTCGATCAGGCCGATCGAATGCAGATCCTCGGCGAGATCCCACAGCGGGCCGTGGCCGCCCGGGTAGAACACCGCGTCGTAGTCGTCGACCGACACGTCGGTCAGCTTGCGCGTGGCCGCCAGTTCGGCCTTGGCGGCCGGATCGGCGTCGAAGCGGCGCGTCGCGTCCGTCTGCGCGGACGGATCGCTGCTCTTCGGGTCGAGCGGCGGCTGGCCGCCCTTCGGCGACGCGAGCGTCAGCTCGACGCCCGCATCCTTGAACGCGTAGTACGGCGCGGCCAGCTCCTCGAGCCAGAAGCCGGTTTTCTTGCCGGTGTCGCCGAGCGTGTCGTGCGAGGTCAGGACAACCAGAATCTTCATGATCGGATACTCCTTCGAATCGGGTGGATCGGGCCGCGTCGCGGCGGCGGTCGATGTCGCGCATGGCGCGTGCCGCTTGTCGCTGCCGGCGACGACTTGGCGCCTGCCGGTTAGGCCGTCGCCGCGCGGCAACGTGCCCGTCCACGCAGAATATGTTTGCCTGGCTATTAGACCAGTCGTCTAGTTGAAAGGCATAAAAAAGACGGAAGTTCCGCCCAGATCGACAGGACTTCGGCGCACAGGCCTGTATGGCGGCTGTCTCGTTGCACTGTCGAGACGGGATGATAGTCGCGAATTAGACCGGTCGTCTAGTCGCGTCGACTACACCCTGTCGATGTCATGGCTTTTGTGGAGCGGGCGAACTCCACCGGGCCGACGACCGGCGGCTCGCCCTCGCCTCGCACCGCCGCGTCGCCGCACCGCTCAGCCTGGCGGCGGCCCGTCCGTGTCGCCGATCTCGACCACCGGGTGCTCCAGCCGCTGCCCGTGCACGCCATTGGCAAGCAGCCCGAGCATCAGCTCGGCCAGCGCGCGCCCGGTCGTATGGCCGGTCGGCTGCACCACCGCGGTCACGCGATGCGGAAGCGCGACATCGGGCGGCACGCCGTCGTAGACGATCAACGACATGTCGTGGCCGAGGCGCAGGCCGCGTTCGACCAGCGCGCGAAACGCACCGCAGCCGGCGATGTTGTTGTCGACGAGCAGCGCCGTCGGCGGTTCGGATGCGGCGAGAAGCGCCTCGACGCCTTCGCGTCCGCCGTCGCGCGTAAACGCGCATTCGATTTGCCATGCCGGATCAGGCTCGATGCCCGCCTCGCGCAGCGCCGCGAGATAACCGGCACGGCGCTGCATCGCGAAATTGAGCGCCAGCGGCGCGCTGATCATCGCGATACGGCGATGACCGAGGCCGATGAGCCGCCGCACGGCGTCGCGCGCGCCCGCCTCGTTGTCGAAATCGAACCACGCATAGGGCTCGCTGACGCGGGTGCGGCCGTAGGCGACGTACGGAAACGCGCTCGATCGCAGGTAGGCGAGCCGCGGATCGTCGACCAGTGTGCGCGCAACGATCAAGCCGTCGACGAGTTTGCCTTCGACGAGGCGCCGATAGGTGTCCAGTTCCGCGTTCGGCCGCGCGGCCGCGATGATGAAGTCGAGATTGCGTTCCGCGAGCCGCTCGGTCACGCCCGCGACCACTTCGCCGAAACGCGGGTCGCCCAGATCGCCCGCGCCGAACGGATAAACGATGCCGATGGTGTCGGCCCGCCCCGTCGCGAGCCGGCGTGCGGTCGGGTCGGCCACATAGCCGAGTTCGCGCGCAGCCCTCATCACACGCTCGCGGGTCGCCTCGCTCACGTCGTCATAGCCGTTCAGCGCACGGCTGACCGTCGTGCGCGACAGCCCGAGCGCATCCGACAGCGCCTTCAGATTCACCTTCACGTTGCTCCTCGCTCGAGTCGCGCCCCACCAGCGGCGCGGCAATTATTTCCGGACAGCAATTAATACCGTCAAAAAATTATCTTTTGACGACCAAACCGGTTTGAAATAGTATCCAAACCGGTTTGGACATCGATGCCGCCGTCATTCGTTCACCTTTACCGTCAACGGGACAACTCACCGCCATGACACGCTTTCCCTTTTGCCGCGCGACCGCGGCCAAACGTTTGCTGTTCGCCGGCGCCGCACTGGCCGCCTTCGCGGGCGCTGCGCAAGCGCAGACCGCCGGCGCACCCGCGCCCACGCCTCACACGCAGCAGGCGCATGACCCCGAGAGCAACTTCACGATGCGCTGGACCCGTGCGGACATCCGTCAGATCGTCGCACAGTCGCACACGTCCGGCGCCGACCGGAACTCGCTGCCGCAGGCGTTGACGATGCCCGCCATCCCGCAGGATTTCCCGCTGATCAACTCGGACGTCTGGGTGTGGGACACCTGGCCGCTGGCGGACCTGCGCGCGAACCAGCTCAGCTACAAGGGCTGGGAAGTCATCTTCTCGCTGACCGCCGACCCGCACGCCGGCTATACCTTCGACGACCGCCACGTGCATGCGCGCATCGGCTTCTTCTATCGCCGCGCGGGCGTGCCGGCAGCGCTGCGGCCGGCGAACGGCGGCTGGATCTGGGGCGGGCATCTGTTCCCGGACGGGGCGAGCGTGAAGGTGTTCGGCACGTCGCCGATGACCAACAACGCCGAATGGTCGGGCTCCGCGCGCCTCACGCATGGCGACAACGTCAGCCTGTACTACACCGCGACGTCGTTCAACCGCTCGGCACCGGGCGGCGCCGACATCACGCCGCCGCAGGCGATCATCACGCGTGCCGACGGCCATATCCATGCCGACGACAAGCATGTGTGGTTCACCGGCTTCGACGACCACAAGGCGCTGCTGCAGCCCGACGGCAACTACTACCAGACCGGCCAGCAGAACACCTACTTCTCGTTCCGCGACCCGTTCGTGTTCACCGATCCCGCACACCCCGGCAAGACCTACATGGTGTTCGAAGGCAATACCGGCGGCCCCCGCGGCGCACGCACCTGCACGGAAGCCGATCTCGGCTACGCGCCGAACGATCCGTACCGTGAGGACCTCAACGCCGTGATGAACGCGGGCGCAGTGTATCAAAAGGCCAACGTCGGTCTTGCGGTGGCCACCGACCCGCAACTCACCGAGTGGAAGTTCCTGCCGCCGATCCTGTCGGCGAACTGCGTCGACGACCAGACGGAGCGCCCGCAGATCTATCTGAAGGACGGCAAGTACTACCTGTTCACGATCAGCCACCGCACCACGATGGCCGCGGGCGTCGACGGCCCCGACGGCGTCTACGGCTTCGTCGGCAACGGCATCCGCAGCGACTTCCAGCCGCTGAACGGCGGCAGCGGCCTCGTGCTCGGCAACCCGACCGACTTCTCCGCACCGGCCGGCGCCCCGTATGCGCAGGACCCGAATCAGAATCCGCGCGAATTCCAGTCGTATTCGCACTACGTGATGCCGGGCGGGCTCGTCGAGTCGTTCATCGACGCGATCGGCCCGCGCCGCGGCGGCACGCTCGCGCCGACCGTGAAGGTGAACATCAACGGCACGTCGACGGCGGTCGACCGCAGCTACGGCCGCGGCGGCCTCGGCGGATACGGCGAGATTCCGTCGAATCTGCCGGCGACGGGCGCCGGCCACAACGACGGCGGCCCCGGCACGCGGCCGTAACGGGCTCAGGCGGCACACGCCGCCTGCTGCGGAGGCGCACGTCGCGCGTGTCGCGCGTGCGCCTCGCCTTCCGTTCCCCATCACGCGCATGCAGCCGGCGCCGGCAGCGTGCGCGCTTCTCTCCCGCCCCGCACGACGACGCCCGGCCTCTCGCATGACATCGACTTTCCCCTGCTTTTTCCTCCGGCTCGCCGGACTCCTGCTCGCCTGCTCGGCCGGCGTACAGGCGGCGAGCGCCGCCTGCACCGCAACGCCCGCCGACGGCACGCCGCAATGGCGGCCCGCATTCCATTACACGCCGCAACGCAACTGGATGAACGACCCCAACGGCCTCGTCTACGAGAACGGCCGCTATCACCTGTTCTATCAGTACAACCCGCTGGGCGCCGACTGGGGCAACATGTCGTGGGGCCATGCGACCAGCACCGACCTCGTCCACTGGCACGAGCAGCCGGTCGCCATGCGCGCGAACGCGACCGAGGAAATCTTCTCCGGCTCGATCGTCGCGGACCCGCACAACACTTCCGGCCTCGGCACGCCGGGCGACACGCCGCTGATCGCGGTGTACACGAGCGTCTACAAGGAAGGTTCGGGGCACCCGCCGGGCACCCAGGCGCAGTCGATCGCGTACAGCCTCGACCACGGCGCAAGCTGGCAACCGTACGCGCACAATCCGGTACTGACGCTCGATCCGGAATCGAAGGCGTTCCGCGACCCGAAGGTCTCGTGGTACGCGCCGGGGCGCTACTGGCTGATGACGACGGTGGTCGCGGACGCGCAGGTGGTCAAGCTCTACCGTTCCGACGACCTGATCCATTGGTCGTTCCTGAGCGACTTCACGTTGCCGGGCGTGCCGCATGCCGGCGCGCTGTGGGAGATGCCCGATCTCGTGCCGCTGCCCGTCGATGACGATCCGCGGCACATCAAGTGGGTGATGATCGTCAACGTCAATCCGTGGTCGATTGCCGGCGGCTCCGGCGCGATGTACTTCGTCGGCGAGTTCGACGGCCGCACGTTCGTTCCCGACCGTGTCGCCCCGGCCGGCTCCGACCCTGCGCAATTCCGCTGGGTCGATCACGGCGCCGACTTCTACGCGGCCGGGACGTTTTCCGGTGCGCCGGGCCGCCGCCCGCTCGCGATCGCGTGGATGAGCAACTGGGACTACGCGGCGAAATCGCCGACCGCGCCGTGGCGCGGCGCGATGACGTTGCCGCGCGAACTCGCACTCGAGACGATCGACGGGGAGCCGACGCTCGTCGTCACGCCGGCCGCTGCATTCACCGGCTGGGCCGACCGGCGGCCCGCGGTGCACGTGGGCACGCTGGAAGTCGATTCGGCCGCGCGCGCATTGCCGCCGGCCACCCGCGGCGTCGCACAACGCATCGAGGTGACGATCGCACCTGGGCAGGCGGCCCGCGCAGGCGTCGTCGTGCGGGCGTCGGCGGACGGCTCGATCGGCACGCGCATCGTGTACGACACCGCCGCGCGCACGCTGACGCTCGACCGCTCACGCTCCGGCACACCTGACTTCGCCGCCACCTTCAGCCGCCAGCACATCGTCGCCTTGCCGCTCGAGAACGGCTTGCTGCGACTCGACATCATCGTCGATCGCGGGTCCGTCGAAGTGTTTGCCAACGGCGGCCGCACGGTGCTGACGGACGTGGTCTTCCCGCCCGCCGACGCGGACCGGGTTTCGGTATTCGTCGAACGGGGCACTGCGACGTTCTCGGGACTGACGGTGACGCCGCTCGGCGCGCACGACCGGGCCGGCGAAGGCGACTGCGTGGCTTCTGCGCGCTAGCGACACGAACGCCCGGCCGGCACAGCGGCACGCATGCCGCTGCGCCGGCCACGCGCTCAGAGCAAGCCCATCCCGCCCGACGCGATGATCTCCGCGCCCACGATGAACGCCGATTCGGGCGCGCTCAGATGCAGCACGGTCGAAGCGATTTCGTCAGGCGTGCCGAACCGGCCGAGGGGCACGAGCCCCTTGATCTTGTCGGCGGTCTCGTCGAGCGTCGCCGCGTCGAGCCCGAGCTTGCCGTACAGCGGCGTCTGGACCGGCCCCGGGCTCACCACGTTCACGCGCACGCCGTTCGGCAGCAACTCCGTCGACAGCGTCTTCGCCAACGAATTGACCGCGGCCTTGCTCGCCGCATACACCGACGAGCCCGGCATGCCGATATGCGCGTTGATCGAGCCGTTGATCACGATCGACGCGCCGCGATTCAACAGCGGGACGAGCGCCTGGATCTGGAAATACGCGCCCTTCACGTTGGTGTCGAACACGAGGTCCCACAGCGCCTCGTCGGTGTCCGCGAACGGCGCGAGTTTGGCGACGCCCGCGTTGACGAACACCGCATCGAGCCGCACGCCGGCCGCGCCGAGCGCGTCGGCCAGCGCGCGCGCCGACGCGACGCTGCCGACTTCGTTGCGGATCGCGAGCGCGCCGTGCCCGAGCGTCGCGCGGGCCGCTTCGAGCGTCTGCTCGTCGCGGCCGGTGATGACGACGCGCGCGCCTTCGGCCGCGAATGCCCGTGCGGCCGCCAGGCCGATGCCGCTGTTGCCGCCCGTGACGAGTACCGTCTTTCCTTCGAAGCGTTGCATGATGTTCTCCTGTGAACCGGTGAGTTGACCGTGAACACAGGATGCGCGCGTCGCCCGGCCGTGCCGTACGAGCGGCACGACGAACACGTTCGAAAACGTCGAACGAGTCGATGGAGCCGCACTTTGCGCCGCGCGTCGCGCCCTCACCCGGTCACGTCGATTCCGTCGAGCAACCGCTGCGCGAGCCGCGGCTCGCGCAGCCGTTCCAGCCACCATTGCAGCGCGCGGCCGTCGCGGTCGCCGCGCCACGCGACGTACAGCACGTTCGGTTCGCGCGGATCGGCGGTCTCCTTCTCGAGCAGCTCGCCGCGCGCCAGCAGCGTCGCGGCGCGTCGGCGCGGCAGCCAGCCGACGCCGAGCGCGTCGCGCTGCGCGAGGATCTTCGCGCGCATCGACGGCACCGCGAGCAGCGACTGGCCGCCGAGCAGCCCGTACGCGCGGCCGACGGCCCGGCGCGACGAATCGGCGACCACGACCGCGCGATGGGCGCCGATCGCGTCGCGGCTGAGCGGCCCGGCCACCGATGCGAGCGGATGGCGCGGCGCGACCGCGAACACCCATTCCATCGCCCCGAGTTCGAACCATTTGAAGCCGGGGATGGCCGGCGGCTCGTTGGTCGCACCGATGACCAGATCGGCGCGGCCGTCGCGCAGCGCCTCCCACGTGCCGCCGAGCACCTCGTGCGTGAAGCGCAGCGACACGCCCGACTCGAGCGCATCGAACGCGCGTACGACCGGCAGCAGCGTATCGAACTCGAGCACCTCGTCGCTGACGATCCACAGCCGGTCCTCCCAGCCGCTCGCGACCTGCCGCACGCGCTGCGTGAGCCGCGCGACGTCGAGCGCGAGGCGCGCCGCCTCGTCGGTCAGCAGCTGACCGGCCGGCGTGAGCTGCAGCCGGTAGCCGCGCCGGTCGAACAACAGCGCGTCGAAGCGGGTTTCGAGCTGCCGCGCCGCGTGCGAGATCGTCGACGGCGCCTTGCCGAGCCGCGCGGCGGCGCGCGACAGGCTACCGGTCGCCCGGATCGCATCGAGCAACGCGAGTTCGTCTTCGGACAGCATGAGGGCACTCCGGTCGCGGTAATGGAGTCGATCCTAAGGCAGCGGCGAGCGGCGGTCCAATCGGATCGACCGCAGGCATCCACCGGCGGGATCCACCGCAGGGCGGCCGCCGCCTCCCCGCGCCGCAATGGCTCGTCCGCCCACCGACCCATCCGCGATCCGCTCACGCCGCTCTGCCGCCGCTGTTCCGGTATGCTGACCGACACCCCATTCCGCTACGTCGAGGTAACCACTGCAATGGACATCGCGATCCGCATCGAAGGCCGGCACGACCTGACCGGGCAAATCTTCCGGCAATTGCGCACCGCGATCGTCGACGGGCGGCTGGAAGGCGGCGCGCGGCTGCCGTCCACCCGCGATCTCGCGAAGCAGCTCGGCGTATCGCGCAAGACGACGCTCGACGCGTTCGAGCGCCTCGTCGCCGAGGGTTATCTGACCGCGCGCGCGGGCGACGGCACGTTCGTCGCCGACGGCCTCGCGCGCGTGCCGCATGCGGCCGCGGCCGCCGCGTCGCTGGTCGACGGCACGCCGCCGCCCGCCGCCGTCAGCGCACTGGCGCTGTGGGACGAACTGCCCGACACGCTCGCCATGCCAGCGCCGCAGGACTCGCCCGCGTTCGACTTCCGCGGCGGCGTGACCGACAAGGCGCTGTTCCCGTTCGACGCGTGGCGGCGCTGCCTGCATCACGCGTTGCGCCAGCAGGCGCGCGGCCCCGGCCAGTACCACGACCCTGCCGGCGACGCGCAGCTGCGCGGCGCGATCGCCCGCTACGTCGGGTTCAGCCGCGCGGTCGCGTGCGGCTGGGACGACGTGCTGGTCACCCAGGGCGCACAACAGGCGCTCGACCTCGTCGCGCGCGTGATGCTGCGGCCCGGCGACGTGGTCGCCGTCGAGAATCCCGGCTATCCGCCCGCGCGCGCGGCGTTCGCGTCACTCGGCGCCACGGTGGCGGGCGTGCCGGTCGACGCGCACGGCCTCGTGATCGAGCAACTACCCGACGACGCACGGCTCGTCTACGTGACGCCGTCGCACCAGTTCCCGCTCGGGATGCCGATGACGCTCGAGCGGCGCATCGCGCTGCTCGAATGGGCGCAGCGCCGCCGCGCGGTGATCGTCGAAGACGACTACGACGGCGAATTCCGCTTCGAGGGCCGGCCGGTGGAATCGTTGAAGAGCCTCGACCGTACCGGCCTCGTCGTGTACGTCGGCACGTTCTCCAAAACGATCTTTCCCGAACTGCGGATCGGCTATGCGATCGCGCCGCGCGCGCTCCGCGGCGCGCTCGCGAAGGCGCGGCAGATCGTCGGCTGGCACAGCTGCACGCTGACGCAGGCGGCGCTCGCCCGCTTCATGCTCGAAGGCGATTTCGCGCGGCATCTGCGGCGCGTGCAGAAGCACTACGACGCGCGCCGCAAGATGCTGCTCGCGCATCTGCACGGCGAGCTGGCGCACTGGTTCGACGCGATCGTGCCGACCGCCGGCATCCACGTGGCCGCGCCGCTGAAACCGGGGCTCGACGAAACGGCGCTGATCCGGGCGGCCCGCGCAGAAGGCATCGGGCTGTACGGAATCTCGGGCTTCCACGTCGGCGCGGGCGCACGCGCCGGGCTGCTGTTCGGATACGGCGGAATCGACGCGCTGCGCATCGACACCGCGCTCGCCCGGCTCGCCGTGCTGCTGAAATCCGGGGGTGCCGGTGCGATGCCGGTGGTCACCTGACTTTCCCCGGAATTGGTCATTCAAGCGGGCCAGTGGCACGCTTAAAGTGGGTCCTGTCGCGCCGCCGTGCGCACCAACCGAATGAGGACCCGTGATGCAACCCCGCCTGAACTTCTATACCGCCAACCCGAACGCGATCAAGGTGATGCGCAACGCCGAGGAATTCCTCGCGAAGTGCTCGATCGAAAAGCCGCTCGCCGAGCTGGTCCGCCTGCGCGCGTCGCAGATCAACGGCTGCGCGTTCTGCGTCGACATGCACACGAGCGATGCCCGCAAGGGCGGCGAAACCGATCGCCGCCTCGCGACCGTCGTCACGTGGCGCGAGACGCCGTTCTTCACCGAGCGCGAACGCGCAGCGCTCGAATGGACCGAAGCGTTGACGCTCGTCGCCGGCAGCCACGTGCCCGATTCGGTGTGGGAAGCCGTCCGGCCGCACTTCACCGATGAAGAACTGTTCGACCTGTCGATGCTGATCGCCACGATCAATTCGTGGAACCGCTTCGCGATCGCGTTCCGCAAGATGCCCGAGTAAGGAGCCGACGATGACGCAAACGAGCATGACGTTGCGCCGCGCGCTCGTCGGCGCGGCGCTCGCGCTGGGCGTCGCGCTGCCGGCCGCCGCGCAGGCGCACGACGGCGGCGACAACGTGCACGCCATCCTGCAGCAGCCGGTGCCCGAAGCGCCGGGCCGACTCGCGGTGGTCGCGACCGTCGACTACGCGCCCGGTCAGGCATCCGCCGCCCACAAGCATCTCGGCTCGGTGTTCGCGGTCGTGTCGAAAGGCGAAGTGCTGTCGCAGGTGAACGACGGCCCGCTGCGCCGTTATCGCGCCGGCGAAGGCTGGTACGAGCCGCCCGGCTCGCGCCACATGGTGTCGCGCAATGCGAGCGCGACAGAACCGGCGCAGCTCGTCGTGTTCGGGTTGACCGGCGAGCATCAGCCGCTGAAGTCGCCGATCGACCAGTGATCGGGGCGCCACACAAAGGCACGCGCCGTAAACGAGAAAACCGGCCCGAAGGCCGGTTTCGTACCGCATGCCGTGAGCGGCGCTCGCGCGCCGCGCGACATCAGAAGCGGTGGATCATGCCAACGCCGGCAGCGATCTGGTTCTGCTTCGAACCTGCGCCCACGCCGTCGCCGATCGACGTCGTTGCTGCCTGGATGCCGCCAGTCTTGTTCAGCGTGTTGCCGCTTGCGTGCTGGTAAGCCTCGACTGCGTACAGGCCCGTGCGCTTCGACAGGCTGTAGTACTGCGACAGCGTGACCTGGTGGTACTTGGCCGAGCTCGAGATGCCGTTCGATTGCGTTGCCGCCGTGTACGAGTAGCCTGCCGCGAAGTCCCACTGCGGCGCTGCCTTCCAATGCAGCACGGCGCCTGCCGTGTTGAAGATCGCCGTGTTGCGGAACGCCGAACCGACGCCCGGAACGTACTGGACGTTCGTGTACGACACGGACACGTCCCATGCCGGCGTGAACTGGTAGCCGGCCGTCACACCGAGGCGCTGCTGCGTTTGCGCCGTCTGGTAGCCGCTGTTGATCGACGACACGGCCGGCTGGCCGCCGCTCGTGACCGTCGAGTTGTCGCCCCACACGCCGCCGCCGAGCGTCGAGTTGTTGACCTTCTGGAAGCCGACCGCGATGCCTGCCGGGCCGTTCAGGTACTGGATCGCCGCGCTCCAGGTCGAGCCGCGGTTGAAGCTGCCTGCGACGCCGCCGAGCGAGTACGAACCGCCGACCGTGAAGCCGTAGAACTTCGGCGACATGTAGACGAGCGAGTTGTTCGCGCGGTAGCTGGTGTCGAGCGAGTCGATATCGCCCGGGTGTGCGCCGTAGTAACCGGTCAGCCAGGTCGTCGGGCTATACGGCGACAGCAGCGTGTAGTACGCGGTGTACTGACGGCCGGCCGTCAGCGTACCGTACGTCTGGTTGGTCAGGCCAACCCACGCCTGACGCGTGAAGATGCCGTTCGCCCATTGCGACGAGCCGTTGTTCGCGTTGAACCCGGCTTCCAGTTGGAAAATCGCCTTCGTGCCGCCGCCGAGGTCTTCGCTGCCCTTCAGGCCGAAGCGGCTGCCTGCCCAGATGCCGGTGGCCATCTGCACCTTCGAGTGGCCGCCCGAGGTCGCGCCGGTTCCCGACGAATTGTTCTGCCAAGCGATGGCGTTGTCGACGATACCGTACAGGGTCACGCTGCTCTGAGCGTGGGCTGCGGTTGCGGCTGCGAGACCCGCTGCCGTCATGGCGAAAGCGACGCGCTTTTTCATTGATTCTCCGTCCTCAAAGAATGATTTCTTTTCTGGTGTGGTTTTATGACTGACACATGTGCGAGTACATGCCGGTGCGATTCTGACGGATTACCAATCGTTTCCCAACACGTGCGGTCGGTCATCGTATGATCGACGCAACGCGGTGGTTCACCAAGCGGTTACCTAACACCTGAAAACGCTTACGCAGCGGGCCTTTCCGGCATTTCCCGGTGAAAACCCTAGCTTTACATTTTTACGGGTGCAACGCGACCGCCCGATGTCGTCAGACGCCTTCGGCACAAAGTGCCCGGCCGAGGCGCGGCCCCCTGGCCGAAGACTGATCACACCGCCGCGCAGGATCGCTGACATTCATGACAGCCACATTTCGGAACACGAAATCGTGAAAACGTTTTTGTACGGAGACGGGCGCTGAATGGAAACGGCCCGCGAACGCGGGCCGAAGAATGCTGCGGAAGAATGCCGCCGAGCGACGCTGCTGCCGGCAGCGCGGCTCGGCGCGCGTCAGGACGCGCGGCCCGTCTGCGCGAGCCGCGCGTTGACCGCGCCGACGAGCGCGTTCAGGCGCGCACGAACCGCCGCGTTCGAGCCGACGAGCGCGAGCGACGCCGCCATGATCCGGTAGATGCGCTTGCGCGGCACTTTCGCCGGCCGGGCCGGATCGAGCCACGCGTCGTGGCCGGCGAGGCGTTCGAGCGTCTCGAGGCCGATCATGATCGGCCACAGACACGCCAGCCGCAGCCGCACGAAGCGGCGCGGAATCGCGAGCGTGTACAGGCATGCGTCGCGATACAGGTCGAGCGCCACGCGCAGCAGGTCGACCAGCACGCCGCGCGCACGCGCCGACGCGTGCGGCGCCATCAGTTCGGCGACGCCGACGCCGTGCGCGGCCAGCACGTCGTCCGGCAGATAGCAGCGGCCGATCCGCAGATCCTTCGGGCAATCGCGCAGGATGTTGGTCATCTGCAATGCCTTGCCGAAGCGGATGCCCTTCTCGCGCATGTCCGCGCAGTCCCAGCCGCGCGCGGCGCGCGTGTGCGCGGCCGTCATGTCGGTCCAGAATTCGCCGACGCAGCCGGCGACCAGATACGTGTAGCGATCGAGCGCGTCGCGCGTCGGCAGCGACGCGACCTGCCCCGACTGCTCGTCGGGGAACGTGCGCAGGTCGAACTCCATCCCCGACGTGAGCGTCGCGACGACCTTGCGGATCGCCGCGCGGTCCGCGTCCGGCTGCGCGCGCAGCAGCGCGAGCATCGGCTCCATCGAGCCGAGCAGCACGTGCTCGTGCGAATCGGCCTGCATCCGCGTCACGTCGTCGAGCGAGCGCGACAGCGCCGCGCCGTCGCCGAGCCGCTCGATCTCGTCGCGCAGGCCATTCAGCAGCGTCGCGCGCCGCTCGGGCGCGACCAGCGCGGTGTCGGCGATGGTGTCGGCCGCGCGCGCGAGCAGATAGGCGAGGCCGACGGGTTCGCGCATGCCGTCGGGCAATACGCGCAGCGTCAGGTAGAAGGAGCGGGAAACGTTTTTCAGCAGATCGCCGAGCAGGTAGGCGGGTTCGGTATGAGTCGTCATGGGTCGGTCAGGGTCGGCCGGCGCGGGCGCCGGCCGCCAACCGGCGCCGGGCGCCCGCGCCGGCCCGCGATTCGCCGCACCGCCGCGTGCACGCGAGACGCGGCCCGACGCGGCGATGCAAAAGTCCCGCAAGTTTAGTGCATCCGGCGCGACTGCTGCCGCCGGCGCACCGACCGACCGCCGTGCGCGGCCCCCCCGCCTCGCCTGCCCCGCGCTTGCCGCGCCGCGCTCAGATCACGCGGAAGTGGTGCGTGCCGTCGCGCTTCAGTTGCTCGACCAGCCCGTACTCCCAGTCGAGATACGCCTGCATCGCCGCGCTCGCATTGTCGGTGCCCTCGTACGGCCGCCGGTAACGGTCGACGCGCGGCGAAGCCAGATGCGTGTCGCCGTGCTCGAGCGGCAGCCCCGCGTCGATCCACGCGGCCGTGCCGCCCGTCAGCACCGAGATGGGCGCGGACGCCGGCAGCAACGCGCGCGCGTCGTCGGCCGCGAAGCGCGCGAGCAGGCTCGACCCGCACGTGAACACGTAGCGCTGCGCAGGCGGGATCGCGCGGAGCGCGTCGCGCAGCTGCGCACGCACGACGAACCACGCGCCGGGGATGTGGCGCTTCACGTAGTTGGCGCTGGTCGTCACGTCGACGATCGCGATCTCGCCGGCGCCCGCTTCGCGCAGCCAGCCGGCGAGCGTCGCAGGCGCCACCTCGGCCGCCTGCGGCGCGGCCGGCACGGCGCGCGGCGGCTGGCCGCGCTCGGTGAACGCGGCCGGATCGACCGGTTCGAGCACGCGCACGTCCCAGCCCATCTGCGCGAGCCACGACGCGGTCATGTCGGCGCGCACGCCGTCGTCGTCGGCCAGCACGATCCGCGCGCCGCGCACGGCCGCGTGATGATCGGTCTCCTGCACGAGCTGGCCGCCCGGCGTGCCGAGGAAGCCCGGCAAGTGGCCGGCTTCGTATTCTTCGGGCGTGCGCACGTCGAAGCGGTACAGCGTGCGGCCCGGCTCGTCGAGCGCGGCCAGTTCGGTGAGCGTGATGCGCGGCACGCCGGCGCGCTCGGCCACCGCGCGCGCCGCGCGGCGCGCTTCGTCGCGTTGCGCGGGTTCGACGTCGTCCGGGAAGCGCCGCGCGGCGCCATGCTCGAGCGTCTGTCCCGCGAGCGTCCAGCCGATCGTGCCGTTGCGCAGCGCGGCCACCGGGTTCGGCAGGCCGGCGTTGATCAGCGACTGCGTGCCGATGATGCTGCGCGTGCGCCCCGCGCAGTTCACCACGACCTGAGTCGCCGGGTTCGGCGCGAGCGCGCGCACGCGCAGCACGAGCTCCGCGCCCGGCACACTGGTCGAGGTCGGGATGTTCATCGTCTGGTATTCGTCGTAGCGGCGCGCATCGACGATCACGACGTCGGCCTGCGCGTCGATCAGCGCCTGCACTTCCTCGGCGGACAGCGACGGCGTGTGGCGCTCGGCTTCGACCCATTCGCCGAACGCCTTGCTCGGCACGTTGACGTCGATGAACAGCTCGCCGCCGGCCGCGCGCCAGCCCGCGAGGCCGCCGTCGAGCACGCGCACGTCGGTGTAGCCGAGCTGCGCGAGCTTCGCGGCGGCGCGCGGCGCGAGATCCTCGCCGCCGGCTTCGCCGAAGACGACGATCGGCGTGTCGCGGCGCGGAATGCGCGTCCATGCGTCGAGTTCGAGCTTCGACAGCGGCAAGTTGGCGGCCCACAACGGATGGCCCTGTGCGTACGGATCTTCCTCGCGCACGTCGATCAGCGCGAGTTCGTCGCGTGCCAGCAGGCGTGCGCGGACGTCTTCGTACGTCGCGACGGGAAAACGGGGAAGGGAATCGGCGGATTGCGTCACGGTGTCTCGGTCGGATTCGGTTGAAGTCGTTGAAAAGCGAAGCGGGCGTCGGATGGATGCCGGGCGCGGCCCGCCGCGCTGCGGGTCATGCGTTCGAATAGCCGGAGATGAACGGCTTCACGGTGCCGTCGTCCAGGAACACGGCGCGCTCGACCTTGCCGATGTTCGCGCCATAGACGTGGATGCTGATCGACACCTGATCGGCGTACGCATTGGTCACGCGATGGATGTCGCCGATGCGCGGCGACACGGCCTCGACCTCGCCCGGCTGCAGCCGCACTGCGTCGCCCGACGGCACCGGCTTGCCGGTCGGGTCGAGCCGGTACGGCTGCGAAAACTCGCCGCCGCGCAGCATGCCGATCAGCCCCCACACCGTGTGGTTGTGGATCGGCGTGGCCTGGCCGGGGCCCCACACGAAGCTGACGACGGAAAACCGTTCGTCGGGGTCGAGATGCAGCAGGTACTGCCGGTAGCGCTCGGGATCGGGTTGCGCGAACGCGTCGGGCAGCCAGTCGTCGCGCGCGACCAGCGCGGCGAGCAGCGCGCCGCCGTCGTCCAGGATGCGCGCCTCGTTCGCGCCCGACGCGAGCAAGGCGCCCAGGCCTTCGACGAACGGGCGCAGCGGCGTGTGCTGCAACGAAAGCGTACTCATCGGGGTCTCCTCGAATAAAAATGCCCGGCTTGATCGATCGTCATGATGCACCTGGTGGTGCATGCAGAACAAACGTGAAAATCAGCGATATCGATGCTTTGTGGTGGTCGTGCGTTGCCGAACGCCGGGCCGGACCGAGCTGCACCTCGGCGGGGCTCGGGATCACGCAGCCAGTGATCGCGCAACGCGTGCGGAGTCTCGCGGAAGTCTGCGGCGCCTTCGCCCAGCGCGCAGATGTGGCCGCGCGAGCCCGGCCAGCGACGCCCGCACGGTGCGAGCCGGCCTGCGCGGTGCGCCCCACCGCCGTCCTTACGCATCGCTTCGATCGAATGCCCGCGCAGCGTGCGGCGCGCTGCGCGAACTCGCGGCGTCGCTCGGCGCGTTGCGCGCCGCCGCCGCCGCTGCCGCATCGAGCGCCGCGCGACCGGCCGCCACCGCGATCGCATCGTCCTGCGGCGTATGCACGCGTCCGCACAGCACGTCGCGATAGTGACGTTCGAGCGGATTGTGGCGGCTCAACCCGTGATTGCCGGACAGCTTCAACGCATGCTCGACGACGCGGATCGCCTGCTCCGTCACGGTTCGCTTGACGAGGCCGCTCGTCGTCACCGTCGGCGCGTCGCCCGCATCGGTGCGCGCGATGTGCTCGTCGAGCAGCACGCGGTTCGCGTGCAGCCAGCCTTCGATCTCGCCGATGGCCTCCTGCACGCGCGGCAGCGTCGCGAGCGGCGCGCCGAGACCGCTCGGCGCGCGGGTCGTCGCGAACCCGAGCAGCCAGTCGCGCGACGCGCGCGCGACCGCATCGTAGAGACTGCCGAGCAGCGCGACCATCCATGCCTGCTGGTCGGTCTGCGCGTCGATGTCCGCATGGCTCGCGGCCGACACGGCCCACGCGCCGGGCGCGCGCACGTCGACCGCATGATCGGCGGGCAGCCACACGTCGTCGAACACGACCTCGTGGCTGCCCGACGCGCGCAGGCCCAGATGATCCCAGCTTTCGATCACGCGAATCCGCGCGTCGTCGTGCCCGTCGCCGTCGCGCCGCACCAGGAACACGCCGACGCGCGGCTCGGGCTCGTCGGTACGCGCCCAGACGGCCAGCCAGCGCAGCGCCGGAATCCCGGTGCTGTACAGCTTGTGGCCCGACAGCCGCCAGCCGTCGCCGTCGCGGCGCGCGATCGTCTCCGGCAGCCCGCCGCGCGACGGCGAACCGAGCGCCGGCTCGACCCGCAACGCGTTGATCAGCGCACCTTCGTCGACGGCGCTGTCGAACACCGCGCGCCTCACGCGCGCAGGCCAGCGGCTGTCCGCACGGCCGAGCGCGCGATGCTGCAGATACGTCATCGTCAGCACCAGCGCGGTCGCAGGGTCGGCGCGCGCGATCGCGGCAACGATGCGGCTCGCCTGCGCGAGCGTCGCGCCCGCGCCGCCGTGCTCGCGCGGCACGACCTGCGCGATCAGCCCGGCGCGATGCAGCCGCGCGAAGTTCTCGTGCGGGAAACGGCCGTCGACGTCGTTGCGCGCGGCGTCGGCGGCGAGTTCGGGCGCGAGCCGCTCGAGCAACGCGGCGACGCGTGCATCGTCGGCAGGCAGATGACGCAGTGACGATTGCGCCGGAAGCGGCGCGGAAGCAGCAAGGCTGGCGGACATCGGTACGGTTTCCCTTCGGTGACGGGTAGCGGGGCAGCGTTGGATCGACGCGCGAGCGCCGTGCCCGCGCCGACGGCCGTCTGCGCGCCGACTTCGCCGCTCGGCATGCGTGCGCGCCGACCGTTTGCGCCCGTGCGGCAGCAAGCCCGCACAAGCGCCGGCAGACGCCCTGTCGATCCATTCGGAGCGCACAGCGTATGCGCAGCATGGTGCCCGCCCAAACCATGCAAATCTGATATTGAAATCGGCAATCGTTATTTCCGTTGCGCCTGATCCGGACGGTAATCTGCGCTGCATTCCTGCCCCGCCGGCCGCAGCTGGCACGGCGGGCCTTCCTTGCATCGGAGACCGAGATGAGCGTTGAATTCATCGGCATGATCCAGAGCCAGAAGCAGTCGGAAATTCATCCGGCCACTGGCCCGGCCGTCGACCCCGACTACGTGCGCGACTTCGCGCGCGCCCATGAAACGGCCGGCTTCGACCGAATTCTCGTCCCGCATCACTCGACCAGCCCGTCCGCGACGCTGACGATCGCGTTCGCCGCCGCCGCGACCGAGCGCATTCACTTCATGCTCGCGCATCGTCCCGGCTTCATCGCGCCGACGCTCGCCGCGCGGGAGATCGCGACGCTCGACCAGTTCAGCCGCGGCCGCCTCGCCGTGCACTTCATCTCGGGCGGCTCCGACAGCGAGCAGCAGCGCGACGGCGATTTCCTCGACCACGACGCACGCTATGCGCGCACCGACGAATATCTCGGCATCCTGCGCCGCATCTGGACCGAGTCGCAGCCGTTCGATCACGACGGCGCGCACTATCGCTTCAGGCAGGGCTACTCGGAAGTGAAGCCGCACCAAAAGCCGCACGTGCCGATCTATTTCGGCGGCGCGTCGGAAGCGGCGCTCGCGGTCGCCGGCAAGCACGCGGACGTCTATGCGCTGTGGGGCGAATCGCTCGACCAGGTGCGCGACCTCACGACCCGCGTGCGCGCCGAAGCCGCGAAACACGGCCGGCAGGTGCGCTTCTCCGTGTCGTTCCGGCCGATCCTCGCGGCCACCGAGGACGAAGCGTGGGCGCGCGCCCACCGGATCCTCGACGAAACGCGCCGGCTGCGCGACGCCGCGGGCCTCGGCACCGGCGACCCGCAGCAGAGCGAAGGCGCGCGGCGTCTGCTCGCGGCGGCCGAGCGCGGCTCGCGCGTCGACAAGCGGCTGTGGACCGAGATCGCGAAACTCACCGGCGCGCGCTCGAATTCGACCGCGCTGGTCGGCACACCCGAGCAGGTCGCCGACGCGTTGCTCGACTACTACGACCTCGGCGTGACGACGTTCCTGATCCGCGGCTTCGATCCGCTCGAGGACGCGCTCGACTACGGCCGCGAACTGATCCCGCGCGTGCGCAGCGGCGTCGCCGCCCGCGACGCCGCGCGCCGCGCCGCCTGACGCACGGAGACCATCGCCATGTCCGCCGTCCTGTCTTCCACGTCGCGCACGCGCACCGCGTCGGGCCTCGTGCTCGCCGAGGCGCCGCGCCAGCACTTCTGGTTCGATCCGCCGGCCCCGCGCATCGACGTCGCCGCCGAGCGCCGCCACCGTCAGGAGCGGCTCGCGGCCGCGTTCCGCCTGTTCGCGCGCTTCGGCTTCGCGGCCGGGCTCGCCGGCCACATCACCGCGCGCGATCCGGAGCTGCCCGACCACTTCTGGGTGAATCCGCTCGGCGTGCATTTTTCGCAGATCAAGGTGTCGGACCTGCTGCTCGTCAACGCGCGCGGCGAAACCGCGATCGGCAGCCGGCCGCTGAACAAGGCCGCGTTCGCGATCCACGCGGCGATTCACGACGCGCATCCGCATCTCGTCGCGGCCGCCCATACGCATTCGACCTACGGCAAGGCGTGGTCGACGCTCGGCCGCCCACTCGATCCGCTCACGCAGGACGCGTGCGTGTTCTACGAGGACCACGCGCTGTTCGACGACTTCACGGGAATGGTCGTCGACACCAGCGAAGGCGCGCGCATCGCCGATGCGCTCGCGCGGCCCGACGGCTCCACGCACAAGGGCGTGATCCTGAAGAACCACGGCATCCTGACGGCCGGCCCGAGCGTCGAGGCGGCCGCGTGGTGGTACATCGCGCTCGACAACGCCGCGCATACGCAGTTGCTGGCCGAAGCGGCCGGCACGCCGCAACCGATCGATCACGCGACCGCGCGGCACACGCACGGCCAGATCGGCGGCCCCGACGGCGCGTTGCACGCGTTCGACAGCCTGTTCCAACGCGTCGTCGCCGACGAACCCGACCTGCTCGACTGAGCGCCCTTGCGCACGACCGGAACCGGAGACCACACGAATGACCGATACCACCGCACCCGCGCCGGCCGGCGCCCCTAGCGACAAGCGTCGCCGGCTGCTGCGCGCGGCTGGCGCCGTCGCGCTGGCCGCGCCCGCGATCACACTGGGCCGCAAGGCCTGGTCCGCGGCGCCGCTGAAAAAGCTCACGTTCGCATGGAACCAGAACGCGTTCTGCCTGACGCCGATCGTCGTCGCGCAGGAACGCGGCTTCTTCGAAAAGAACGGGCTGAAGGTCGACCTGATCAACTACAGCGGCTCGACCGACCAGCTGCTCGAAGCGATCGCGACCGGCAAGGCCGACGCCGCGGTCGGGATGATCCATCGCTGGCTCAAGCCGCTCGAAGCCGGCTTCGACGTGAAGATCATCGGCAGCTCGCACGGCGGCTGCGTGCGGCTCGTCGGCGCGAAGGCGGCCGGCGTCACGACGCTGCAGGCGCTCAAGGGCAAGACGGTCGGCGTCAGCGATCTCGCCGCGCCCGGCAAGCACTTCTTCTCGATCCTGCTCGCGAAGAACGGCATCGACCCCGAGCGCGACATCACGTGGCGCCAGTATCCGGCCGACCTGCTCGGCGTCGCCGTCGACAAGGGCGAGATCCAGGCGATCGCCGACGGCGACCCGAACCTCTACCTGCTCGAAAAGCGCAGCAACGGCGCGTATGCGGAACTCGCGACGAACCTGTCCGGCGAATACGCGCGCAAGGTGTGCTGCGTGGTCGGCGCGCGCGGCGAACTGGTGCGCAACGATCGGCCGGCGGCGGCCGCGCTCGCGCGCTCGATCGTGCAGGCCACCGAATACACGCATGACAACCCGAACGAAGCCGCGAAGGTGTTCGCGAAGTATTCGCCGAAGATCAGCCCCGACGACCTGCGCAAGCTGTACGCGACGCTGACCTACACGCACCATCCGACCAACGTCGACCTGCAGCAGGAAATCGCGTTCTATGCGGACGATTTCCGCCGCATCAACGTGCTGAAGAAAAGCACCGACCCGCAGCGCTTCGCGCAGCAGGTCTATGCGAACGTGCTGGGGTGAGCCGATGTCGACGATCGAACCCGCCTCCGCCGCACGCCGCGCGTCCATCGCGGGCGCATCCGCGGCCGCCGCGTCCGCGGCCGGCTGCACGGCCTGCGACGCGACGCTCGCCGCCGAAGCGCGCCGCGCGCGCAACTGGCCGACCGGCGTCGCCGCCGCGCTCGCGTGGAGCGCGCTCGGCGCGCTGACGCGGCTGTGGCCCAACCGCATCGCCGGTTTCAGCGACTGGGCGTATACCGACGCGTTCGGCGCCGCCGCATGGGCGATCGCCGCGCTGCTGCTGCTCGCCGCGACGCTCGGCCAGCGCGTGCCGGCCACGCGCGCGCAGCTCGCCCGCGTGCGGCCGGCCGGCCCGTGGCTCGTCGCGCTGCCGCTCGTGCTCGCCGCATGGGAGGTCGCGACCGCGAAAACCGCGTGGCTGCCGACGCCGTTCTTCGCGCCGCCGCAGGCGCTCATCGAGGTCTACGTCGACGACTGGCCGCGCCTCGCCGGCAGCGCCGCCAACACGCTGAAGCTGCTGTCGCTCGGCTTCGCGTACGGCGTCGCGGTGGGGTTCGCGGTCGGCGTGTCGATCGGCTGGTCGCGCCGCATCGGCTACTGGGTGCATCCGGTGCTGCGCGTGCTCGGGCCGGTGCCGGCCACCGCGCTGCTGCCGCTCACGTTCTACTTCTTCCCGACCAGCTATTCGGCCGCCGCGTTCCTGATCGCGCTGGCCACCGGCTTCCCGGTCGCGGTGCTGACGTGGTCGGGGGTCGCGAGCGTGAATCGGCAGTACTACGACGTCGCCCGCACGCTCGGCGCGAACGCCCGCTTCCTGGTGTTGCGCGTCGCGATTCCGGCCGCGCTCCCGCACGTGTTCGTCGGCATCTTCATGGGGCTCAGCGCATCGTTCACGGTGCTCGTCGTGGCCGAGATGATGGGCGTCAAGTCGGGGCTCGGCTGGTATCTGAGCTGGGCGCAGGGCTGGGCATCGTACGTGAACATGTATGCGGCGCTGATCGTGATGGCGCTGCTGTTTTCCGGGCTGATCGCGCTGCTGTTCGCCGTGCGCGACCGCGTGCTCGCCTGGCAGAAAGGAACCGTCAAATGGTAAGCGCCGCCGCTGTGGAACCGCTCGCCGCGACCGCGCCCGTCGCCGGAAACGCCACGCCGCCGCGCGGTGCACGTATCGACGTCCGCCGCGTCAGTCATGCGTTCGACGGCCCCGGCGGCCCGCTGCCGGTGCTCGACGACGTCACGCTGTCGGTCGCCGCCGGCGAGTTCGTCGCGCTGCTCGGGCCGAGCGGCTGCGGGAAATCGACGCTGCTGCGGCTCGTCGCCGGGCTCGATGCCGCGCGGCAAGGCACGATCGCGCAGGACGGCGTGCCGATCGAGCAGCCCGACCCGTCGCGGATCGTCGTGTTCCAGGACCCGACGCTCTACCCGTGGCGTCGCGTGCGCGCCAACGTCGCGCTCGGCCTCGAAGCGCGCGGCGTCGCTCGCCGCGCCCAGCATCGCGTCGACGATGCGCTGGCGCGCGTCGGGCTGCAGGAATTCTCGAACGCGTTTCCGCATCAGCTGTCGGGCGGGATGGCGCAACGCGTCGCGCTGGCGCGCGCGCTCGTCAATGACCCGCGCCTGCTGATCCTCGACGAGCCGCTCGGCAAGCTCGATTCGCTGACGCGCCTGACCATGCAGGCCGAGCTCACCGCGCTGTGGCAACGCGACGGCTTCTCGGCGCTGCTCGTCACGCACGATGTCGAGGAGGCGCTGTTTCTCGCCCAGCGCGTGATCGTGTTCGGGCCGCGGCCGGCGCGCATCGTCGCGGAGCTGCGCGTCGACCTGCCCTATCCGCGCCATCGCGGCGATCCGCGGCTCGCCGAGCTGCGCCACGAGGCGCTGCGGCATCTCGGACTCGATGCGAGCTGGTAGATGCACGGCGTCGCTCGCCGAACCGGCGCTTTGCCTCGACACGCGCGGCGCGGATGAACGCGCTGCCGTTTGCCGATTGGGCGCTGCGGTTCCTGCAACTGCTGTATCGCGCGCAGCTCGCGTGTGCGCAAACGCTCCATGCGCTGGGCCTGACCGGCAACGCCGACGGCCAGGCCGCGTGGCCGTGGGCGCAGCGGGTCGCGCTCGAAACGCTGCGCATCGACGCCGGCCTCACGCGGCAGCTTGCGTTCGCCGTCGCGGCGACCGTGTTCGCCGCGGCGCTCGGCTGCGTCGCGATCGCGAGCCGCAAGTACCGTGCGGCCGCGTCGATCGCCGCGCTCGCCGGCGCTTGCTTCGCGCCGTGGCCGCCGGCTTCGCTGTGGCTCGCGCCCGCCGTGCCGACCAGCTTCCAGCGCAATCCCGAACCGTTTTCCGTCGCGAACGTGACGCACGGCGCGCGCCTGTATGGGCAGCATTGCGCGGCCTGTCATGGTGCGGACGGCCGCGGCGAGGGACCGCTCGCGGCGACGCTCGCGCATTGGCCGCCGACCTTCGCGGGCGCGCTGCTCGCGCGGCGGCTGGACGGCGAACTGTACTGGCGCGTGCGCCACGGCACCCGCGACGCGCACGGCGCGACCTCGATGCCGGGCTTTGCGGCGACGCTCGGGCCGGCCGACACGTGGGCGGTACTCGATTACCTGAAAGCGCTGTCGGCCGGCAGCGGTGCGCGCGCCGAGGGCGCGTGGCCCGTGCCCGTCCCGCTGCCGGCGCTCGACGTGCGCTGCGGCGACGCCGCGCCGCAGCCGCTCGCGCGCTGGCGCGATGGCCAGCGCGTGCGGATCGTCGCGCTCGCCGCGGGCGCCACGCCGCCTCGCGAGGATCCCCGCTGGCAGACGCTGCTCGTGACCGGCGACGACGCTCGTACGTCGGCCGCACCGAACGCGCCGGCCGGCGCGCGCGCGAACTGCGTCGCGACGACGGCCGGCGCCTGGCAGGCGTTCGCGACGATCGCGGGCGTGCCGCCCGCTGCGTTCGGCGGCACGCAGCTGCTCGCCGACCGGCGCGGCTGGCTGCGCGCCCGCGCATTGCCGGGCAGCGGCGGCTGGTCCGCCGACGACCTGCTATGCCGCGCACAGACGAGCACGCGCCCGTCCGACGACGCCGCAAACGCCGATCCGCTGACCGCGCTGCTGCTGCGCGTGGACAGCGAGCCCGTGCAGGACGTGCAGGCCGGGCTGCCGCATTGACACCCCGAACCGTTTCTCCGCCCGAACCGAACCGACCCGACGATGAATCCGAACCGACGCCACTTCCTCGCGCAGGCCAGCGCACTCGCCGCCACCTTCGGCACCGCGCCGGCCATCCTCCATGCGCAATCGGGCACGCGGCCGCTGCTGCGCGCCGGCGACCAGAAAGGCGGGCTGCGCGCGCTGCTCGAAGCAGCCGGCGAGCTGAACGGCGTCGCCTACGACATCGCGTGGACCGAGTTTCCGGCCGCCGCGCCGCTCGCCGAAGCGCTGAACGCAGCGGCCGTCGACTGCGGGCCGATCGGCGACGCGCCGGTGATCTTCGCGCTCGCGTCGGGCGCGCGCCTCAAGGTGATCGGCGCGAACCGCTCGGACCCATACGGCACCGCGGTGCTCGTGCGGCCCGACGCAGCGCTGAAAGACACGGCCGATCTGAAGGGCAAGCGCATCGGCACCACGCGCGGCTCGATCGGCCATTTCGTCACGCTGAAGGCGCTCGATGCGGCCGGCCTGCCGCCCGACGCCGTGTCGTTCCGCTTCCTGCCGCCGGCCGACACGATGCTTGCGCTCGCCACCGGATCGATCGACGCATGGGCGACGTGGGAACCGTACACCGCGCTCGCCGAAACGAGCGGCCGCGCGCGCGTGCTCGTCAACGGCCGCGGGCTGTGGTCGGGCCTCAGCTACATCGCGGCCACCGATGCCGCGATCGCGGCGAAGCGCGACGTGCTGCGCGACTTCGTGCAACGCGTGGTGCGTGCGCAGGCGTGGTCGTACCGGCACGTCGACGCGTATTCCGCGACGCTCGCGCGCATCATCGGCATCCCGCCGGCGCCGGCAAAGCTGCAGTTCGAGCGGCGCAACACGCGCTGGCAACCGATCGACGCGGCGGTGATCGCGCAGCAGCAGCGCACCGCCGATTTCTATCTGAAGGCCGGGCTACTGCGTGAGCCGCTCGACGTGCGCGCGACGTTCGACCGCGGCTTCCCGCTCGCGTGACCGGCCGGCGCCGCGCGCGCAGGCAGGCAGGTGCAGGCAAACACGCGAGCAACCGTCCAAACGGCCGGCGCACGATCTGGCACAATCGCGATTCGCCCATCCCGTGTTTGCCAGCCAGCGTCATGCCAGCCATTTCAGAACTGTTCGTCTACCCGATCAAATCCTGCGCCGGCATCGCGCTGCCGCGCGCGCAATTGCTGGAGACGGGCCTCGCGTACGATCGCCACTGGCTGATCACCACACCCGACGGGATGATGATCACGCAGCGCACGCATCCGCGGCTCGCGCTGATCCGCACGGCGCTCGAGCACGACGCGCTGGTGCTGAACGCGCCGGGCATGCCCGAGATCCGCACGCCGCTCGACGGCGATGCGACGCCCGCCACGCCCGCGATGGCGGCGACCGTGTGGCGCGACACCGTCGACGCGATCGACACGGGCGCCGAGACGGCCGCATGGCTCACGCAATTCGTCGGTACGCCGTTGAAGCTCGCCCGCTTCGGCGACGGCGCGCGCCGCGGCTGCAACCGCAAATGGACCGGCGACGTCGATACCCACACGCAGTTCGCCGACGGCTATCCGCTGCTCGTGATCGGCCAGTCGTCGCTCGACGACCTGAACGCGCGGCTCGCCGCGAAAGGCGCGCCCGCGATTCCGATGAACCGCTTCCGCCCGAACCTCGTCGTGTCGGACCTCGATGCGTACGAGGAAGACTTCGTCGAGCATCTCGACGCGGCCGGCGCGACGCCCGTGCGGCTGCGCCTCGTGAAGCTGTGCACGCGCTGCCCGATCCCGACGATCGACCAGGCGAGCGGCGAGCCGAACCCGCAATGGCCGCACGAGCCGACCGACACGATGCAGACGTATCGCGCGAACCCGAACTTCGACGGCGCGCTGACGTTCGGCATCAACGCGATCGTCGTCGCGGGCGCGGGCGCATGGCTCGAGGTCGGGCAGGCGCTCGACGCGCAGCTGGGGTTCGGGGACTGAGGGGAAGTGGACGCGTCGCTCGCGGCGCGTCGGTTTTGCTGCTGCTCGGCGCCAACGTTCGTTCGTAGCGCCGCCTTCTGACGCGCCGGTTCCGAGGCTCGTTCGTAACGGCCGCCTCAGCCGCTCGGCCTCCACCACCAGTCCCTACCCCGCCTCCGGCAACACCGGCAGCCACACCGTCACGATCAATCCCCCGCCGTCCGCATCGGCGAGCGTCACGCTGCCTCGATGCACGCGCGCGATCTCGCGCACGATCGACAGCCCGAGCCCGGTGCCCTCGATCGTCTGCGTGGTGCTGCCGCGATGAAAGCGTTCGAACACCGCGTCGCGCTCGCCGGCCGGAATGCCCGGCCCGTCGTCGATCACGTCGAGGCGCGCGTGCGCGCCGTCGCGCGACACGCGCACGGTGATCACCGCGCGGTCGCCCGCGTAGCGGATCGCGTTGTCGATCAGGTTGCCGATCAGTTCGCCGAGCAGGTCCGGCTGACCGAGTACGTCGACGTCGGCATCGTGCTCGAAGCCGAGGTCGATGTCGCGCGCACGCGCGACCGGCGACCAGTCGAGCGTCGCGCTGCGGGCGATCCGGTGCAGCGCGACCGGCTGATGCGCGACCGCGTGGCCGCTGTCCGAATCGAGCCGCGACAGCGACAGCAATTGCTGGACGATCTTCGCCGCCTGCCGCACGGCGCCGTTCGCGCGCCGCAGATGCGCAGTCGCGCGCGGCTGCTCGTCGGGCCGCAGCGCCAGTTCGACACCCGCCTGCACGGCGGCGAGCGGCGTCTTCAGCTGATGGGCGGCATCCGCGAAGAAACGCCGCCGCGCCAGTTGCATCCGCTGCGTGCGCGCGATGTACAGATTGATCGACTCGACCAGCGGCGCGAGTTCGCTCGGCATGCCGGCCGTGTCGAGCGGCGTCGGATCGCCGTCGCTGCGCGCGGCGACCGTCGCCGACAGCCGGTTCAGCGGTCGCAGCCCGCGCCCGACGCCGAGCCACACGATCCCGAGCGCCAGCACGACCAGCAGCCCTTCCTGCAGCAGCGAGCCGGTCAGGATCTCGCGCGCAAGCGCCTGGCGCGCCTCGATCGTCTCGCCGACCATCACCCACACGATGCGCGTCTGCGCGCTCGGCACGTCGTGGACGGGCACGCGCAGCGCAGCCATCCGCAACTGCTCGCCGCGATACACGACGTCGTAGTACTGCGTGACGAACAGCGCGCCGCCGCGCGGCGGCAGCGGCAGGTCGGGGTAGCCGGTGATCGTGCGGCCGCGATCGTCGCGGATCAGGTAGTAGATCTTGCCGCCGTCCCCGGACTCGAACATCTCGAGCGCGAGATACGGCAGGTCGACCTCGATCTCGCCGTCGTTGAGCCGCACGCCTTCCCGGATCGACTTCAGCGACGACGACAGCGTGCGGTCGAACGCGACGTGCGCGGCGCTCATCGCGCGCTGGTAGGTGAGCCACGAGTCGAGCGCGAGCAGGCCGAGCAGCGGCAGCAGCAGCCACAGCGCGACCTGCGTGCGCAGGTTCGGGCGGATCGTCACGCCGCCGCCCGCGGATGCGTCGGCGCGCGCCTCATGCGGCGGCCTTCGCTTCGAGCAGGTAGCCGAGCCCGCGCAGCGTGACGATCGCGACGCCGGTGTTCTCCAGCTTTTTCCGCAGCCGGTACACGTAGATCTCGATCGCGTCCGCGTTCACCGACTCGTCGAGCCCGAAGATCTTCTCCGACAGCGTCTCCTTGTTGATCGCGCGGCCGTTGCGCAGGATCAGCACCTCCAGCACCGAGCGTTCGCGCGGCGTGAGCGACAGCGCTGCGCCGGCGAGCTGGAAGCTGCGGTCGACGCTGTCGTACGCGAGCGGCCCGCATTCGATCCGCGAGTGCTCGTGGCCGAGGCTGCGCCGGATCAGCGCGCGGGCGCGCGCTTCCAGCTCCGTCAGTTCGAACGGCTTGGCCAGATAATCGTCGGCGCCGAGATCGAGCCCCTTCACGCGGTCCTCGACCGAACCGTGCGCTGTGAGAATCAGCACCGGCACCGGATTGCGACGCGCGCGCAAGCGGCGCAGCACCTCGAGCCCGTCGAGCTTCGGCAGCCCGAGATCGAGGATCACCAGCGCGTAGTCCTGCGTGCGCAGCACGTGATCGGCGGCTTCGCCGTCCGCCATGTGATCGACCGCGAAGCGCGCGGCGCTCAGCGCGTCGTGCAGCGACTGCGCGAGGTTCGGGTTGTCTTCGACGAGCAGCACACGCATTCGGATTCCGTAAGGTCAGCGACAGGCCGCTACATTACATGATCCTTTCCGCGCCGACGCTTCGCGCAAATACCGGTTGCGCGCCCGCGCAGCCGCGCCCGCAGCCCCATCGTCTCCGGGAAATCCATGACCCGCCGGACGCGATTGCTCAAGAAAATGAAAGCAGGCTGAAAGTGCCGCGCAATTAACATCCGCGTCACTCGAACCACACACGCATCACTGGAGGAAGACATGCCGTTTGCACCGAAGCCGCTCGCCGCCGCGCTGGCACTCGTCGCGGGCACCGCCGTCGCACAGGTTCCCGCCGGATATCCGGGCAGCTATCAGGGCGTCGTGGACGCCGCGAAGAAGGAAGGCAAGCTGATCGTCTACTCGACCACCGACACGGGCCTCGTGCGCCCGCTGATCAAGGACTTCGAAAGCCTGTACGGCGTGAAGGTCGAATACAACGACATGAACAGCACCGAGCTGTACAACCGCTACATCAGCGAGAACGCCGCCAGCAGCACGAGCGCCGACGTGCTGTGGAGCTCCGCGATGGACCTGCAGGTGAAGCTCGTCAACGACGGCCTGATGGCGTCGTACGATTCGCCCGAAAGCCAGCACGTGCCGCAATGGGCGCAATACCAGAAGCAGGCGTACGGCACGACATTCGAGCCGCTCGCGATCGTCTACAACAAGCGCCTGATCCCCGAGAACGAAGTGCCGAAGACGCGCGCCGACCTGATCCGGCTGCTCACGACGCAGGCCGACAAGTTCAAGGGCAAGGTCACGACCTACGACATCGAGAAGTCCGGCGTCGGCTTCAACTACCTGACGCAGGACGCGCACGTGAACGAAAAGGTCACGTGGGAGCTGGTGAAGGCGATCGGCGCGACCGGCCCGAAACTGCAGTCGAGCACGGGCGCGATGATGGAGCGCATCTCGTCCGGCGAGAACCTGATCGGCTACAACATCATCGGCTCGTATGCATACGCGAAGGCGAAGAAGGACAAGTCGATCGGCTACGTGTTTCCGAAGGACTACACGCAGGTCGTGAGCCGCCTCGCGACGATCTCGAAGAAGGCGAAGAACCCGAACGCCGCGAAGCTGTGGGTCGACTATCTGCTGTCGAAGCGCGGCCAGACGCTGATCGCGAACCAGGCGAACCTGTACGCGATCCGCACGGACGTCGCCGGCGAAACGTCGGCCGCGAGCCTCACGAAGGAGCTCGGCGACTCGCTGAAGCCGATCCAGATCGGCACCGGCCTGCTCGTGTATCTCGACCAGTCGAAGCGGCTCGCATTCCTGAAGCAATGGCAGCAGGCGATCAAGCGCTGATCCGCTGATGCGCTGACCCGCCGAGCCCCGGCCGCCCGCCGAAAATGCCGCGGGCCGGCCGCTTCCCGTTACCGACTTTCCGTAGGCGGCCATCCGGATGGCCGCAGGGGTGTACTCATGCTTTCAACCAGCACACGGGCAACGACGCCGGCCGTTGCGCGCACCACCGGCCCCGGCGACGCGATCCCCGCGCTCCCGGCCAACGGCCTGCAGCCGCTCGCCGGCATGCTGCGCTGGATCGTCGTCGCGGTGCTGACCATCGCGGTCGCGCTGCCGCTCGGCTTCATCCTGTTCCAGAGCCTGCTCACCGCGCCGTTCTTCGACGCGAACAAGACGCTCGGCGTCGAAGGCTTCCGCTTCATCTTCGCCGATCCCGATTTCTGGTCGGCCGTGAAGAACTCGTTCATCATCGCCGGCGGGATGCTGTTCATCTCGATCCCGCTCGGCGGCATCCTCGCGTTCCTGATGGTGCGCACCGACCTGCCCGGCCGCCGCTGGCTCGAGCCGCTGCTGCTCACGCCGGTGTTCGTGTCGCCGATGGTGCTCGCGTTCGGCTACGTCGTCGCGGCCGGCCCGGTCGGTTTCTACTCGGTCTGGTTCCGGCAGCTGTTCGGCGTGCAGGACGTGCCGTGGAACGTGTACTCGATCCTCGCGATCACGGTGATCGTCGGCCTCACGCACGTGCCGCACGTGTACCTGTACTCGTCGGCGGCGCTGCGCAATCTCGGCTCGGACGTCGAGGAAGCCGCACGCGTGACGGGCGCACGTCCGTTCCGCGTCGCGCTCGACGTGAGCCTGCCGATGACGATGCCCGCGCTGCTGTTCGCCGGCGTGCTGGTGTTCTTCCTCGGCTTCGAGGTGTTCGGGCTGCCGCTCGTGCTCGGCGACCCCGAAGGCCACCTCGTGCTCGCCACCTACCTGTACAAGCTGACCAACAAGCTCGGCGTGCCGTCGTATCACCTGATGGCCGCGGTCGCGGTGTGCATCGTCGCGATCACGTTTCCGCTGGTGCTGCTGCAGCGCCGGCTGCTGAAGACGGCGAACCGCTTCGTCACCGTCAAGGGCAAGGCCGGCCGCTCGACCGTGCTGCCGCTCGGCGCATGGCGCTGGGTCGCGCTCGCGATCGTCGCGCTGTGGCTCGCGCTGACCGTCATCGTGCCGATCTCCGGCATCGTGCTGCGCGCGTTCGTGACCAACTGGGGCGAAGGCGTGCCGCTCGCCGACGTGCTGACGCTGGCGAACTTCGTCGAACTGTTCGAGCAGGACAACCTCGTGCGCGCGATCGTCAACACGCTCGGCATCGGCGTGATCGGCGGCGCGCTCGCGGTCGGCTTCTACTCGCTGGTCGCGTTCGCGGGTCATCGCCGCCACGACTGGGCGACCCGGCTGCTCGACTACCTCGTGCTGCTGCCGCGCGCGGTGCCGGGCCTGCTCGCCGGCCTCGCGTTCCTGTGGATCTTCCTGTTCGTGCCGGGCCTGCGCGAGCTGAAGAACTCGATGTGGAGCATCTGGATCGCGTACACCGTCGTGTGGCTCGCGTACGGGATGCGGCTGATCCAGAGCGCGCTGCTGCAGGTCGGCCCGGAACTCGAGGAAGCCGGCCGCAGCGTCGGCGCGACGCGCAGCCGCGTGTCGCTCGACGTGACGTTGCCGCTCGTGCGCTTCGGGCTGCTCGCCGCGTGGCTGCTGATCTTCATGATCTTCGAGCGCGAATACTCGACGGCCGTCTACCTGCTGTCGCCCGGCACCGAAGTGATCGGCGCGCTGCTCGTGTCGCTGTGGGCGACCGGCGCCGTCGACCAGGTCGCCGCACTGTCTGTCATCAACATCGCGATGGTCGGCGCCGGACTCGGCGTGGCCCTGCGCTTCGGAGTGAAACTTCATGGATAAGCTCATCGTCGACGACCTGCATCTCAGCTACGGCGCCAACCCGATCCTCAACGGCGTGTCGTTCGAACTGAAGGCCGGCGAAGTCGTGTGCCTGCTCGGCGCGTCGGGCAGCGGCAAGACCACGCTGCTGCGCGCGGTGGCCGGCCTCGAACAGCCGTCCGGCGGGCGCATCCAGCTCGACGGCCGCGTGTTCTTCGACGGCGCGCAGCGCATCGACCTGCCCGTCGAACAGCGCTCGCTCGGCCTCGTGTTCCAGTCGTACGCGCTGTGGCCGCACCGCACCGTCGCCGACAACGTCGGCTACGGGCTCAAGCTGCGCCGCGTGGCGGCTGCCGAACAGAAGCGCCGCGTGCATGCCGCGCTCGACCAGCTCGGCCTCGGTCATCTGGCCGAACGCTTCCCGCATCAACTGTCGGGCGGCCAGCAGCAGCGCGTCGCGATCGCGCGCGCGCTCGTCTACAACCCGCCGGTGATCCTGCTCGACGAGCCGCTGTCGAACCTCGACGCGAAGCTGCGCGAGGAAGCGCGGGCGTGGCTGCGCGAACTGATCGTGTCGCTCGGCCTGTCGGCGCTGTGCGTGACGCACGACCAGACCGAGGCGATGGCGATGTCCGACCGCATCCTGCTGCTGCGCAACGGCCGCATCGAGCAGGAAGGCACGCCGGCCGAGCTGTACGGCGCACCGCGCTCGCTGTACACGGCCGAATTCATGGGCAGCAACAACCGGATCGATGCGCGCGTCGCGGCCGTCGACGGCGAGCGCGTGACGCTGGCCGGCGACGGCTGGCAGCTGCAGGCGCTCGCGCGCGACGCGTTCGCGCCCGGCCAGCCCGCGCAGGCCGTGATCCGGCTCGAACGCGTGCAGGTCGTCGACGGCCCCGGCGCGAACCGGCTGCAGGCCGATCTCGTCACGTCGATGTATCTCGGCGATCGCTGGGAATACCTGTTCCATCGCGGCGACATGCGGCTGCGCGCGTTCGGCCACGCACCGCGCGCGGCGGGCGCGCACTGGATCGAATTCCCGGCCAACGACTGCTGGGCGTTCGCGAAGGCGGGCTGACACGCCTGCGGCGGCCCGCGCGCCGCCGCATCCCCCACCCGTTCCACCCCGTTTCAACCCGCATGCGGCGCGCGCTCCCCGGCGTGCGCCGCGCGCCGCGCATCCGTTTCACCGAACCCACAACGAACCAGGAGACACCGTCAATGAAGTCATGCGTTCAACGTTTCGCCCGCACCGCCCGCGTGAGCGTGCCGGCCCTCGCGGTCGGCGTCGCGGCCGGCGCCGTGCACGCGCAGTCGTCGGTCACGCTGTACGGGATCATGGACGCCGGCATCGAATACGCGAATCACGCCGCGCCGGACGGCGGCGATTCGTTCAAGCTCAAGTCGGGCAACAAGAACACGTCGCGCTGGGGCCTGCGCGGCGTCGAGGATCTCGGCGGCGGGCTGAAAGCCGTGTTCCGCCTCGAAAGCGGGATCGACCTCGCGAACGGCGCGTCGGACGACGGCCCCGACGCGATCTTCGCGCGCCGCGCGACCGTCGGCCTGAAAGGCAAATGGGGCGAGGTATCGCTCGGGCGCAACTTCACCGTCACCTACGACTACATGCTGCCGTTCGACCCGATGGGCTACGCACAGAACTACTCGTGGGCGACGTCGTCGATGGCGACGGGCGCGCGCAAGGACGGGCTGTTCACGCGCGCGTCGAACGCCGTGCGCTACGACGGCGAGTTCGGCGGCTTCCGGTTCGGCGCGCTGTACGGCTTCGGCAACGTGCCGGGCAGCGTGAAGACCAGTTCGAAGTACGACTTCGCGCTCGGCTACGAGGCCGGCCCGTTCGCGGCGGTCGTCACGTTCGACCGGCAGAACGGCGCGGCCGACAGCGTCGCGCCCACCGATACCGTCAACTACGTTCAGGGCATACACGCGGGCGTCAGCTACGACTTCGGCAGCCTGAAAACGATGGCCGGCTATCGCAACTACCGCCGCACCTACCATACGCGCGCCGCGAACCAGTTGAGCGACATGATGTGGGTCGGCGGCACGTACCAGTTCACGCCGACGTTCTCGATGATCGCCGCCGTCTATCACCAGAACATCAAGGGCGGCAGCGACGCCGATCCGACGCTGGTGTCGGTGCGCGCGAACTACGCGCTGTCGAAGCGCACGGTGCTGTATGCGGCCGGCGCGTTCGCGATCGCGCAGCATGGCGAGAAGGTCGGCGTGTCGCGCGATGTCGCCGGATACGGGACGACGCAGGTCGGCGTGACGGCGGGGATTCAGCAGCGCTTCTGACGCGGATCCGGCCCGCGGCGCGGCTCGAGGGCGAGACGCGCCGCGGGCGCCGGCGTCGATGCCGATGCCGGTGCGAGCACTCGACGGCCGGGACGCGTTCGATGCGCGCCGTGCTCCCGCTTTATCGATCGCGCATCACGAACACCGTGCGCGTCCGGCTGTCCGTATCGGCCCAATGCTCGCCGACCGCGGCAAGCGGCACGGTGCGCGTGTCGATCGACAGCGCCGCCGGCGCGGCCGCGTCGAACACGCCGCGGATCGCCGCGAGCAGACGCGGCATCGGCACGCTGCCGAGGCCGCTGCCCATCAGCTCGATCGCCGTCGCGCGCAGCACGGCGCCCGGCAGCGAGACGTCGGCGCCGCCGATCGAGCCGATCTGCACGAAACGCAGCCGGCGCCCTTCGTCCGTCGCATTCGCCGCGGCGACGAGCCCCGCGCGGGCGCTGCCGCCCCACAGATAGTCGAGCACGACGTCCACGCCGGCGCGAAAATGCGGCTCCAGCGCGCGCACCAGCTCGGCGTCGTCCTGCCGCAACGACACGACCGCATCCGCGCCGGCGTCCAGCAGCGCATCGAGCGCAGCCGAATCGCGCCCGGTCGCGATCACCTTCGCGGCGCCCAGATACTTCGCGATCCGCACGGCGAGCCGGCCCGAGGTGCCGGTCGCGCCGTTCACGAGCACCGTCTCGCCGGCGGCAAGCCGCGCGCGTTCGGTCAGCGCGGCCCACGACGACATGCCGGGGATCGCGAGCGCCGCCGCCGAGACGTCGTCGAGATCGTCCGGCAGCGGCACCCAGCGGTCGTCGGGCACGATCGTGCGTTCGGCCATCGCGCCGAACGGAGCGGGCGCGCCGAAGAAGTACACGCGCCGGCCGTCGTCCGTGCGTCCGACGCCATCGACGCCGACGACGAACGGATAGCGACCGCTCGACGAATAATGCGTGCCCGCCGCCCGCCCCTGCGCGAGGCGGCTCAGCGCAGATGCCGCCACGTCCACCAGCCGATGGCCGGGCAGCGCGCGCGGCGCGTCGAACTCCATATACACCGGACGCTCGCCGGCGCCCGTGACGACTGCAGCTTTCATGTTCACTCCTTGAATCGGGATGGCGGCCAAGGTGGCGCGCCGGTCATCGGGCGGCGAGCCACGCGCGCAGCGCGGCGTCGCGCACCTCCAGCACGTCGAACAGGCCGAGCGCGCGCAACGCCGGCAACGCGGCGATCGTGTCCGCTTCCGCACGCGCGCGCTCGGCCGGCTCCGCATGCGGGTCGGCCAGCACGCGCGCATTGATCAGAAACGCCGCGACCGTGCCCTTGCGGATCGTCGTTCCGCACGCGTCGATCTGGTCGGCATGGTCGGGAAGGACCTGTTCGGCTCGCATCGTGCAGCACTCCCTTGGGTTGTCGATGCGCCCAATGTACGCGTGCAGCGCCGGCCAATCTCCGGTATAAAAGCCATTCGATACTGAAATCCGGCCATGCCCGATCCCTTGCTTCCTGCTCATCTGATCGCGTCCGACGACGGCCCGTTCGTCGCCGCCGCGCTGCTCACGCAGCGCGACCCGCGCGTGACGCCATCGCATGCGCACGCGCGCGGCCAGCTCGTCGGCACGCTGAGCGGGCTGGTGTCGATCGGCCTCGACGATCAGCAATGGGTCGTCCCCGCGATCCATGCGGTGTGGATTCCGCCGCACTTCCGGCATTCGCTGCACTCGTTCGGTCCGATCGCCGGCTGGTCGGCGTTCATCGCGCCCGCGCGATGCGCGTCGCTGCCCGCCGCGCCGCGCGCGATCCGCACCACGCCGCTGTTGCGCGAGGCCGTGCAGCGTGCGGCGAGCTGGGACGGCGCGGCGCTCGACGCGGCGCAGACGCGCATCGCCGACGTGATCCTCGACGAGATCGCCGCGGCGCCGGCGGAATCGCTCGGCCTGATCCGGCCGCAGGAGCCGCGGCTCGCGCGCATTACCGACGCGCTGGCCGCCAATCTCGCGGACAACAGGCGCCTCGAGGAGTGGGCCGAATGGGCCGGCATCGGCGCGCGGACGATGAGCCGCCGCTTCGTGGCCGAAACGGGGCTCACGTTCGCGCAATGGCGTCAGCAGGCGCGGCTGCTGCGCGCGCTCGAGAAAATCGCCGACGGCGCGCCGGTGACGACGATCGCGCTCGATCTCGGGTACGACAACGTGAGCGCCTTCATCGACATGTTCCGCCGCGCGACCGGCACCACGCCGGGAAAATATCCGGTCGCGGGCAGCGCAGTGCGCGGGGCGGCATAGCGGGCGGGCGTCGCGATCCGGCGCGGGTTCCCGAATGCCGGCGCGCGGCGGCTCGACGCTTCATCGCCCCACCGCGCCACCGCCCGCATCGTCAATACGTTGCGTCGCCGTTCGTCGAAGCGTCGCCGCCCGTGTTCCTGAACTGCGCGGCCAGCCGTTCCGCGCTGCGCGCGAGCAGCGTCGTATCGACGCCCACCGCGACGAACGACGCGCCCGCGCGCAGATAGCGCCGCGCAGCCGCCGCATCGGCGCTGAGAATGCCCGGCGCTTTGCCGGCACGCTTGATCGCCGCGAGCGCGCCGTCGATCGCCGCCTGCACGTCCGGATGCGCGGGATTGCCCAGATGCCCGAGATCGGCGGCCAGATCGGCCGGGCCGATGAATACGCCGTCGACGCCGTCCACCCGCGCGATCGCGTCGATCGCATCGAGCCCGGCGCGCGTCTCGACCTGCACCAGCACCGCCATCGCGTCGTTCGCCCGCTGCAGATAGTCGCCGATCCGGTTCCAGCGCGACGCGCGGGCGAGCGCGCTGCCGACGCCGCGCATCCCGTGCGGCGGATAACGCGTCGCCGCCACCGCCGCGCGCGCTTCGTCGGCGCTCTGCACCATCGGCACGAGCAGCGTCTGCGCGCCGAGATCGAGCACCTGCTTGACGATCACCGGATCGTTCGACGGCACGCGCACGACCGGATGCGACGGATACGGCGCGATCGCCTGCAACTGCGCGAGGATCGTCGGCACCGTGTTCGGCGCATGTTCGCCGTCGATCAGCAGCCAGTCGAAACCGGCGCCCGCAACCACTTCCGCGCTGTACGGATTCGCGAGGCCGAGCCACAGCCCGATCTGCGCATCGCCGCGGGCGAGCGCGGCCTTGAAGCCATTCGACGGCATCTGCATCGCCTGCCCTCCCGTCACGCGAAGTGGCACTGGATCGTGCCGAGCGGGCCGTAATCGACGCTGAACGTGTCGCCCGGCCGCGCCGCGCAGGGCCGCGTAAACGATCCGCCGAGCACGATCTGGCCGGGCTCCAGCGCGACGTCGAAACGCGCCAGCCGGTTCGCGAGCCACGCGACGCCGTTGGCCGGATGATTCAGCACGCCGGCCGCGACGCCCGTCTCCTCGACCGCGCCGTTGCGCGACATGATCGCCGCGACCCAGCGCAGGTCGAGGTCGTGCGGCCGCACCGGCCGGCCGCCGATCACGACGCCCGCGTTCGCGGCGTTGTCGGCGATCGTGTCGAACACCTTGCGCGGCCGCTGCGTCGCGGGATCGATCGACTGGCTGCGCGCGTCGATGATCTCGAGCGCCGGCACCACGTAATCGACCGCGTCGTACACGTCGAAGATCGTGCAGCGCGGGCCGCCGAGCCGCTTGCCGAGCACGAACGCGAGCTCGACCTCGACGCGCGGCACGATGAAGCGGCCGGTCGGGATCGTGCCGCCGTCGTCGAAGAACATGTCGTCGAGCAGCGCGCCGTAATCGGGCTCGTCGATCTGCGAAGCGCTCTGCATCGCCTTCGACGTGAGGCCGATCTTGTGGCCCTTCAGCGTGCGGCCTTCGGCGAGCTTGAGCGCCACCCACGCGCACTGGATCGCGTACGCGTCGTCGATCGTGATGTCCGGATGGTCGAGCGAAATCTGGCGAATCTGCTTGCGCTCGCGCTCGGCGTCGTGCAAACGCCGCGCGAGCTGGTCGATGAGGGCGGGTTCGAGCATGGTCGGTTCGGGAGCGGGGTTCAACCGGCCCGCTGATAGCGGGCGTGGATGTTGTTTTGCTTGTACGAGCCGGTTTCGCTGAACTCGATCAGCTCCATAGACAGCGCAAGGTAGCGCGTCGCGTACAACGGCGCGAAGTGCGCGGTGATCGCTGCGAACAGCGCATCGCACGCGGCCTTTTTGGTGGCGTCGCTGCGTCCCGCGGCGATCTTCAGCGTCACGTGCACGAACGCGTCGTCGTGCGTGCCGTCGGCGACGCAGTAGTCGTGCAGCTCGATCGCGCGCGAGCGGATGCCGCCCGTCGGAAACACGCCGCCCTGCGCGATCAGCGTCGCGTTGATGGTGCGCAGCAGCGCGGGAACGTGCGCGTCGTCGCGGATGTTCGCGGTGTATTCGACGACGATGTGTGGCATGGCAATGCTCCTGATGGAAAATGCGGCGCTCAGTCGAGCGGGAAGATCGCGTTGATCTGCCCGGTGCCCGAGCTCGCGAAGTAGTCGGTGACGATCTCGACCGGCCGGTCGTAGCGGTCCCAGCCGAGCAGGCCGAGCAGCATCGCCGTGTCGTGCATGCCGCCTTCGCCGTGACAATGGACGTTGTATTCGGGCAGCATCGCGCAGAACGTGCTGAAGTCGCCCTGCTTCCACAGCTCGATCACGCGCAGATCGACCTGCCGGAAGAATTCGCGGCTGATCGTGTGGATCGATTCCTCGGGGCTGCCGTTGTCGTTGAAGCGATGCGACAGCGAACCGCTCGCGAGGAACGCGACGTTCGAATCGCTGTTGCCGATCGCTTCGAGCAGCGCCTCGCCGAAGCGCCGGCTCTCGTCGAGCGTGTGCCACATGCACCAGCCGGCGATCGACACGACCTTGAAGTGCTGGTCGGCGTTCATGTAGCGCATCGGCACGAGCGTTCCGTATTCGAGCTCGAGGCTGTCGATCTCGTGCGCGCGCGTCGCGATGCCGCGCGCGCTGGCCGTCTGCGCGATCAGGCGGCCGAGTGCCGGGTTGCCCGGATACGCGTACTGCATGTCGCGGATGAAATGCGGCAACTCGTTGCTGGTGTACGTGCCGGCGAATCGCGCGTTGCAGTTCACGTGATAGCCGGCGTTGACGAGCCAGTGCACGTCCGCCACGACGATCGTGTCGACGCCGAGCGCGCGGCAGCGCTCGCCGATCAGCCGGTGGCCGCGAATCGCCGCGTCGCGACAGCCGTGATGCCGGCCCGGCAACTCGGACAGGTACATCGACGGCACGTGCGTGACCTTCGCGGCGAGGGACAGTTTGCCCATCGTGAAGTCTCCTGTTCTGGCGCGGCGAACCGAAGCGCGCGCGGCGGCCGGTCACACGCCCCAGCGCGGAATGTGATGCGAGCCCATCGAGATGCAGACGTTCTTGATCTCGGCGAACACCTCGAAGCTGTACTCGCCGCCCTCGCGGCCGGTGCCCGACTCCTTCACGCCGCCGAACGGCTGGCGCAGGTCGCGCACGTTCTGACTGTTGACGAACACCATCCCGGCCTCGATCCCGCGCGCGAGCCGATGCACCTTGCCGACGTCCTGGGTCCAGAGGTAGGACGCCAGGCCGTAGCTGGTCTCGTTGGCGAGCCGCAACCCGTCGTCCTCGTCGTCGAACGGAATCAGGCACGCGACCGGCCCGAAGATCTCCTCCTGCGCGATGCGCATCCGGTTGTCGACGTCGGCGAACACGGTCGGCCGCACGAAGTTGCCGTTGCGCAGATGGGCGGCGAGGCCCGCCGGCGCTTGCGCGCCGCCCGCGACGACGCGCGCGCCCTCCTGCTCGCCGAGGCGGATATAGCCGGTCACCTTCTCCCAGTGCTGGCGCGTGATCATCGCGCCGAGCTGCGTCGCCGGATCGGCCGGGTCGCCCACCACCAGCCGGTTCGCGCGCTGCGCGAACGCCTGCACGAAGCGGTCGTAGATCGTGCGCTGCACGAAGATGCGCGAGCCGGCCGTGCAGCGCTCGCCGTTGATCGAGAAGATCGTGAACAGCGACGCGTCGAGCGCGCGGTCGAAATCGGCATCGTCGAAGATCAGCACCGGCGACTTGCCGCCGAGCTCCATCGAATACTTCTTCAGGCCCGCGCGCTCCATGATGCGCTTGCCGGTGACCGTGCCGCCGGTGAACGACACCGCGCGCACGTCCGGATGGCGCACCAATGCGTCGCCGGCGGTCGCGCCGTAGCCGTGCACGACGTTCAGCACGCCCGGCGGAATGCCGGCTTCGAGCGCGAGACGCCCGAGCTGGTCGGCGGTCAGCGGCGACAGCTCCGACATCTTCAGCACGGCGGTGTTGCCGAGCGCGAGACATGGCGCCGTCTTCCACGTCGCGGTCATGAACGGCACGTTCCACGGCGACACCAGCGCGCACACGCCGACCGGCTGGTACAGCGTGAAGTTGAGCATCTGATCGTCGACCGGATACGTGCGGCCGTTCATCTGCACGCACACCTGCGCGAAGAAGTTGAAGTTCTCGGCCGCGCGCGGAATCAGCTGCTTGCTCGTCTGCGCGATCGGCAGGCCGGTGTCCTGCGTCTCGAGCGCCGCGAGCATCGGCACGTGCTTCTCGATCAATTCAGCGAGCCTGCACATCAGCTTCGCGCGCTCCCGGGCCGGCGTGTTCGCCCACTTCGGAAACGCCGCCTTCGCCGCGCGCACCGCCGCATCGACTTCGGCGTCGCCGCCCGACGCGACGTCGGCGATCACGTCGCCGGTTGCCGGGTTCAGCGTCGTGAAGGTGTCGCGGCTCGCGACTTCGCGGCCGTCGATCCAGTGCTTGATGGTCATCAGTGCTCCTCGCGCGACCGGTTCAGCCGGCGCGATAGTAGTCCGCTTCGCCGACGATCGTGTTCACCAGCCGGCCGATCCGTTCGATTTCGGTCACCACTTCGTCGCCGGGCTGCGTGTCCGCGAGCCCTTGCGGCGTGCCGGTGAGAATCACGTCGCCCGGCGACAGCGTCATGAAGCCGCTGATGTGCTCGATCAGCGCCGGCACGTCGAAGATCATGTCGCGCGTGCTGCCGCGCTGCGTCTCCACGCCGTTGACCGTCGTGCGCAGCGTGAGGTCGCCGGCATCGCCGATCTCGTCGCGGCTCACGAGCCACGGCCCGAGCGGCGTGCAGGTGTCGCGGTTCTTCACGCGCAGGTTCGGGCGGTAATAGTTTTCGAGGTAGTCGCGGATCGCGTAGTCGTTCGCCACCGTGTAGCCGGCGACGCAGTCGATGGCCTGCGCGCGGCTCACGCGGCGCGCGGGCCGGCCGATCACGACGGCCAGCTCGCACTCGTAGTGCATGTGCGTCGCGTCCGTCGGGCGCACGCTATGCGCGCGATGGCCGATGAACGTGTTCGGTCCTTTCAGGAAGATCAGCGGCTCGCTCGGTGCGTCGAACGCGAGTTCCTTCGCGTGATCCGCATAGTTGAGCCCGAGTGCGAAGGTCGTGCGCGGCACGACGGGCGGCAGCCACGTCACGGCTGCTTCGGCGAGCACGCGGCCGGTATCGAGCCGGATCGCGCCGTCGTCGGCCGGCTCGGCCGCATGCACGGCGCCGTTGTAGATCACGCGTGCGGTCTTCATTGCGCAGGCTCCGCGATCAGCGTATGCCGCAACGTGCCGAGGCCGGCCGCGGCGATCTCGATCGCGCTGCCCGCGCGCGCATGCGGCGCACCGCCCGCGACGCCGAGCAGCAGCACGTCGCCCGCGTCGAACGACATGAAGGCCGTCACGTCGGCGATCAGTTCGCGCACCGGGCGAATCAGCGTGGCGGTCGAGGCGGCGGCGGCCGTGGCACCGTCGATCTTCACGCTCAGCGCGATCGCGTCGGCATCGGCGAGCGCGTGCGCCGGCACGATCGCCGGGCCCAGCGGGCAAAAGCCGTCGCGGCACTTGAAGCGCACCGCGGGCCGGTAATAGTCGGGATGCGGAATCGACACGTCGCTCGCGAGCGTGAAGCCGTGCAGGTAATCGAACGCATGCTCGGCCGGCACGCGCGTCGCGCGCCGCGAGAACACGACGGCCACCGACGCGCCGATTTCCAGCGCCTCGACGCCGGCCGGCACGACGACCGCCGCGCCGTCGCATGCGTGCGTATTGGCCGGCTTGATGTATAGAACCGGCGCCTGCGGCGGCCGGCCATAGGGCGGCGCATGAACGGCGTCGCCGAGCGCGTCGAGCGCGCTGCGCTGGTTCAGCAGCGCGCCGTACACGGTGCCGATCGCGACCGGCAGCGGCGGCGCCCCGGCGGTCCTGCAAGACAGCTCCATGCGTCGTTCCCCTGCCGCGCGTCGCGGCGCATCGTCGATAATTAATATCTTAAGTACGGCATGGACGGCCCACAACCTCGATTACCCTGATACGCGAAATTCATCTCCGGCCGCTGTTAAGATTGCCGCGTACCCGCCCACTCTCCACGCCGATGAACCGTACGCTAGACCATCGCAACCTGGCCATGCTGCTGCTCGAGGCACGCGAGACGCTGATGGGCATGTTCCGCCCGATTCTCAAGGAATTCGCGCTGACCGAACAGCAATGGCGGATCGTCCGCGTGCTCGACGGCGAACCGGCGCACGCGCTCGAGGCGGGACAGATCGCGCGGCGCTGCTGCATCCTGAGTCCGAGCCTGACCGGCGTGCTGGAGCGGATGGAGCGCGACGGCCTGATCACGCGCACGCGCGCGCAGGAGGATCAGCGCCGGCTGCTGGTGAGCCTGACGCCGCAAAGCAGGAAGCTGGTATCGGAAATCGGGCCGCGCATCGACGAGCAGTATCGTCTGCTCGAAGCACGGTTCGGCGCGGACGGCCTCGACGACATCTATCGCGCACTCGACCGGCTGATCGAACTCGGCAACGCGCCGTGACGCACGCCGGGCGGCGCGCCGCGGCCGATCCGCGACGGGCCGCTGGCGCGGCCCGAGCGAAGCGCGCGAACGGCGCGAACGATCAGTGCGGCGTGCCGCGCACCAGTTCGGTTACCGCGACACCGCGCGACGTGCGCATGCATTCCTCGACGTAATCGACGAACGGCAGCGGCTCGAAATCGATCTCGTCGCGCACGCGGCTGTTGTCGAACACGCGATCGACCGTCGCGAACTCCGCGCAGCGCTGCAACGCGCGGCCGATCACGCGCTCCAGCGCCGCATCGCGCCGCCCCAGCACGTCGCGCACCACCAGCGGCAATTCGGCCGGCGCACAGGCCGCGTAGCGCGGCGCGGCCGTCATGCCGGCCGCCTCGTCCATTGCGCGCACGATCTGCGCGACCTGCGGCGCCTCGTCACCGGCCGACACGTGGTACACGTCGTGCATCAGCGTCGGCTTCACGGCGAGCAGCATCGTCGCGCGCGCGACGTCGTCGACCGACACGATGTCGATGCGCGTCATCGGCCGCGCCGTGAAGCGGCGCGCCGCATGCGCGACGCGGAAGGTCCAGAACGAATTCGGCGCGGGCCGCGTGCCCAGCACCGTATGGCCGACGACGTGCGACGGCCGCACGACCACCAGCGGCAACCCGAGCCCGCGCAGCCGCTGCTCGGTTTCCGCCTTCGCGCGCAGGTAGTCGGCGGCGAGCACCGCGCCGGGCAGCGCGTGGGCGGCCTGCGCGGCTTCGCCCGCGCTGCGCGACTCCTCATGCACGAGGCCGCCGCGGCCCGCATGCGCGTAGGCGGTGCCGACGTAGACGAAACGCTGCAGTTGCGGCGCATCCGCGAAGCGCGCGGCGAAGCCGACCGAATCGGCGAGGTCGGCCTGCAGATGCGCGCCGCCGGCCGGCGACGCATGGCCCGCGCAGTGGATCACGTGCGTCGCGCCGGCCAGACGCGGCGCGTCGGCGCGCTGCCACACGTCGCCGAGTGCGCCGAGCGCGACGTTCGCGTCGCTCAGACGCGACGCCCAGTACGGCGCGAGCCCCGCGCGCAGCGCGGCTTCGCGCAGCCGCGCGAGCGCGTGGCCGCGGTCGTCCGCGCGCACCACGCAGACGATGCGTTCGAGCAACCCGGCGTTGACGAGCGCCGTCAGCACGCTGCTGCCGATGAAGCCGGTCGCGCCGGTCAGCACCAGCCGTCCGACGTTGGCCGCCGCGACCGGTGCGCTGGCGGGCGAGACGAGGCTCGTGCGCCAGTTGAGCGATAGCGCGGTTTTCCAGATCAGCACGATAGTCTCCTTCGAAAAATCGGCGCGGCGCCGCGCGGCCCCGGTTCACGGGATGCGCCTCGCGCCCGGCCGGCCGGGACTGGCATGGGTCCCGGGGCTCCCGATCCCGTTGCGCTGCCGCAGGGATATGCGTCGAACGCGTCTCGGCGTGGAAGGCCGTGGGACGCCACGGAGGGGCGTCCGCGACAGAGGATCGGAAACCGGCAGTGTGGGGCCCGATCGTCCGGATGTCTGTCCTGAAAGTTTCGTGAAAGTGTGAGGATTTGTATGCGTATGTCGGGGTATGTCGTGACGGCGCCGGCGCGACACTTCGACGCCGGTCGATCCGAGTCGTCGCATGTCCGGAGCCACTCGATTTGCCGCCGCGACGCACGGATCGCGCTACGGCGGGTCTTTGCCGGCGAGATTCGGATCTCGGCCGATCGTCAGACGTCGTTTCATGGCGTACACGAATGCACGCAATTCGATTTATTGAGGATTATCACTTGCGTTTCACCACAGTCTATCTAGACTGGTCAAACCAAAACGGTCGAACGTGTGATTTTCTTCAGGAGAGGATCCAATGCGCCTCACTATTCGTATTAATGGCAGCGACTCGGCAACCCGCCACGCTTACGCAGTGCTGTGGGTGGACACGGAGGAAGGGCTGTGGTCGCGCGAGGCACACGAGGGGATCGATCTTCCGAGCTGGGGCAAGGTGCGCCACGTCGAAGGCGCGATGGCACTGTGCGCGGCGGACAGCGGCAACGCCGTATGTCAGCTGAAGGGCCTGTCGTTCAGCGCGATGCAGCGCGATCAAGGCCCTGCGGTGCTCGCCGGCGAGCATCCCGACGGAGCCTGGCGGCTGCAGGCGGTCGATCGTTCCACCGCGGAGCCGGAATACGAGGAATTTATTTCCGTCGCGCGTTAGTTTTTTTGACGGCAATCGTCTGCGGTTTTAGGGATATTCCCATTTCGCGATACGCGATATTAATTTCGATATTCATCAATAAGGCGCCTCTCGACGAGGCGCTTTTTCTTTTGGCGCGAGAAAACTAATCGGGGACGGGTAAATCCGCCCAGCTCGGCAATAACGGCCGGCGCACGTGTCGCGGGTTCGCGGGTCGCGGCTCGCGCGCGGCCACGGAGCGCGTCCATTCTTTTCCGTCGTCCTCGTTGCTTGTGCTGCGCGGCCAGCAGCGGCCGGCCGGCGGCCCACACTTTCCCCACGCAATGCTTACTCATTTATTACAATCACATTATTCAGACTGACCTGCCGCCGCCCGGCGGCCCGACCCGGCCCTTGCATGAGCGCAAAGAAGAAGACCCACCCCGCCGACCCGTATTCCGCCGCGACCAAGCATCCGATGCTGGCGTCGCGCTTGCCGATGTGGCGCTCGAAGTTCGTCGTGATCATGGTGTCCGCCGGCTTCGCCGCGCTGATCGGACGCGCATTCTGGGTGCAGGTCGCGAATCAGGACTTCTACGTCGGCGAAGGCCAGAAACGCTACCAGCGCACGATCGAGCTCGATGCGATGCGCGGACGCATCGTCGACCGCAACGGCGCGATGCTCGCCGTCAGCCTGTCGACCTACGAAATCTGGGCGAACCCGAAGCAGGTCGCCGAAATCGACTATCCGCAGATCGCGAAGCTGCTCGACATGCCGCTCGCCGAGGTGAAGCGCCGGCTGCGCAACGATCGTACGTTCGTGCTGCTGAAGCGGCAGGTCGACGCCGACACCGCGAGCCGGCTCGACAAGCTGGCGCTCGACGGCATCACGCAGATCGCCGATTCGAAGCGCTTCTATCCGGAAGGCGAATCGGCCGCGCACGTGGTCGGCTTCACGAACGTCGAGGACAAGGGCCAGGAAGGCGTCGAGCTCGCGGCCAACGCGCGGCTGTCGGGCACGTCGGGCCAGCGCGAGGTGATCCGCGACCGGCTCGGCCGCATCGTCTCCGACACGCGCCCGCTGGTGCCCGCGCAGCACGGCGCGACGATCGAGCTGACGATCGACCGGCGGATTCAGCAGCTCGCCTTCAGCCAGCTCAAGGCGGCGGTGATCGAGAACAACGCGGTGGCCGGCAGCGTCGTCGTGCTGGACGCGCAGAACGGCGAGATCCTCGCGCTCGCGAACTACCCGACCTTCGATCCGAACGACCGTGCGCGGCTGACCGGTCAGCAATTGCGCAACCGCGCGGTGATCGACACGTTCGAGCCGGGCTCGACGATCAAGCCGCTGGTCGTCGCGCTGTCGATCGACGAACGCAAGGTCACGCCGAACACGATCGTCAACACGTCGCCGGGCACCTACAGGATCGGCCCGGCCGTGATCCACGACACGTCGAACCACGGCTCGCTGACGGTCGCGCAGGCGCTGCAGAAGTCGAGCAACGTCGCGCTCGCAAAGCTCGCGCTGAATCTGCCCGCCGAGACGATCTGGAACAAGTACCAGGAGTACGGGATCGGCCGTGCGCCCGAGTTGACGTTCCCCGGCGTCGCGTCGGGCCGCCTGCGCGGCTACAAGCGCTGGCGGCCGATCGAGCAGGCGACGATGGCCTACGGCTACGGGCTGTCGATGTCGCTGCTGCAGATCGCGCAGACGTACACCGCGTATGCGGGCGACGGGACGCTGCATCCGGTGTCGCTACTGAAGAACGGCACCGACCCGCACACGGCCGATGCGCATCGCGGCCATCGCGTGACGTCGCCGCAAACCGCGGCGGCCATCCGCTCGATGCTCGAGCTGGCCGTCAGCGAGGGCGGCACGGGGCGCCGCGCGCGCGTCGACGGCTACCGGATCGGCGGCAAGACCGGAACCGCGCGCAAGCAGGTGGGCACGGGCTATGCGAAGGGGAAATATCGCGCGTTGTTCGCGGGGATGGCGCCGATGAGCAACCCGCGCCTGATCGTCGCGGTGATGATCGACGAGCCGCGCGGCAAGGGCTATTACGGCGGCACGGTGGCCGGCCCGGTGTTCTCGTCGATCACGAGCGGCTCGCTGCAGTTGCTCGGCGTGCCGCCGGATGCGCCGTTCGAGACGGCGCCCGATGCACCCAATGCGCCGAACCGCGCAGCGGCGCGGCAAAAGACGGCCGCGGCAGCCGACTCGGCCGCGCCGCCGAAGACGTCAACCGCGCGGAAAGCGACGGCGCCGGTGACGGCGGACGCCGGACCGCGCGTGAGCTCCCGGACCGACGCCGCGGCGGGCTGAAGCCGGCTGGCGCGGCGGCGAGAGCGTGCCAGCGCGACGCTCCGCGTCGAACGCGTTGCGCTCGGGCTTCGGATGCTGGCCGCATTGCCGACGCCGCGCCCGCAGACGGCCCGCGTCCCGCGCCGCACGATCCTGTGCCATGTGCTGCCGCCCGGCCGCACGCCCTTCGCCCTTCGCCCTTCGCCCTTCGCCCTTCGCCCTTCGCCCTTCGCCGCTCGCCGTTCGCCGTTCGCCACGATCCGCGATCCGCGATCCGCGATCCGCGATCCACGAGCTACGAGCTACGAGCAGCGAGCAGCGAGCTACGAACGGCGAGCCACGAGCAGCAAGACACACGCCGCCCCACGCCACGCCCCTCAATGCGCAACCGCCGCAGGCCTGGCCATTCTGCCGAGCACGTGTTCGGTCATCGCGCGCGCGAGTTCGCTCTCGCTCATGAACACCGTGCCGACGCCCTCGCTCGACAGCAGGCCGGCCTCGTCGCTGCTGTTCGTGCACAACACGACCTCGAGCGCCGGATTCAGCGTGCGCGAAATCTCGACGATCTGCCGCACGTCGAACACGTCGGGCAGCGTGACGACCAGCATCCCCGCGCGCGCGATGTGCGCCTGCACGAGCACCACCGGCTCGATCGCGTCGCCCGACACGGCCGCGACGCCGTCCGCGCGCAGTTTCTCGACGAGCTCGCGGTTCTGCTCGACCACCACATACGCGATCCCGCGCTCGTCCAGCGCATGCGCGATGCGCGTACCGACCTTGCCGTAGCCGACGATCACGACCTGCCCGGTCAGGTGCGTCTGCGGCGTCGACATCGGCAGCGCGGCGAGCGGATCGTCGCGCGCCTCGAGCCTGCGCGCGAACGCGGAATGCTTGCGAATCCATGCGAGCGCCGGATCGATCATCGCGAACAGCAGCGTGTTCATCGCGATCGAGATCAGCGCGACCGCGAGTATCAGGCTCTGCCCCTCGGCCGACAGCAAGCCGAGCGCACGGCCGAGACCCGCGAGGATGAACGAGAACTCGCCGATCTGCGCGAGCCCCGCGCCGACCGTGAGCGCGGTGTTCAGCGGATACCGGAACGCGATCACCAGCGCGACGGCCGCCAGCGTCTTGCCGATCAGCACGATCGCCGCGACCTCGATCACGTGCAGCGGCTGTTCGATCAGCACCTTCGGGTCGAACAGCATCCCGACCGAAATGAAGAACAGCACCGAAAACGCGTCGCGCAGCGGCAGCGTCTCGTCGGCCGCGCGCCGGCTGAATTCCGATTCGCGCATCATCATGCCGGCGAAGAACGCGCCGAGCGCGAACGAGACGTCGAACAGCTTCGCGGCGCCGAACGCGATGCCGACCGCCGCGGCGATCATGCACAGCGTGAACAGCTCGCGCGACCCGGTGCGCGCGACGAGCCACAGGATGCGCGGGAACACGCGCTTGCCGACCACGAGCATCAGCGCGATGAACGCCGCCACCTTCAGCATCGTGACGCCGAGCGTGCTCCAGACGCCGCCGCCCGCCGCCTGCGCATCGCCGGGCGGCGTGCCGCCGAGCAGGCCCGCGACCGGCGGCAGCAGCACGAGCACCAGCACCATCACGAGATCCTCGACGACGAGCCAGCCGACCGCGATGCGCCCGTTGACCGTCTCGACGAGCCCGCGCCCTTCCAGCGCACGCAGCAGCACGACCGTACTCGCCACCGACAGCGCGAGGCCGAACACCAGCGCCGCGCCGACGCTCCAGCCCCACGCGAGCGCGAGCGCGCCGCCGAGCAGCGTCGCGACGGTGATCTGCACGACCGCGCCGGGCAGCGCGATCTTGCGCACAGCGAGCAGGTCGCGCAGCGAAAAGTGCAGACCGACGCCGAACATCAGCAGCATCACGCCGACTTCGGCGAGCTGCTGCGCGAGCGACAGATCGCCGACGAACCCCGGCGTGCCGGGGCCGATGACGATGCCGGCGAGCAGATAGCCGACCAGCGGCGGCATCCTGAGCAGCGACGCGAGATAACCGAAGACCATCGCGAGCCCGAAACCGGCCGCGAGCAGTGCAATCAGGCTGACGTCATGTGGCATCCCCTCTCCCAAGGTCTTGTAACTATTTAGTAAGGCTCAAAAACCAAAGGATACGGGATGGGACAAGGAAATGGCGCGCCGCCGCGAAAAATTCGCGGCCTGGCGCGCCATGGCGGCGTGGCAGCACGGTGCTGCGCACGGCGGCGGCCGGCCCGTCGCCGCAGCCGCACGCCGACGCACGGCGGCGAATACCGGCGCGCAACCGCCGCGCGCGTCAGCGCGACGCCTGCGGGAAGCGTGCGCCGGGGGGCGGCTCCGGTCGCGTCGACGGCACGCGCTTGCGCAGCTTCGCGACCTGCTCGGCCGTGATCGGCGTGCCGGAATTGCCCCAACTGGTGCGAACGAAGTTGGACACGTCCGCGACTTCCTGGTCCGACAGGCGCCAGCCGAACGGCGGCATCGTGAACGTCGACGGCGCGGTATGCGTGCCTTGCAGCGCGCTGCCCTCGAGCACCACGTGAATCAGCGACGTCGGATCATCGCCCTGCACCACCGGGTTGCCGGCCAGCGCCGGGAATACGCGCGTGTAGCCGTGGCCGTCGCTGCGGTGGCATGCCATGCAGTTGTCGCGATAGACGGCCGCACCGGGCTTGCTCGCATCGCCGGCCCGCAGCGCGGTGGCGGCCGCCGCGTCGTACACGTGCGGCTGCTCGCCCTGCACGCGCGGCGGCAACGTCTTCAGATAGCGCGCGATCGCGGTCAGGTCGTCGTCGCTCAGGTGCTGCATGCTGTGGCCGACCACGTCCGTCATCCCGCCGAACGCCGCGGTGCGGAGCGTGCGGCCGGTCTTCAGGAACCGCACGATCTCGGTCTCGCTCCACGTGCCGAGCCCGGTGCGCGGCTCGCCGCGCAGGCTCGTCGGCACCCAGCCGTCGATCGCCGCGCCGCCGGCCAGGAAATCCAGACCGCCGGCGTCGGTCAGCGCGCGCTCCTGCATCGTCGCCGCGCGCGGCGTATGGCAGGCGCCGCAATGGCCGAGGCCCTGCACGAGATACGCGCCGCGCGCGACGACCGGATCGCCGTACTGCGCCGCATCGAACGGCTTCGGCGCCGGCGCGAACATCTTGCGCCAGAACCCCAGCGGCCAGCGCATCGACAGCGGCCACACGATGTCGACCGCGCGGTTCTGCTGCTCGACCGGCGCGACGCCGTGCATGAAGTACGCGTACAGCGCCTTCACGTCGTCGTCGGACAGGCGCGAGTACGACGGATACGGCATCGCCGGGTACATCGTGTCGCCGTTCTTGCGCACGCCCTCGCGCACTGCCCGCGCGAAGTCGTCGAGCGTCCAGCCGCCGACGCCCGTGTTCCGGTCGGGCGTGATGTTGGTCGAATAGATCGCGCCGATCGGCGTGTCGAATTTCAGCCCGCCGGCGAACGGCTTGCCGCCGCTCGCGGTGTGGCACGCGACGCAGTCGCCGGCGCGCGCGAGGTATGCGCCGCGCTTGACGAGGTCGGCGTCCGCCGATTGCGCGGCGCGGGTTGCGGTGGGCGCTGGCGCGACCGATTGAGAGGCAGGTTGCGCGACAGCCGGCGCACCCGCGACGCCGATCGCCGCCCATGCAGCGCCGAGCAACGCGGCGCGCCGCAGCGGAAACACGCGGCGCGCCGCGTTGCGAGAGTTCATCGTGCGGTTCATGCGGTCACCAGCGGGGCGGGATTTTTCAGGTACTGCTCGCGGATCGCACGCGCCGACCAGTAGGCCAGCGCGGCGACGATCCCGGTCGGGTTGTAGCCGATGCCTTGCGGCAGCGCCGACGCGCCCATCACGAACACGTTGTGCACGTCCCAGCACTGCAGGTAGCGGTTCAGCACGCTCGTCTTCGGATCGGTGCCCATGATCGCGCCGCCGACCAGATGGGTGGTCTGGTACGCGCGCGTATCGAAGTGCTTGCCGAATTCGCGCGTCGACACGCCGATCGCCTTCGGCCCCATGGCTTCCGCGATTTTCTTCATCTGCCCGGTCACGTACTGCGCCATCCTGATGTCGTTGTCCTTCCAGTCGAAGGTCATGCGCAGCAGCGGCTGGCCATACGAGTCGCGATAGGTCGGATCGAGGTCCAGGTAGACGTCGCGGTACGACATGTTGGTGCCGTGCGCGTCCATCGAGATCGTGTGCGCGTAGCTGTCCTTCACGGCCTTCTTCCACGCCGAGCCCCACTGCGGCGTGCCGGGCGGCGTCGCGATGCCGCTGACCGGCTTCACGCCCGCTTGGTTCACCCACAGCGGCGAGCCGCCGACGAAGCCGAGCGGCCCGTGGTCGAAGTTGTCCGCATTGAAATCGTCCACCGCGACGCCGTTGCCGCCCGCGCCGACGAACGGATTCGTGTACGTGTCCTTGTCGAAGTACGCCTTGATGGTCGACAGGTTCTGATACGCGAAATTGCGGCCGACGACGCCCTCGCCCGAGATCGGATCGTACGGCTTGCCGATGCCCGACAGCAGCAGCAGATGCACGTTGTGATACTGGAACGCCGCGACGATCACGAGATCCGCCGGCTGGTGAATCTCGCGGCCGGCCGGATCGACGTAGGTGACGCCGGTCGCGCGTTTTTTCGTGTCGTCGAGATCCACGCGCAGCACGTGGCACTTCGAGCGCAGCTCGAAGTTCGGCGTCTGCCGCAGCGCGGGCAGGATGTTCAGGTTCGGCGACGCCTTCGAGTACATGTAGCACGCGTAGCCGCTGCAGTAGCCGCAGAAGTTGCACGGCCCCATCTGCACGCCGTACGGGTTCGTGTACGGCCCCGACGTGTTGGCCGACGGCAACCGGTACGGATGCAGCCCGAGCGACTTCGCGGCATCGAAGAAGCGCTGTGCCGAATAGGTATTGAGCTGCGCGGGCAGCGGAAAGTGATCGCTGCGGTTCGCCTCGAACACGTTGCCGTCGCCGACCACCTTGCCGCCGACCTGGTACGCCTGCCCCGACGTGCCGAACACCTTCTCCGCAAAATCGAAGTACGGTTCGAGCTCGTCGTAGCTGACGCCCGTGTCCTGGATCGTCATCCCGTCCGGGATGAACTTCTTGCCGTAGCGTTCTTCGTAGTGGCTGCGCAGCCGCAGTTCTTCGGGCGTGATCCGGAAGTGCACGCCCGACCAGTGCAGCCCCGCGCCGCCGACGCCCTCGCCCGGCAGGAACGCCGCCAGCTGCCGGTACGGCAGCGCGGTGTCCTGCACGCCGTGCCGGATCGACACGGTCGTCTTCGACAGGTCGAGGAACAGCTTCTTGCGCACGTTGTAGGTCAGTTCGTCGATCGTGTTCGGGTACGCGCCGTCCGGATAGGTGTCGCGATACTCGCCGCGCTCCAGCGCGACCACGTTCAGCCCCGCTTCGGTCAGTTCCTTCGCGAGGATCGCGCCGGTCCAGCCGAAGCCGACGATCACCGCATCGACGTGCGGCTTGTGTTCTGCGGCCATCAGGTGCGCTCCCCGTTGATCGAAACTGGGCCGTACGGATACGGCTTGCCGTTCTGGTTGACGAAGTCCATGAAGTCGGCGCGCGCGCCCGGAAAACCGATCATCTTCCACGCGGCCATGTCGCGATTGCCGCCGTGCACCGGATCGCAGAAATACCCTTCGCGCGTGTTCTGCAGCAACTGGCCGAAGAACACCGCGGACGGCACGTCGTCGATCGGCGTCGCGCCCTTCTCGAGCGCGCCGAGCACGCTATCGCGCGTGGGCGCGTCGAGATCGGCGAAGGCCTTGCCGTGCGCCTTCTCGCAATAGCGGTTGACGGCCGCGATGCCGAGCCGGTAGATGTCGCGCGGCACGAGCTTCAGCTGGTAGCCGAGCTCGGGCACGCCCTGCTGGAACGGCCCCTGCATGTACCAGGTCGCGCCGTGCGCATACGGCGTTTCCATCTGCCGGTCGATGAACTCCGGCACGCCGGTCTCCAGCGCGCCGGGGCCTTCCGCATCGGCCGGAATCAGACGGTCGACGGCGGCCTGGACGAACGCCCACTCCTTCGCGTCGAAGAAGGTCGGCTTGTACGGCGCGCGTTCGGCGCTCGCCGATGCCGCGGAGGCCGCGCCGGACGGGCGGCCGGAAGATGGCGGCGAGCGCAGATCGCAGCCTGCGACCGAGGCGATCGGCACGAGGGCGACCGACGTGCGCAGGAAGCGGCGCCGCGAGTTGGATTTGTCGGTGGGCGTGGACATGGTCGGGATGTTGATCGTTGGGGGCGAGATCCGGGAAGGCGCGTTCCGCATGCGGCATGCCCGGCACGGCAGCCATGCCGCGTGCGGCCGGCCGTCCTGGATTGGCAACACTGCGAACCTCGGCGCGTCCGGCATCGGCCGGACGCCGCACGCGGTGCGTCAATGCCCGCGCGCGGCGTGCCGGCTGCGGGCCGCCGCGCATGGTCGGCCTCTTCGCGGGCTATCGTCGGGCAAACGCACGACTATTGCCGTCATCCGCCCTCATCGCCCTTCCCCCGAATTACCTCGAACGCCACGCCCGCCACCGGCAAGCGCGACGCGCACGGCCCTCGTCAGGGGCAAGCGACGTGCTGCGCATTATAAATGGAACCGGTTCCATTGCAAAATGAGTTCGAGGCATGCCATTGCATCGCGAAGCGCAACAGTTGAAAAATGGCGCGGCGCGATCGCCGGCCGCCGCAGCGCGAGACGGCGGGCGGCAGGCAGGAGCGCGCCAGCCGGATGGCTCCGGTCGACCCGGCGCGCGCGCCGCTCACCTCGCCCAGTACATCGACGCGAAAGCCAGCGCCAGCGCCACGCAAAGCGGCGAATAACACAGCGTGTCCATGCGCGCGAAGCGCGACCCGCGGACACGCTTGAAGAAGCCGACGTATCGGAAATCGCCGACCGCCCGAACCGCGAAAATGAGTGCGAACGCAACGATCGCGAACGCGGTCGCGCCGGGCAGAACCTTCGGCCCCAACCAGCCCGCGCGCGACGCGACCGCGCCGGCGCCGCACAGCAGCGCCGCCGCGACTGCGAGCGTGCCGCGCCGGGTCGGACGCAACAGCGGGACACCGTCCTGCTCCGGAATGGCCGCGCGCTTGCCGCGCTGTCCACCGAGCGCCCAGTAGACGTGAACGAGTGCGATCGCACAAAGCGTCGGCACGCTGAAGTACGCGCCGGTCATGTCGGTAGGGTCCCCTGTCTCATCTGGTCGTCGTGTGGTCGTGTATCGGTCGGGCATGGACCTGCCCGCACGCGCGCGCCTGCGCGTGCCCCCGAGACGATACCGAAATCGCGCGCGGCCTGCAGTGTGGCGTCCGGTCGCAATCGGACACGCGGACACGCGCATGCTGCGATGCGGTGCGCATCCGCGCGCGCGGGGCCGGCACTTGACTTCCCACCGGCCACCACTACCCTTTGATTGCAATCGCGCAATCGCGCCGGTGCATGCGCAACCGCCGCGCGCCCGGCACGACCGCGATGACGAAAGATCATGGAGACGACTCATGCTGATCGGCGTGCCGAAGGAAATCAAGAACCATGAATATCGCGTCGGCCTCACTCCGGCCGGCGCACGCGAGCTGGTGCGCCACGGCCATCGCGTGCTCGTGCAGCGCGGCGCGGGCACGGCGATCGGCCTGCTCGACGACGACTACGCAGCCGCCGGCGCCGCGCTCTGCGACGACGCGCGCGACGTCTTCGCGCGCGCCGACCTGATCATCAAGGTGAAGGAGCCGCAACCGGCGGAATGCGCGATGCTGCGCCGCGGGCAGATGCTGTACACGTACCTGCACCTCGCCCCCGATCCCGAACAGGCGGCCGCGCTCGTGAAGTCGGGCGCGGTCTGCATCGCGTACGAAACCGTGACCGGCGTCGGCGGCGGACTGCCGCTGCTCGCGCCGATGAGCGAGGTCGCGGGGCGCATGTCGATGCAGGTCGCGGCCGCCTGCCTGGAGAGCCCGCGTGGCGGCCGCGGCGTGCTGATGGCCGGTGTGCCGGGCGTGCCGGCCGCGCACGTGGTCGTGCTCGGCGCGGGCGTCGTGGGCACCGGCGCATTGCAGATGGCGGTCGGCATGGGCGCCCGCGTCACCGTCCTCGACACCAACGTCGCGCGGCTGCGCCAACTCGATCTCGTGTTCGCGAACCGGATCTCGACCGTCTGCTCGAACACGCACACCGTCGAAGAAGCCGTGCGCGACGCCGACGTGGTAATCGGCGCGGTGCTCGTGCCGGGCGCGTCGGCGCCGCGGCTCGTCACGCGCGACATGATCGCGACGATGCGCACGGGCGCCGTCGTCGTCGACGTCGCGATCGATCAGGGCGGCTGTTTCGAGACGTCACATGCGACGACGCATGCGCAGCCGACCTTCGTGGTCGACGGCGTCGTGCATTACTGCGTCGCGAACATGCCGGGAGCGGTCGCGCGCACGTCGACGTTCGCGTTGAACAACGCGACGCTCGGCCATGCGCTCGCGCTCGCCGACAAGGGCTGGAAACGCGCGATGACCGACGACCCGCATCTGCGCGCGGGCCTGAACGTATGCGACGGACACATCACCTACGAGGCCGTCGCGTTCGCGCTCGGGCTGCCGTACGTCCCTGCTGAAGACATGCTGGGTTGATCGCGGAATCGGGCGACGCAACCGGGTGCCGGCGGTCGCCCTCTTCGCCGCCATCGGCCGCCGACGTCACAGCGATGCGCGCGGTGTCGTGGCGTAACGGCGCTCGTATACGGACTGGCAATGCGTGCAACGCTCGGCCGTCGGCCGCGCGAGCAGACGTTCATAGCCGACCGCGGCGTCGCAATCGACGCATTCGCCGTAGCTGCCGTCGCGCATGCGCTGCTGCGCGCGGTCGATCGCACGCAGCTCGGCCAGCTTCATCCCGATCAGTGCGTGATCCACGTCGACGAACAGATCGGCGTTGGCCTCGTCTCCTTCGTCCGGCGCGGCGCCGGCGAGGTCCGCATAGGAGGTCGACGCGCGCTGATCCTCGCTCGTCCGAATTTCCGCGCGCAACGCCTGTTCGCTTTCCGTCAGCCGCTGCTGCAACGTCTGCCGTTGTTGGGGGTCGAGCGCCATCGCCGTGTCTCCTGTTCCGGGTTCCGCGCGACGCTGCACGTCGCGCGGCGGTCGCCGGTCACGGCGGGCCGGATTGCCCCGTATGCCGCGCCCGGAGGTGCGCCCGGGCGCTCGAAGCGCCGGACGTTCGACGCAGCATAAACCCATTGAACGCGGACGTGTTGACCTGCATCTGCAACCGCGCGCGTTGCACGGAAACCGGGGCCGGAGGCGACGGGCCGATGCGCGCCATTCGTATGACGCTCCCGCCGTTGAGGTCGATCAATTCCCTGCTGAAACTTGCGACATAGATTGACAGCATGTGCGGTATATCCGCGGCTCTGCGGGAGAACGTCATGCTGTTCGGCGTCGTGGTCTGGGTGGCACTCGCGGTCTTCGTCCCGACCGTGGTCGTGCCGACGGTGCAGCACGCGGTGCAGCCATCGGGCCCGCAAGCCGCGCCCGACGCGCGCCCCGCAGGCGCGCCCGCCGTGCTGCCGGCGAGCGGGCGGTCGAACGAGGACGGCTGACGCGAACGCGTCGGCTCGTTACGCCGACGCTCGGCGGTTCGCGACGCAACGCAACACGTCACGTCGCGTCGATCATTCGGATGGCTATCGGTCTCGGCGAATTCCCAGCGCACCGTGTGATCCACCCACGAGCGCACCGCACCGCAGCTGCATCACGTCACCGCATCCGCCCGCAGGATCTCGAGCAAAGCCCGCGCCGAGCGCTGCCAGCTGTATCGCTGCGCGTGTTCGCGACCCAGTACGCGTAGTCGATCCCGCAGTTCGGCATCGTCCATCACGCACGCGATCGCCGCCGCGATATCCGGCGGCGAATACGCATCGCAGAGCAGCGCCGCGCCGCCGCACACCTCCGGCAGCGATCCCTCGTGCGACGCGATGACCGGGCAACCGCATCGCATCGCCTCGAGCGGCGGCAAACCGAAGCCTTCATACAGCGACGGAAACACGAACGCGCCGGCGTTCGCATACAGCGCCTTCAGTTCCCCGTCTGTCACGTAGCCGGCCCATGTGACGCAAGGGTCGTCTTCGCGCAGGCCGGCCTCTCGCACGCCGAATATCTTCGCGTTGGCGCCGCCCGCGATCACGAAGCGCAACGTCGGGTGCGACTCGCGCATCAGCGCGATCGCGGCAAGCGCGCGCACGAGATTCTTGCCAGGCGCGAGCGAGCCGACGAACAGCACATAGCGGTCGGGTTCGAGGTTCAATCGCGACAGCACGCCGGGGTCGGCGTCGATCCGGTCGATATGATCGACCGCATTCGGCACGACCGACACGCGCGCCGGCGATATGCGCAACCTTGCGGCCAGCCGCGCGCGCGAGAAATGCGACACCGTCACGAGGTGGCGCGCGCGTCGCTTGATCATCCAGAACGCGAAGCGGTACCACAGCCGGAACGCGAGCGAATAGCCGTCGGGCAGGTCGAAAATCGCCGCGTCGTGAATCATGACCAGCTGATCGCGCTTGAACAGCGGGCCGATGTTGCACAGGCTCAGCAAGGTCCGGCCGCGCGTCGTGCGCGGCAGCGCCCACTGTTCCCACAGCGTGCCGCGCAGGTGCGTCGACGGCTGCGCGCGCGCGCCGGCCGGCAACGCGGCCGGGTCGTGATCGGGCGGCACGATCAGCGACGGCGCATCGTCGGCGATCCGCGCGAGCTCGCAGGTCAGCTCGTACGCGGTGCGCTGCACGCCCGTCATGCGCTGGGCCGTGAATTTTCCGTTGATGACGAGGCCGCGCGCGCGCGCGGCATGCGCTGCTGCACCAATGCCCCGCTCCGTGCGGGCGTCCTGCAGCACGGCCCCGTTGCGCTCCCGAATCGACGTTGACATGATCGTGACTGTTCCGATGGCGGCGGCGCACCAGCGCGCCGCCGGACATCCCGCCGGGCGGGATGCTGCTATACGGCCAGTGTGTGCGCCGCGCGCGCGCCGGTCGGTACGTTCGCTCTCACAACGCCGCGGTTCCGGGCGGATTTTCGAGGCGTCAGAATGCGTTGCGGCCGATGAAGCCGCGCACGATCGTCAGCACGATGATCTTCATGTCGAACGCGAAGCTCCAGTTCTGCATGTAGAAGAGATCGAACTTCACGCGCGCCTCCATCGCCTCGACCTTGCGCGTCTCGCCGCGATAGCCGTTCACCTGCGCCCATCCGGTGATGCCGGGCCGCACGCGATAGCGGTACATGTAGCAGTCGATCAGCTGCCGGTAGAAGTCGTCGTGCTCGACCGCGTGCGGACGCGGCCCGACGACCGACATCTGCCCGCACAGCACGTTGAAGAATTGCGGGAGCTCGTCGAGCGACGTGCGGCGCAGGAATGCGCCGACGCGCGTGATACGCGCGTCGTGGCGCGACGCCTGCCGGATGACGCCCGGCTGTACGCGGTGCACGCGCATGGTCCGGAACTTGAGGATGTCGAATTCGCGGCCGTCGACGCCCTTGCGGCGCTGCCTGAACAACACCGGCCCGGGCGACGACAGCTTGACGGCGAGCGCCAGCACCGACAGCAGCGGCAGCAACGGAATCAGCACGCCGAGCGCGAACAGCCGGTCGAACGCAAACTTGGCCCACAGCTCGGGCGCGGCGCGCGGCGTGGTCGCCAGATTGATCGCCGGCATGCCGAGCACGTCGGTCGCGGAGCGCTCGACCACGGCCATCTGCCGCACGTCGGGCAGCAGCCGCAACTGCACGAATTCGTCGCGCAGCTCGCGCACGATGCGCTGGATCCGCCACTCATGCGACATCGGCAGCGTGAGCCACACCTCGTCGATCCGTGCGCCGCGGATCATGTCGCGCAAGGTATCCCAATCGCCGATCACCGGCACGCCGCCGATGCCTGCCGCATTGGCCGGCGCTTCGTCGTCGAAAACGCATGCGGCGACGAACGGCCCGCCCGGCGTCAGCTGCATCCGCTCGACCGCCACGCGCCCGTATGCGGTCGCACCGACGACGGCGACGCGGCGCCGGTGCACGTGCGAGTCGTCGCGCGTCAGCACGAACGCGAGCAGCATCGCGCGGCCGATCAGCACGGCGGCGTCGCCGGCGAGCACCGTGCGCACGATCCAGCGGGTGTTCACCGTTGCGCTGCGATTCATCAGCCACATCGTGCCGGCCACCGTGAGCGCGCTCGCGCACACCAGCGCCAGCGCCGTGCGCGTGAGCACGTGCGGGCCGTCCGGCACGGCCACCCCATTGCGCACGGTCCGCACGTAGCGCGGCAGCAACGCGACCGTCAGCACGCACAACAGCGCGATCGAGCCGTGCTGCGCATCGGACAGGTCGCGCCATCCGAGGCCGGCCGCCTGCTGCGCGGCAAGCGCCCCGGCCAGCACGAGCGCAACGTCGGCCGCCGCGATCGCGGCACGCCGCAACGCATTCGCTCCTCCGGACATCGACTGCATCGTCACGCACCGTGCGCCGGATAACGGCTCTGCAGTTCCGGCATGCGCGCGCGCAGCGGCGCGGGCGTTGCATTCGTGCGCGTGCCGAGCAGGCGCCGATAGTCGGCGCGAATCAGGTCGTAGCATTCGCACGCGTGATGTTCGAGACCATGGCGGTCGAGCACCGTGATACGGCCGCGGCGCTGCCGGATCAGCCCGGCTTCCTGCAGGTCGCCGGCCGCTTCGGTCACGCCTTCGCGCCGCACGCCGAGCATGTTCGCGATCGTCTGCTGCGTGACGGCCAGCTCGTCGCCGTCGATGCGGTCGTGCGCGAGCAGCAGCCAGCGGCTCAATTGCTCGCTGACCGAGTGATGCCGGTTGCACAGCGCGCTGCGCGAGATCTGCGCCATCGTGGCCTGGCTGTAGTTCAGCATCAGGCGATAGGTCGCCGCGGACCGTTCGAATTCCGCGCGCATCACGCAGGTCGGCACGCGATACGCCATGCCGGCGGCGCGCACTTCGACGCGGCTCGACACGGCCACGCCGCCGACGAGCGTCGCGAGACCGACCGCGCCTTCGCGGCCGACCACCGCCACCTCCACCATCGCACCGTCCTCCATCAGGTGCTGAACCGACATCATCGCCGTCGTCGGAAAGTGCAGATGACGCATCGGTTCGCCGACGCGATCGAGCATCCCGGCCTTGATCCTGACCAGTTCGAGGTGCGGTGCGATCGCATGAAGGGTGTCCTCCGGCAGCGCATCCAGAATGGCATTGGCGGAGTAACTCGAGTGAAGATGAAGCATGGCTGTATTCCTTTTATTGTCCGCGCCGCGCGCAGCCGCGGCAGCGAAGCTCGTTATCGCGATGCGCATCGACGGCGACGCAGGTTGAGGCCCACAACCCTCGCTCCGATCGACCCTCGGCTTTCCACCGCCTCCGGAAATCGGCAATCCCGTTTCGACACGCCCGCTCGAATAAGCGATTTACGTGCCAATACCCGTCCATCCTTAATATATGAATGACGACCGCATTAGAACGACGGATTAATCGCGCTGAAACTTCAAAAAATGTCTCATTTCCGGACACCCCCACGCGTCGCGGACGCGGCAGGTGATTCGACTGATCAATAAGCGCCGCGCGCGGCCGGGTGGCCGACGCGCTTCCGCGACGGCTTGCCGGTCAAATACTTACGACGCGTTTTCATTTGATTCCATGATGTCCGGGCGACCCGCAGGCGGCCATCACGCGACTCGAAAGGTCGTTTGAAACTGTCTCAAAATTGATTCGATCGCTTGATTTACGGGCTTGTAACCTAGCGCACATACATATCGCAACACATTGATTCTATTGTTGAACTTCAAGTCAATATCTCAATTGTCAAACAATGTTCAACGCCTTTTATATTTTTTCCTGTAGCATGCGAAGCGACGCTCAATTGATTCACGATCGGTACTTCATTCCGGAGCGAGCATCCCAATTCGTGCGCGACGGGCAAATTATGGATAACCAAATCTTGGGCTCCATATGACAGTTCCTTACCGACGTCCGAAGCGTCAAACTTTGTGAAGTGACGTAATACGCAATTGAGGGAATTCAATTGCGTGCTAGCTTTTTTAGCCATAGACATTCCAATTCCGACGAACAAAAATCGAACGTTCGTGCCGAATCCGCGCGGATACACGGCACGAAGTCGATTGCCCACCCTATGAGGATGCGCCGTGACTCTTCAGGCCAATGACGCCGTCGCCGCCCCGAGCGGCATGATCGAGCTCTCCCACAGCTTCGACGCGAACCGGTTCATCGCGGCGCTCGACCGCGACGAACGCGCGGCGCTGGTCGCTCACCTGCAGCTGGTTCACCTGAGATCCGGTCAGGTGCTGTGCGAACCCGGCGAAATGCTGAGCGCCGTCTATCTACCCGTCACGACGGCCGTTTCGTTGCAGTACGTATCGTCGGGCGGCATGACGCTGGAAGTGGCCGAGATCGGCAGCGAGAGCATCGTGTGCGACGACGTGATCGGCGGCAGCGGCAGCATGCCGTGCCGCGCGGTCGCATGCCGCGACGGCTTCGTCTATCGGCTCGACCGGCGCGTGTTCGCGCGCGCGTTCGACGCGTCCCCGGTGATTCGCCATCTGGTGTTCGTGTGCGTGCGGCTGCTGATGGCGCAGGTGTCGCAGATCACGTTCTGCAGCCGCCACCATGTGCTCAAGCACCAGTTGTGCAGATGGTTCCTGCTCGCGTACGACCGCTCGCGCAGCATCGAGATCCAAGTGACCCACAGCATGCTCGCGCAGATGCTCGGCGTGCGGCGCGAGACGGTCACCGACGCGGCGGGCGAAGTCCAGAAGCTCGGCCTGATCCGCCAGTATCGAAGCTCGATCGTGCTCGCGAATCTCGGCGGCCTCGAGAAGATGTCGTGCGGCTGCCGCGCGATCGTGCGCGACGAGATCAACCGGATCCTGTCGGCCGACTCGGGCGTGACGACCGCCGCGCGCGCTTGACCGATTCGGCATTTCGGCGCGCCCGGTCGATCGCGTTCAGCCGACTGTAGGGTGGCGAACAGAACGTCGTGCATGCGGATGGTCTACTGATGCCGGACTGCCGGGGGGATGTCAGCGCGCTGCGCGCGTTCGCCCGAGCGGACGACACCACGCACGCCGGAGCAGCACGTGAAAAACGAAATCAGAACCATCCTGAAGCACGTCGCCAATCTCGAAGCCGCGATCGATTCGATCGGCGACGGGGACGATCTTTACGACGCGGGCCTCTCGTCGCTCGACACGATCCAGCTGATGCTCGCGATCGAGAAGCACTTCAACGTCGAGATCCCCGACGAGATGCTGAACCGCAACCTGTTCCGCAGCGTCGACGCGCTCGCGGACGCGGTCGCCAGCCTCCAACGCTCCGAGCATTCCGCATGAGCGCGCTCCTTCCCGAACTCGCGCCCCCCGACGAAGCGTATCGGCTCGACGAGGCCGCCCTCGCCGTCGCGCAGGTCGCCGCGCAACACGCGGATGCGGTCGATCGCGACGCCCGTTGTCCCGTCGAGGCCATCGAGGCGATGCGCGCCCGCCGCCTGCTCGGCGCGATGGTGCCGACCCATCTGGGCGGCGCCGGCGCATCGCTCGCCGACGTCGCATCGGCCTGCTCGATTCTCGGCCGCGCCTGTGCGTCGTCGGCGATGGTGTTCGCGATGCACCAGATCCAGGTTGCCTGCATCGTCGATCACGCGGCCGACCAGGGATGGCATCGGCTGTTCCTGCAGCAGCTCGTGCGCCATCAATGGCTGCTTGCATCGGCGACGTCCGAAGACGGCGTCGGCGGCAACCTGCGCACGAGCCAGTGCGCGCTCGAGACGAACGGCGGCGAGTTCAGGCTGCGCAAAGCGGCGCCGGCGATCTCGTACGGCGACTACGCGGACGGCATCCTCGCGACCGCACGCCGCGACGCCGACGCACCGGCGTCCGAACAGGTGCTCGTGACGCTGCTGCGCGACGGCTATACGCTCACGCGCCGCAACGAATGGGACACGCTCGGCTTGCGCGGCACCTGCAGCAACGGCTTCGTGCTGGAGGCGCAAGGCGCGACGGTCCAATGCGCGCCGGTGCCGTTCGCGCAGATCGCCGAACAGACGATGGTGCCGGTGTCGCACATCCTGTGGGCCGCCGTGTGGATCGGCGTGGCCGGCGACGCGTTCCAGCGCGCGCATCAGTTCTTCCGCGCGCAGGCGCGTCAGTCCGACGGAGCGCCGTCGCCCGCGGCACGACGGATCGCCGAATCGCTGGACCTGATGCAGGCGATGCAGGCGCGCGTCGACAGCGTGCTGCGCCTCTACGGCTGCGCGTCGGCGCGTTCGTGGTCGGCCGGCATGGCGTGGGCCGCCGAGGTCAACACGCTGAAGACTTACGTATCGACGGCCGCGCTCGAAGTCGTGCAGCAGGCCATGATGATCTGCGGGATGGCCGGCTACAAGAACGGCACACCGTACAGCGTCGGCCGCCATCTGCGCGACCTGCAGGCCGCGCCGCTGATGATCAGCAACGACCGCATCGCCGCCAACACTTCGAACCTGCTGCTCGCCTTGCGTCCGTCGACGCTGGAGAAACTCTCGTGAACGATCGCCTCTCCGTGACTTCGGCCGGCTCCGCCGCCGCGCCCGCCGACGCGCCGCTCGACCGCGCCGGCGTGAACCCGCTGCGCGACGAACTGGTGGACGCCGGCCTGCTGGTGTCGACCGGCATCCAGGGCCTGTTCGGCCGCAGCGAGCGGTTCGAGCGCGTCGTCGAAGCGCTCGACGCATTCGTCACGCGCCTCGGCGCCGACCAGCATGCGGAGGTCCTGCGCTTCCCGCCGGCGATGAGCCGCACCGAGTTCGAGCGCAGCGAATACATGAAGAGCTTCCCGCAACTCGCGGGCAGCGTTCACGCGTTCTGCGGCGACGAACAGCGGCACCAGCGCGTGCTGCAATGCCTCGATCGCGGCGAAGACTGGACCGAAAGCCAGAAGCCGACCTACGTCGTGATGACGCCGGCCGCCTGCTATCCCGTCTATCCGGTCGTCGCGCGCGCCGGGGCGCTGCCCGACGACGGACGCATCGTCGACGTGTTCTCGTACTGCTTCCGCCACGAACCGTCGCTCGACCCGACCCGCATGCAGTTGTTCCGGATGCGCGAGTACGTGCGAATCGGCACGCCCGAGCAGATCGTCGCGTTCCGCCGCACCTGGATGGAGCGCGGTACGCGGATGATCGACGCGCTGCGCCTGCCGAACGAAATCGATCTCGCGAACGACCCGTTCTTCGGACGCGGCGGCAAGATCGTCGCCGACAGCCAGCGCGAGCAGAACCTCAAGTTCGAGCTGCTGATCCCGATCGAGCACGACGGCCGTCAGACCGCCTGCCTGAGCTTCAATTACCACATGGACCACTTCGGGCTGCTGTGGGACATCCGCACCGCGAGCGGCGACGTCGCGCACACGGGCTGCGTCGGCTTCGGCCTCGAGCGCCTCACGCTCGCGCTGTTCCGCCATCACGGCTTCGACCTCGACGCGTGGCCGGCCGACGTGCGCGACGCGCTGTGGGGCACGCGATGAGCTTCGTGTCACGCGACGGCGAGGACGCGTCGTTCGACGACGTGCGTCATCGCGCGCGCCACTACCGGCCGCACCCGCTGCACAGTCAGGAGATGGTCTGGAAGCAGACCAACTGCTACGTCGACATGTGGCTCGAGGTGCTGCGCTGGTGGGGGCTCAATCCGTACGCGGCGCTGCCGTTTACGATCGCGATGGACTTCGAGGGCGACCAGTTCACGTTCTTCAAGTTTCCGCACGACGAGCTGGAACGACTGTACGGCATCGTCGTGCAGGAACACTCGATCTACGAGCCGCTCGCCCAGCACATCGAGACGCAGGTCGCGCGCGGCCATCTGATGATCGTCGAGGTCGACGCGTGGTTCCTGCCCGATACGCACGGCAGCGCCTATCGCACGCAGCATACGAAGACGACGATCGGCATCGACGCGATCGACCGCGCGCGCCGCCAGCTCGGCTACTTCCACAACAGCGGCTATTACGTGGCCGAGGAGATCGACTACGACGGGCTCGTCGGCGGCAGCTCGCCGATGCCGTTGCCGCCGTACGTCGAGTGCGCGAAGCGGCGTTTCGCGCCGCTCGACGAGCGCGTGCTGTGCGACGTGTCGCTCGCCGCCTTGCAGCGGCATCTGCGGCGCCTGCCGCTGGTCAATCCGGTGGCGGCGTTCCGCCGCCAGTTGCAGGCCGATGCGAAGTCGCTCGCCGCGTCGCCGCTCGAGCGCTTCCACGGGTACTCGTTCAATTCGGTGCGGCAGCTCGGCGCGAACTTCGAGCTGTTCGGTCATTACGCGCGCTGGCTGCAGGCGAGCGGCTGCATCGGCCCGTTCGCCGACATACGCGCGGCGTGCGAGCGCATCGCGGCGGAGTCGATGGTGCTCGAATTCCGGCTTGCGCGTGCCTGCTCGCGCGGCAAGGAGGAGCGCGGCGATGCGCCGCTCGACGCGATCGAAGCGGCCTATACCGACCTGATCGCATGCGCGCAGCAGATCAGCCCGCCGCTGCGGCACCTGGCGCCCGTTCGCTGCGAAGCGGCCGCCGTGCCGGCGACGCGGTGACGCGCGCGTCGGCAATGCCGGCGTGGTCGATGCTCGCGACGCCGGCAGGCGCGGCGCCCGCGCCGTCCGATCTTCCGGCCGGCGCCGGGTGGATCGCGGCGCCGGTGCCGGGCACCGTCGCGCAGGCGCTCGCCGTCGCGGGCCGTCTCGACGAGGCCGCGTCGCTCGACGAGCGCGACCACTGGTATCGGGTCGAGCTGCGCGGGCACGGCGCGCGCCTGCTGCGCTTTCACGGTCTCGCGACGCTCGCGCAAGCGTGGCTCGACGACACGCCGATCCTCCACTCGGACAGCATGTTCGTCATGCACGACGTGCGCGTGACGCTCGCCGGCCAGCACACGTTGTTCGTCTGTTTTCGCGCGCTCGCGCCGCACCTGCGCACCGCACGCGCGGCGCGGCGCGCACGCTGGCGCACGCGGCTCGCGGAGCCGGCGACGCTGCGCACGGTACGCACGTCGCTGCTCGGACACATGCCCGGCTGGTTTCCGCATCACGTGCCGACCGGTCCGTGGCGGCCCGTCGACGTGCTCGACCCGGCCGAGGGCACCGTGCCCGCGCATTGCGACCTGCATGCGCGCGTCGACGGCGACACCGGCTGGCTCGACGCCGAGCTCACGTTCGCCGCACCGCTGCCCGACGCGTTCGCGGCCAGGCTGTCCTGCGGCGAGCACCACGCGACGCTCGAACGCGCCGGCGCCGACCGGCTGCTTGCGACCGTCGCCGTGCCGAACGTGCGGCTCTGGTGGCCGCACACGCACGGCGAACCGGTGCTGTACGACATCGCGCTGCATGTCGGCGCCGAGCGCATCGTGCTCGGTGCAACCGGGTTTCGCACGATCGAGCAGCACGCGGGCGACGACGGCAACGGCTTCGGGCTGCGCGTGAACGGCACGCCCGTGTTCGCGCGCGGCGCATGCTGGAGCAGCGCGGCGCCGCTCGCGCTGCATGCGGACGATGCGACCTACGCGCGCCTGCTCGGCCTCGCGCGCGACGCGGGCTTCAACATGATTCGGGTCGGCGGCACGATGACCTACGAAGCCGACGCCTTCCACGCCTGGTGCGACCGGCTCGGGCTGATGGTCTGGCAGGACTTCATGTTCGCGAACTTCGACTACGCGCTCGACGATCGCGCGTTCGCCGACGCCGTCGACGCAGAAGCCGACCAGTTCCTCGCGCGGCGCCGCGCATCGCCGTCGCTTGCGGTGCTGTGCGGCGGCAGCGAGATCGCGCAACAGGCGGCGATGTCGGGGCTCGGCCCGAAACAACGCGCCGTCGAATTGACGGCCGAGCGTCTCGCCGCCCGCGCCGCGGCATGGCGGCCCGACGTACCGTACGTCTCCGATTCGCCCGACGGCGGCGTGCTGCCGTTCGTGCCGCGCGAGCGCGTGTCGCACTACTACGGCGTCGGCGCGTACCTGCGGCCGCTCGACGATGCGCGGCGCGCCGACGTGCGGTTCGCGAGCGAATGCCTCGCCTTCGCGAACGTGCCGTGCGATGCGACGCTGGAGCGCATCGGCCGGCCGCATCCGCACGAACCGCGATGGAAGGCGGCCGTCCCGCGCGATCCCGGCGCGTCGTGGGACTTCGACGACGTCCGCGACCACTATCTGCGCACGCTGTACGACGTGGCGCCCGAGCGCCTGCGGCGCGAAGACCCGGCGCGCTACTTCGAACTGTCGCGCGCGGTGATCGCCGACGTGATGCGCGAGACGTTCTCCGAGTGGCGACGCAGCGGCTCGCGCTGCGCGGGCGCGCTCGTGTGGCAGTTCCAGGACGTGATGCCGGGCGCCGGATGGGGCTTGCTCGATGCCGCGCATCTGCCGAAATCGGGATGGTACGCACTGCGCCAGGTGCTGCAGCCGGTGCAGATCGTCGTGGTCGACGAAGGACTGAACGGCCTCGACGTGCACGTGATCAACGAACGCCCGGCGCCGCTGACGGCGAGCGTCGAGCTGGTGGCGTTGCGCGACGGCCGCACGCCGGTCGCGCGCTGCGGCGGGCAGGTTCGACTCGCCGCGCACGATGCGGTGCGGCTCGGCTCGGCCGAATTGCTCGGGCGCTTCTTCGACTGGACCTACGCGTATCGCTTCGGACCGTGCGAGCACGACACCGTCGTCGCGTCGCTGCGCGGCGACGACGGCGCGCTGCTGTCGCAGGCGTTCCACTTTCCGTCGCGCACGCATCCGGCCGTGTTCGCGCGACGCGATCCGGGCATCGAAGCGCGCGTGTCGCGCGCCGGCGACGCGTGGCACGTCGACATCGACACGCGCCACGTCGCGCGTCACGTGCAGATCGATGCACCGGGCTTCATGCCGCTCGACGACTGGTTCCATCTCGCGCCCGGCGCGACCGCGCGCGTCGCGCTGATCCCGCAACCTATCGGCACGCCGCGCATCGACGACGCGCCGCCGAGCGTCGACATTCGCGCGGTCAACGCCGCGCGAACGGTACGCGCAGCGTTGGCCGTTTGACGCCGAGAGAAATGAACCGCCCGCTGCAGCGGCGGCCGTCGCGCGTCAGTCGGACGAGCCCGTGCCGCGCGGCCGCTCGATGCCGTACGCTTCCATCCAGCGATACAGCGTCGCGCGCGACACGCCGAGCTCCCGCGCGGACGCGGCGACGCGCCCGCGCGTGCGCAGCAGCGCGGTTTCGATCGCTTCGCGCTCGATCGACTTGCGGATGTCGGCCACGGACGGCGATGCCGCATCGAGGCAATATTCGAGCTCGAGATCGTGCGCGGTGATCAAACGTCCTTCCGTCATCACGACCGCGCGTCTCACGCGGTTGATCAGCTCGCGGACGTTGCCGGGCCAGTCATGCTTGTAGAGCGCGGTGATCGCATCGCTCGAGAAGCCGCGCACGCGATGGCGCGCGTCGCTGCGAAAGCGCTCGAGCATGTGATGCGCGAGCAGCTCGATGTCCTTGCCGCGCGCGCGCAGCGGCGGCTGGTCGATCCGCATCACGCAGAGGCGATGAAACAGATCCGCGCGGAACCGCCCTTCCTCCATCGCTTCGCGCAGGTCGACGTGCGTCGCGGACACGATGCGGACGTCGACCGGCACCGGATCGCTGCCGCCGAGCCGATGAATCGAGCGCTCCTGCAGGAATCGCAGCAGGCTGGCCTGGCTCTCGTGCGGCAGGTCGCCGATTTCGTCGAGCAGCAGCGTGCCGCCGTTCGCAGCTTCGACGTAGCCGACCTTGCGCGCGTTCGCGCCGGTAAACGCGCCGCGCTCATAGCCGAACAGCTCCGACTGCAACAGGTGCGGCGGAATCGCGCCGCAATTGACCGCGACGAACGGGCCGTTGCGGCGTTCCGAATGACGATGGATCGCGACCGCCGTCAGCTCCTTGCCGGTGCCGGTCTCGCCGAACACGAACACCGGTGCGTCGGTGCGCGCGAAGCGCCGCACCGTGTCGAACAGCCTCAGCATCGCGCTGCAGGTGCCGACGATCCCGTTTTCCTGCGATTCGAGCCGCTCACGATCGCGCGCGAACAGACATTCCATGCCGTACGCATGGCCGACGGTATCCGCGATCCTTTGGTGCGACGCGGGCAACGTGATGTAGTCGAAGCAATAGTCGCGCAACAGCGCGCGCACGTTCGCCGACGCCGTCTGGCCGGTCTCGACGAGCGCGACCCACACGACGCCGCGCATCGACGCACAGGTGGACGCGATGCTGCCGATCGCGTCGGCATGGCCGCCGCTCAGGTCGAGGATGCCGCAGGTGATTTCGCCGGAGGTGTCGCGCAACTGGCTCGCGTTCGCGACTACCGTGACCTTCCAGTTGCGCCGCGTCAGTTCCTTGCGAAGCATGACGGACGGCGACTGGGTCCAGTAGATCAGCGGACGCTGCCCGTTGGCCCTCCCTTCGCCGGCACTTTTATCGCGCGTTATTGGGATATTCATAGCGCACCATCACTTTCTCCTCTCCGCGAATCGTTCGCGTGCGCTCCGGGCGGCGGCGCATAGCCACCGGTCCGCGCTGCGTTGCCGCAGCCTTGGCGAAGATCGAAACTGCACACGGCGAGAACCCCCGGAGGTCGAGCCGAATGTCATCCGGCCTCGTTTTCATCGAACTTGAAGAGGAACGTGCGGCCGCGAAGCCACGACGTCCCGGCTTACATGCGACGCGCCATTACCAATGGGCACGCCGGTAAACGGAATTTCCGCTTGCAGTCGCGTCGAGTCGTACACGACAGCCGTGCTCGATACCGAACCGCCGGCCGCCATATCGCTCCCGGACTGGCCGCCTCGTTGCATCCGCCCCGAATTTACACCCGGTCGCCGGACGGTCGTGTTACCAAAAGATAATGCTGAATCCGGCGGTAACCGCGCCGGCACGCCGCCTCCAGCCGACTTTCGATCACCAGTTTTGATTATCCATGAACAATCGAGAGGTTTAGTGGCGAATACCACATTTTCGCAACCTACGCGCCGCGGATTATCCGCGATTTTTGTCGAAATACCCAAGAACGACCGCCACCATCGCCCTCACGTCACATAATTGCCAGCGTGGCCGGGCCGCCGCTTCGAGGCCAGGCGGCGCGCAGCGCGCACGACTGTTACACGTCGTATCGCCTCCGCCGCCCGGCCGCTCAGACCCTCCCCAGCGCCGCGGGCCGCCCGGCCTGCCCGTCGCGCGCGAGGCCGTCGACCGCCACGTCGTCGTGCTGGGCCAGATCGGCAAGGCCGGGAGCGCCGGCCATCTCGTCCAGCAACGCGGCATGGCCGTCCAGCACGAAGCGCGTCAGCTCGCGCCGGAAGCGCGCCGCGCCGAACAGTTCCGCATTCGCGCGACATGCGTGCGGGCTGATCGAGCCGCGCGGCAGCGCCTCGAAGCGCGCGAGCGCGTCGAGCAGCGCGTCGACCGACTGCGTGCGAAAGAACAGGCCGGTAGCGCCCGCGCCCGGCCACGCGCGCACCGACTCGCGCACGCCGCCCTTGCCGTATGCGATCACGGGCGTGCCGCAGGCCTGCGCCTCGACCGGCGAGATGCCGAAATCCTCTTCGGCCGCGAACACGAAGGCGCGCGCGCGCTGCAGGTGGTCGTGCAGCACGTCGAACGGCTGATAGCCGAGCAGCGTGACGTTCGGGCCGGCCAGTGCGCGGATCTTCGCCATCTCCGGCCCGTCGCCGATCACCACGAGACGCCGCTCCGGCGTCCGCGAAAACGCCTCGACGATCAGGTCGATCCGCTTGTACGGCACCAGCCGCGACGCGGTCAGGTAGAACGCCTCCTTGTCGGTGCGCAACGCGAGATGCTCGACGTCGACCGGTGGATAGATCACCGTCGCGTCACGCCGATAGGTCTTGCGGATGCGCCGCGCGATGAAGCGCGAATTCGCGGCCACGCGATCGACGCCGTTCGCCGAGCGCGCATCCCAGTTGCGGATGTAGTGCAGCAACGCGCGCGCGAGCGCCGACTTCGCGCCGTGCGCGAGGCCGGCTTCGTTCAGATACTGATGCTGCAGATCCCACGCGTAGCGCACCGGCGAATGCACGTAGCTCGCATGGAACTGGTCGGGGCCGCTCAGCACGCCCTTCGCGACCGCATACGAGCTCGACAGCACGACGTCGTAGTCAGACAGGTCGAACTGTTCGATCGCCAGCGGAAACAACGGCAGATAGCTGCGATAGCGCGTGCGCGCGAACGGCAGCTTCTGGATGAACGACGTGCGTACCGCGCGGCCGCGCAGGCACTCGCGATCGTCGAGGAAGTCGACGAGGCTATAGAGGTCGGCCTGCGGAAAGCAGTCGATCATATGTGCCAGCACGCGCTCGGCGCCGCCGGGCGACACCAGCCAGTCGTGAACGATCGCTATCTTCAAGTGCGGCCCCTGGTTCTTCCTTCACGTTCGCCATGAGCCGGCCACACGGTTCGTGCGCCGGCCGTCTGCAGCAATTATCCGAAGGGAGCAGCGCGGCCGATGTGTGCTGCCGCACACTGCGCCGTTCGCGCTGCGCGCTCCTGCACGTATACGTAGCGTCAGTACGCTTTCGAACAGACCGGCATACGGCGCATCCGGATCATCGACGTTGCCGCACCGCACGCGCCGCACGGCCCGTGCGGCACTGCGTGTTGAATGCTTCACGCGAGGACCGCATCATGGAATGGCATTGTTGTGAATTCGAACATCTGAGCGCCGTCGATCTCTACGCAATCCTGCGCGCGCGCAACGCCGTGCTGGTGGTCGAGGATGCGCATACGCATCTGGACATCGACGGCAAGGACGCCGGCGCACTGCACGTCTACGCGACGCAGCGCCACGGCGACGCGGCCGAAGTCGCGGCCTACGCGCGCATCCTGCCCGGCGACGACATCGATCCCGACGTCGTGATCGACAAGGTGCTGACGAGCGAGGCGTGTCGCGACGACGATACGCTCGAGCATCTGCTCGAACGCGCGCTGACCGCCGCGCACGCCGCGTGGCCCGATGCCGCGCTGCGCACGCACGTGCCCGCCGCGCGGCAGGCGTTCTACAAGCAGTTCGGATTCCGCAAGGCTTACGGTCCGTTTCTCCATCAGGGCGCGCCGTTCATCGGCATGATCCGCCCGGCGCAACGCGCTGCCGGCGCGCTGCGTCAGCTGCTGTCTCGCGCGGTGTCGGTACAGCGCGACCGCAACGAAGAGGCGCGCGCCGACGGCCGCGCTCATGGCCGACTGGCCGCCGATTCCGGAGCCAACCGATGATCCGCACCCTTCGCCAAGTCCCCGATCCCGCGCTGCCGCGCATCCTTCCCGTGATCCTCGCCGGCGGCTCCGGCACGCGCCTCTGGCCGCTGTCGCGCGAGCAGTTTCCGAAGCAGCTGATCGAGCTGACGTCGAACGAATCGCCGCTGTCGGCGACCGCGCGTCGTCTGAACGGCATCGCGAACGCGTCGCTCGACGACACGCTGCTGCTCGTCTGTAGCGAACAGCATCGGACGCTCAGCGCCGCGCAGGTGACCGACCGTGCCGCGCCGGCGCGCATCCTGCTCGAGCCGGCGCCGCGCAACACGGCGCCCGCGCTCACGCTCGCCGCGCTCGACGCGAGCGCGTTCGCGGACGATCCGGTGCTCGCGGTGATGCCGGCCGATCACGTGATCGTCGACGTCGGCGCGTTCCAGGACGCGATCGCACGCGCGGCGCGTTACGCAGAGGAAGGCGCGATCGTAACGCTCGGCGTGTTGCCGCGCCGCGCGGAAACGGGCTACGGCTACATCCAGGTCGGCGCGCCGCGCAACGGCTGCCACGGTAGCCAGGGCGGCTATTCGATCGGGCGTTTCGTCGAGAAGCCCGACGAGGCGCTCGCCGAGCGCTATCTGCAATCGGGCGATTACTGGTGGAACAGCGGGATCTTCGTCACGCGCGCGTCGGTCTGGTTGAAGGCGATCCGCGCGCTCGCGCCCGCGATTCATGCGTCTTGCGAGGCGGCATGGCGCGCGGGTATCGCCGAAGATCCGTTCTTCCGGATCGATGCGGCCGCGTTCGACGCATGCCCGTCCGATTCGATCGACTATGCGGTCATGGAGCGCTTGCCCGAACACGGCGAGCTCGGCATCGAAGGGATCGTCGTGCCGCTCGCGGCCGGCTGGTCGGACGTCGGCACCTGGGACGCGATCTGGGAAATCATGCCGAAGGACGATCACGGCAACGTCGCGCGCGGCCCGATCGTGTTCGAGGACACGCAGGACAGTTTCGTGCGCTCCGAAGGGCGGCTCGTCGCGTGCGTCGGCATGAGGGACGTGGTCGTGATCGAAACGCCCGACGCCGTGCTGGTCGCGAACAAGCACGACGTGCAGCGCGTGAAGAACATCGTCGCGCGGCTGAAGAACGACCGGCGGCCGCAGGCGATCGAGCATCGCAAGGTGCAGCGGCCGTGGGGGCACTACGATTCGATCGACCTCGGCGAGCGGTTCCAGGTGAAGCGGATCGTCGTCGAGCCGGGCAAGCGGCTGTCGCTGCAGATGCACTATCACCGCGCCGAACACTGGATCGTCGTGCGCGGCACCGCACGCGTCACGCGCGGCAGCGAGACGTTTCTGCTCAGCGAGAACGAATCGACGTACATCGCGGTCGGCGAAGTGCATCGCCTGGAGAATCCCGGCAGGATTCCGCTCGAGATCATCGAGGTGCAATCGGGCGACTATCTCGGCGAGGACGATATCGTGCGGTTCGACGATCAGTACGGCCGGCCGGTCGACGCGCTGCCTGCGGAGCAGGCATAGCGCGGCGGCGATACCGCGCGCCGTGAGCGGCGCGCGGTCGAACGCCGCTAACGCTGCTTACGCGCTGGCGCTCGACCCGTGCTTGCCGCCGTCATTCGCGCTTCGCGACTGTGCGCACATGCGGCAGCAGCGCGACGTTCGCGCCAACCACGTCAGGCGCGATCGCTCGTGATCGCAGTGCGCCCGCACACGGCGCGGCCGTCGCGTCGGCGGCCGTGCAATCGCGTCCCGGACCGACCCGCACCGGCATCCCGCCGATCTCCGACAAGCGGTTGTCGGCAAGCTGAACACCCGACACGTTGCCCCACAGCCGAATGCCGTCGAACCGCGCATGCGACACGCGGTTGCCGATCACGGCCACGCGCGTCACCGTGCCCGACCACGTGCTGACGTCGATCGCCGCCTGCTGCGTGAGCGGCCGCGGATCGCTGCGCCCGCTCGCGGTCTGGATGGATGCGATCACGTTGCGCTCGATGCGGACGTTGGACGCGCCATAGGTGTGGTAACTGTCCTCCTGCGCGACGAGGATGCCGGCGCTCACCTGCACGTCGTGCACGACGTTGTCCGAGATCGTCACGTCGGCGCCGCCGACCACCGTGATCCCGCGGCCCCATGCATTGCCTTCGAGCACGTTGCCGGTGATGAGCACGTTGCGGCTCAACGCGCCGTCGGCAACGTAGCTGACCACGGCGATCATGTCGTCGCCGGTGTCGCGCACGACGTTGTGCCGGACCAGCACGTTGCGCGCGCCGTGCGTGATGTGGATGCCGTCCGCGAGCGTGGACAGTACGCGATTGTCGACGATCGCGACGTCCGCGCCGCCGAACACGAAGATGCCCGCGCTGGCGCCGCCGTCGATCACGTTGTCGAGCACCTGCACGTCGCGCCCGGTGACTTCGACCTTGGTCGACGCCGGTGTATCGAGGCGCGTCGCGCCCGTTCCGCTCAGGCGGAAGCCGGCGAGCGTCGTGCCGTCGCCGCGCAGCTCGATCGTCTGATCGGCGGCATCGGTTGCGCTCAGCGTCGCGCCGTAACCCGATACCAGGACGTGCGGCTGCCGCACGACGAGCGAACGGCCGACGACATAACGCCCCGGCACGAACGTCAATCGCTGACCGGGCCGCAGCGCGTCCAGCGCGCGTTGCAGCTCGTCCGCCTGGTCGGTCGCATTCGGCGCGGGACGAACGTAAACGTTGGCGCTGTCGGCGGGACGCGCGCTGCGTGCCGGCGCGCGCGACACATCGTCCGCGTGCGCCGGTGCACCGAGCGCGCCGGCCAGCGTCATGCCGGCCAGCACGCGAGACAAGCATCCCGGTCTGCGCATATCGAAACGTTTCTCCGTATCGGCCGCGCGTGGCGGTCGGCGAGACGATCGAGCGCCGCTCAACCGACGCCTCGACGAATCCGCCATTCGATCCGCTCAGCCATTCGCTTCGCCGGTCGCGAGCACACCGCTCGCGCGCCGCGACGTGAGTGCATGCGCGAGCTTCACGAACGGCGCTTCGCACAGCAGGTAACCGGCCCACGACAACGGGATCAACGGCAGCATCGGCACGATCATGTAAACGCCGAGCGGCCATCCGACCAGATGAAAGCGCTGGCACAACCAGAACGCCGCAAACAGCGGAAGGCTGTGCAACAGATAGACCGAGTAACTGATCTTGCCGATCCACGCGAGCGGACGGTTGCGCAGTTTGAGCACAGTCGCCAGCATCGCGAACGCCGCGATGCCGATCATGTATGCGAGCGAGATCGGCAGATGAAACGCGTTGTGATGCCGCCAGTCGTCGATCGCGCCCGCGAGCGCGACGCCGACCACCGTTATCGTCACGTACGCGAGCGCCGCCCGGTACGTCATCGACAGCCGGGACAACGGCCCGCTTGCGGCCAGCCGCAGACGCAGCAGTTTCGACGGAGCGTCATAGGCCTGGCGGAAACAGGCGCCCCAGAACATGATGCCGAGGTGATACGGCATCGTCTTGTACTGACTGAGCATCTCCGCCGGGAACACGTGCAGCGCGACCGTCGACGCGAACAGCGCACACAGCGCGACCGTGACGACACACAAATGCAGCATCCGATGCAGCCAGCCGCACCAGAACAGAAGCAGGCACACGACATAGAAATACAGCTCGGTCTCGAGCGTCCAGCCATGCGGCAGGATCAGGCTCGCGCCGAACGCAGCCGGGATCATCGTCACGTTCGCCAGCATCCCGTGCGCGTCCATGGTCTTGTCGAACAGCACCCAGTGAACGAAGTAGCCGGCCGGCAATGCGAGCCAATACGCGGGATACAGCCGGAAGAAGCGCCGAATGACGAACCGCTTCGTGCCCGGGCCGAGGTCGCCGTGCAGGCTGGTCGGAATCAGCATGCCGCTGATCGCGAAGAAGATCACGACGCCGATCCGGCCGAAGTTCACCGACCGCTGCAGCGCGTCGAGCGCCTGCTGCGAGCCGGCCAGCTCGACGAACCGCTCCGCGTAATGCGTCCATATGACGAGGATCACCGCAATCGCGCGCATCGCGTCGATATGCTGAAATCGCTCCGGATTTTTCGCTGTTGACATGACTGGAATGGTGACGGCTCAACACACGGGGCTGCCCGTACGGGAATCGGAACATCCGGCGCCGATCACCGACAACGCAGACGGAATCGCCCGCCCCGTTCGCAGGCGGATCACCTGCGCGCCATGGCCGAGCGTGCTTCGAAAACTTCGTCGCGCCACGCCGCGTGGCGACGACGACGACACGAGCGCGGCGGCGACGTCCGGCATCGCCCGCCGTGCTTCACCTGGCGTGCGCGTGTCTCGCGTCGACGCAATACCACCAGATCAGCGCGAGCAATGCGTAAAACGCCGTGCGCGAGCCGAACATCATCCAGTACTCGCCCTGCTGAACGGCGAACGTCGCATAGGAGAACACCTTGGCGATGAGCCACAGCATCACGACGCCGCCGCGCATCGCGACGAGGATCTGCAGCGCGCCGAGCGCGCCATACACCAGCCCCGTCATCGCGACGAACAGCGCGCCGCCCGCATAGCCGAACCAGTACACGGGCACGGCCATGTTCCCCATCGTGAACGTGACGTCGTCGAACATGTACGCGCGCAGCACGCTCGGCTCGGTGTACGACATCATCAGATCGCGCAAGCCGCTCGGCTCGGATTCGTCGAAGAAGGTCGGCATGGTCCACGAGCGCAGCGAACTCACGAAACGCCAGAACGCATCGGTGCCGCCGAGCCGTGGCGCGGTGAACATATGGGCGTCGTTGTCGACCACGTACCACGGCTGCCCTTGCAGCAGGAAGCGCGACGACAGCATGTCGGCCACTTCCAGCCCTTGACCGCGATACGAGTAGATGATCGACACGGCGCCGAGCAACAGCGCGAGGCCCGCGCCGATGCCCAGATAACGCACGACCGGCTTGCCGTTCATCGCATGGATCGCGATGAACGGCGCGAGCGAGCACAGCCCGATGTGCAGCACGGCCATGAACTGCTCGCCGTGCATCACGTTGAGCGCGAGATCGACCGCCATCGTCAGGATCGCGGCCGCCCGGATGCGCTTGTCGGGGCTGGTCGCGATCGTGCCCAGCAGGAAGCCCATGAACGACTGGTTGTTCAGGAACAGGTTGAACATCGTCCCGTTCGACGAGTCGTTGCGCAGCGCATAGCGGTTGATGCCGGAAAACAGCGAGAACCCGGACGTCAGCCCAGCGAGCACGCCGATCGCGATGATCGTCGCCGCGAGCACGAATCCGATCGCGATGCTGTGCGGCTGCAACGTGATCCGCGCCTTGATCGGTACGCGCACCGGACGCTCGTCCAGGAACCGGTCGAACGCAACGAGCGCACAGACCACGAAAATCACATAGAACGACAGCAGCCGGCTGAACGCGCCGGTCGCGTCGCCGATCACGTCCGTTTCCGTCAGATAGCCGCCGTTCTCCAGCCCCACGCCGGCGAGGAACGCGGTCATGCCGATCGCGAGCACGTACAGCATCGACACCGCGAACACCGGCCGCGACCTGACCAGGCCGACCAGCGCCGCCGTCGCCAACAGCAGCGTGCACAGCGCGCTCGATTCTTTCAGGCCGAGCGCCGGCATCGCCGCATTGAACAGCAGCGCGAGCGCGAACAGCGTCAGCAACATCACGCCGCTCGCAGAAGCGACGCCGCGGCCGCCGCCCATCGTTCCCGTGGTTCTATTCATGCTGGCTCATGCTGATTCATGCTGCTGCAACCCGAAGTTGCGTTCGACCGTCGGCGCCGCGCGTTGCGGCCGGTAAGGCGCGCCCGGCTGCCGCGCGCGGTCCATCCCGTTGCGATCGGTCATGTGTCGCGCTCCGTGGCGATCGCCGTCACGCAGCCTTGCCGAGCAGTTCCTTTCTTACGCGCGTCCATGCCCTGAACAGGAACGTCTCGGCCGCAACGTCGCGACGGTCCGGCTGCGCGCGCGGCCCCTTCGCATCGCGATACGCGTTCGCGTAATAACCGTAGCGAAGCGGCGAAGGATCGAAACCGTTGAATACGAGGCCGTCGACCTTCGCGCCGATCCGTTGCAGGTTCTCGACCGCTTCCGCAACGTCGGCGCTGCCGATCGAGCCCTGCCGCGCGACCATCAGCGTGATGTCGGCGAACCGCGCCAACATGGCGACGTTGGCGGCCGGACGGGTCAGCGGCGCGTCGACGACGATCATGTCGTATTGACTGCGCAGTCGTGCGAGCAGCGCGTCGAGCTTGTCGGCGCCGTACAAATTGCGCGCGGGCTGCGCGTGGGTTCCGGCCGGCAGCACGTCGAGGTTCTCGTCGACGCGGCGAATCGCCCGCTCGGGATCCAGCGATTGCTTCAGTACGTCCGACAAGCCTCGGTCCGCCTTCACCCGCAGCGCGTGCTCGATGTCGGATTGCCGCGCGTCGGCGCGCAGCAGCAACGTCTTGAGGCCGTCTTCCGCGAACAGGCACGCCAGGTTCGCGGCGATCATCGACTTGCCCTGCCCCGGCTCCGGCGACGTGATCAGCACCGTCTTCGAGCGGCCGTGCTCGACGCCCGTCTTGCAACGCAGCAGCAACGCGAGATTGGCGAGCGCTTCGACGAGCGGCGTGTCGGGGTCGTCCCTGACGGCGACCGACGCCGAGCGACCGTGCGCATCGCCATCGACCGGCTGCGGCAACGACGGCAGTATGCCGAGCATCGGGACGCCGACCGCCGCCTCGAGATGCTTCGGATCGCGCACGCGCCGGAAGAACCACGCGTAGCCTTGCGCGGCCGCGGCGCCCAAGATCAGGCCCACCGCGGCGCCCAGTGCGAGCACGAGCATCCGCTTCGGGCGAATCGGCTTGTCGGTCGGAACCGCCTTGTCGACGATCGACGCATTGCCGACCGTGCCTGCTTTCGCGATCTGCAGCTGCTGGGTGTTGTTCAGCAAGCCGACGTACAGCTGGTTGTTGACCTCGACATCGCGGGCGAGCCGCAGATAGGTCTGCTGCTGAGAAGGCAGATGCGCGACCTTGTCTTTCAACTCGGCCGACTGCTGATCGAGCGTCTTCAGCTTGTTGACGACGGCGGTCAGCTGAGGCTGCCCGGCAACGTACTTCGACGACAAGTCCTGATACTCGAGCTTGGCCTCGAGCCGCGCCTTGTCGACGAGCGCCAGTTGATCGATCAGCAACCTCACGTCGCCCTGCGAATCGATCGAGCCCTGCGCGTTGCGAAACGAATTCAGCGCCTGCTCCGCCTGCTCCAGACGGGCCTTCACCACCGGCAGTTGCGTCTCGAGAAACGCGAGGCTGTGCTCGGCGTCCTCGGAACGCCGCCTTGCGTTCACGTCGAGATAAGCGGCGGCGATCGCATTGAGCAGCCGCGCGGCGGACACCGGGTCACGGCTTTCGAGGCTGAGCTGCATGATCCCCGACTGCCGCTTCGTTTCCGCGCCCGCCAGCTTCGTCAGGACCGAATCGAGGCGCTCGGCTGTCGTCACCCGCCGTACGCGGAATTCCGTACCGGCGCGCGCGACGATGCGCGCGATGTCGACGCGATAGCCGTTCGCTTCGCTCGGCTTGCCGATTACGCCCTTCAGCACTTCCTGTCCGTCGCTGTCCTTCAGCGAGAACCGGTTGCCGGTCAGATAATCGAGCTCCAGCTTCTTGTCGATCTGCGATTCGGGTACGTCGAACCTGCGGAATTCGATCCGCTCACCGCCCCAGGCGAAGAACGGCGTACTGAACGGCGCGATGACGAGCCCGTCCGCATCCTTCGGCAACACCGATTCGACGAACCCGCCGACGAGCGGAATCCGGTTGCCGACGGTCGCCTCGGCCTGCGCGACGGTTTCTTCGATGGCTTGCGTGACGACCGTGCGCGAACGCGCGACGTCGATTTCGCCGATTACCGCAGAGTTCTGAATGTCGAGTGCGTTCGATATTTCGGAAAGCGCGCCCAACGCGCTATGTTTGTTTTCCTGAACCTGAATCAGCGTATCGACGGAGTAAACCGGCGCAGCCGAAACGGCATAAATCAATGCCAATAAAAAACAGCCCAGAAAGACCGAAATAAATGCATAACGATAATCGAGCACGTTCTCCAGCAATTCGGTCAGCGCAAACCGCGGCGCGTCGCGGGAAATACTGCCCGCTCCGTCCCGGTATTCATTAGATGCGGCTCTATCCAATGTCATGCATATGCTCCCAAATTGCTGCCCACACAGGCGGGTGGCGACGGTACGCGCATGGCCGTCCGTGCCGCGCGGCTCGTCCGGGCACGGCCCGCCAGCGCGCCTGCGCCGCACCGGATGGCGGGCCGGCGAAGCATGCACGCGCCGGCCGCCGCCCACGAAACGCCATTGACTCTGTTTACCCGAGCCACTATGCGTTAAACCCGCCGCCCACTAAGTGCGATGGCTTACATTAATGGCCACTCAGTGCGCCGACCACTGGGTCGCCGACCGGTCTCATGCTATGTTGGGTGGCCTGTTGTTAAACGTGCGCGCAAGCGATGACATCAAGAACCGGTGCCGTTTCACGAGCGCGCGATTCCATCTCGTTCGTCCGTCGCTTCACCTCGATTTAACGGTCTTTATCAAACGACGTGCAATCGCCCGCTTGATTCGAATCCGGGTCATGGCCGGCCGGCAAGCCGAATGGCCGATCGCGCGCCGGGCAACATCGTGTCGCGTCGGCGTCCGTGCTGCGTCGCTTCGAACCGAAGCGACGCAGCCGTCAAAGGATGTCGCGCAATGCTCTTCTGTCTACCATCGCGAATGACGACATGAACAACCACTCGCTATCCGATACGCTCGCGCCGACGCGCAACGATGCGCCGCTGCGGCTGACGCGCGTCGCGCTCTCCGTGGCGCTTGCCGTGCTGCTGTCCGCCTGCGCAATGGCGCCGGGCCAGCACATGACCGCGCCGGCCGCGTTGCCGGTCACGACGGCCGACAACGGCGACGTGACGAGCGACATGAAGGTCGCGGTCAAGCAGATCGATCTGACGCTCATCGGCCAGATCCATGCGGCCCAGAAAGGTCATACCGCCGCGCCGATCCCCGGCAATCTGCTCGGCAAGCCGAGCGGCTACAAGCTCGGCCCCGGCGACGTGCTGCAGATCACCGTCTGGGATCACCCCGAGTTCGCGGCCGCGGTCGGCCAGCCGACGCCGAATACCAGGCCGTCCGACGCGGCGCCCGGCTTCGTCGTCGACAGCGACGGCAACGTGCAGTTTCCCTTCGTGCCGCAGCCGATTCACGCAGCCGGCAAGACGGCCGCGCAGGTGCAGCGCGAGCTCGACGCCGAACTCCGCAAGGTCTTCATCAAGCCGCAGGTGACCGTGCGCGTCGCGTCGTTCCGTGCGGAGCAGATCTATGTGGACGGCGAAGTGCGCGCGCCGGGCTCGCAGGCGATCAACGACATCCCGATGACGCTCGTCGAAGCCGTCAATCGCGCGGGCGGCTTTGCGCCGAGCGCCGACCAGAGCCGCGTGACGATCACGCGCAACGGCACGATTTATCCGGTCAACGTCGCGCAGATGACGAAGACCGGCCGCAGCCCCGCCGCGATCATGCTGCAGCCGGGCGACCTGCTGCACGTGGCCGCGCGCGACGACAATCCCGTATACGTGATGGGCGAAGTGAACAAGCCGCTGGCCGTGCCGCCGCAGCGCGACGGCACGCTCACGTTGAGCGCGGCGCTGTCCGAGGCCGGCCAGTTGAATCAGCAGACGTCGAACGCCGGACAGGTATTCGTGCTGCGCAAGGATGCCGACAGCCCGCCGGTCATCTATCACCTCGACCTCGAATCGCCCGTTTCGATGCTGCTCGCGAACCAGTTTCCGCTCGCGTCGAAGGACATCGTCTACGTCGACAATACCGGACTGGTCCGCGCGAGTCGCGTGCTGAACCTGCTGCTGCCGGCCATCAGCGCCGGGTTGACCGGCGCGCTCATCACGAAGTAGGCGGCAGATCGCGGAAAGGCGGCGGCAGTGCGCGCCGCCTTTCCGGCGCAGCACCGCGGCTGCATGGAGATCCGGCGCGTCACACCCTCACCGCTCTCCCTACCACCCCACCCCGCGCATGATCGCGTCATCCCGAACGCGCCGACAGGTTCAGCAGGCCCACGCGTTCGCGGCACAGCACGTATGCGAGCGCGACCGCCACGGCCGATTCGGCGATCAGCACCGCGATGGCCGCACCGCGTTCCGCGAACAGCATCGCGAGCGGCGGCAGCAGCGTCACGTTCAGCGCGCCGGACGAAATCAGGATGATGCTGAAAGTGCGCTTCATGCCCATCGGCAGCATCGTCTGAACGCCGAACAGATCGGTCATGCAGGCCATGAACGGCACCAGCGCGAGGCAGCGCAGCACGCCGACCGTCGGCGCGAACGCGCCGCCGTACAGCATCCTGACGACGAACGGCGCGCATACGTAGATCGTCGCCGACATCACCAGCACCAGCGCGCCCTGCAGCACGATCAGCTTGCGCAGGAACGCGAACGCGTCGTCGCGCGCGTGGTGCATCAAGTACGTGACGTGCGGATAGGTGGCGGCCCTCAGCGGTTGCAGCAGCCCGACCGCGGCGCGGATCAGCTTGTCGCCGGCGGCAAAATAGCCGGCCGCGACACTGCCCGAGACGATGCTCAGCAACACGGTGTTGGTCGACGCGTAGAACGAGATCGACGTCGAGGCGAGAAACACCTGCGAGCCGCCTTTCAGCGCGGCGGCGATATCGGCCACGCCGACGCGCACGCTGTCGACCTCGCGCCGCAGGAACAGGTACGCGAGCAACGTCACGCCGCACAGCACCGGCACCGCCGCGTTGATCGCGACCGCGTGCAGCAGATCGTCCGGCGTGCGCACCCAGGCGAAGAACGCGACGACGCTGCATGCGCGGTACACGACCACCGTGACGCTGTAGACGCTCAACTTCTGGATGCCCTGAAAGTACCAGCCGGGCGTCAGCGCCGCGCCGACCGCCATCCCGAACCCGATCAGCAGCGCCGTGCGTTCCGCCGCGAAATGCGGGACGAGCAGCGTCAACGCGAGCAGCACCGCGAACCCGGCGACCGTGATCGCCCATTGCGCGCTGACGGTCGCCCAGAAGATGCGCGAGCGCTCCAGCTTGCCGTCCGCGAGCGCGACGCGCGGCGTCGCCGTCAGGTCGAAGCTGTAATTGGCCAGATTGATGAAATACGTGGTGACCGCGAGGACGAACGACAGCCGCCCATACTGCTGCGGCCCGAGCACGCGCGTCAGCAGCGGCAGCGTCACGAGCGGCACGACATACGTCGAGATTTGCAGCGCGAACAACAACGCAAAGTTTTTTCGAACAGCGGTCATCGGGCTTTCTGGCGGTGAGAGAACGGTGTGCCGACCGTCAAGGCGCACACGCGCGCGGTGCGTGCGCGTCGATGCCGAGCACCGCACACAGCGACGCGGCGTAGCACTCGACCGAGTAAGGCGACCAGTCGTAGCGACGATCGGCGATAGCGAGATGCGTGCGCAATTCGGCGAGCGCACGCGCGAAGCCGTCGGGCGTGTTGCGATAGAGAATCTTGTGGCCGATCTCGTCGCCGAACGTCGACAGGCTGCCGATGTCGTGGACGAGCGCCGGCAAACCGAGCATCGCAGCCTCGACGATCACGAGCGGCGCGTTCTCGGCCCAGATCGACGGCAAGATCAGCGCGTCATGGAGCGGGAGCGCGGCAAACAGCGTGGCATGGTCGACGCGGCCGGCAAAACGCAGCCGCCCCGACACGACGAGCGCCGCGTATTGCCGCTCCAGCTCGCCGCGCTCCGTTCCGTCGCCGTAGACGGTCAGCGACGCGATCGCATCGCCGGCCGGCCCGCTCATCAGCGCGAGGAACGGCGCGAGGCCCTTGTCCCAGTCCACGCGGCCGACGAAGGCGAGATCGAGCCGCTCGCCGCGCGGCGGTTTCGGCGGACGCGGCACCAGCGTCGAATCGATCGGGTTGCGCACGAGCGTCGCGCGGGCGCGACCACGCTGCGCGATCAGATCGCGCATGAACGGACTCGGACACAGAATCTCGTCGAACAGCCCAAGCGGATCGAACAGCGTATCGACCGCATGCCAGTGCAGCTTCTTCACGACGTCGTGGACGAAGCCGCGCGGGCTGGCCGTCATCGCGATGCGCCGGCGGCTGCGCAATCGTTCGATCGACAACGGCTGCGCGCGGCCGCGCGAGTAGACGAGCAGGCTCGGGTTGTAGAACAGCAGGTGGTAGTCGTGCGCGGTCATGAACAGGCCGCAATCTGCGTGGCGCTTGTAGCGCGCGAGCACGGGCAGGATCGCGCTCGACAACAGGTTGTGGTAGTTGTGCACGAGGATGCGTTGCGGGCGAAACCGGTCGAGCAGCGCGTCGAGCGCGCGGGCGGCGGCAGGCGACCACGCATGCGCGCGCGCGCTGCCGGCCAGCTCGGGCACCGCCTGCTGATCGAACGTCTCGACTGCGACGCCGTCGCGTGCGCGCAGCACGTCGGCGGACAGCCGGTACACCTCCTCCGCGCCGCCCTTGCGCGCGAAGTCGTTGATCACCAGCACGCGCATCACGCTCGCCCCCGGCCGCCGCAATGCCGGGCGCGCGAGGCCGCGTCGTGCGCCGACGCGTCGAAGCGCGCGCGCATCGCGCGCTCGCCGTGACGGCCTTTCCACTTCCGATGTTTCCGGCACGCTTGCTTCATTGTCATTCCTGGGCGGGGTCGCGGCTGCGCCTGCGAACAGGCTCGCATGAAAATTCGACAGCGTCAGGATACGGCCGCCGACGCGCGCGATCTGTTCGTCCGGTTACGTTGGCGGCAGGCGCCGTGCTGCGGCGATGCGGCTCGCGAAGCGTACGGGCGGCTGCGACGATGCGATCGCCGCATGCCGCGCGAACGTGCCGTAAGCGCGCTACAGCGGTGCGTGCTCGGGCTGCGCGGGCATGGCGAGTTCGGCCGGCGCATCCCAGCCGGACAGCAGCGTCGCGCAGCGCGTCACGACGTACTGCGCGGCGACATCGCCGTGCAACGAATGATCGAGCGCGTCCTTCATGTCGACGGACACGTTCGGCAGATGCGCGAACGCATGCGCCGCAGGACCGAAGTGGCGGACGAGCACGTCGACGCCCGGGTCGAAAGTGCCGTAGACCAGATGCGTGCGGATGCCGCGCGCCGACATGTCGCGCAGCAAGCCGCGCGGCGTGTCCTTGCCGGGCCGCCAGCCGAGATGTTCGCCGACACGCTTGAGCGGCCCCGTCGCGACCCCCGCGGCGAACCGGAACATCGCACGCAGCACCGGCCGCAGGTCGCGTCCTTCGGTCAGCAGCCGGCGCAGCTTGCGACCGCAACGTAGCGACGCCCAGTAGCCGCGCATCGAATTCGTCTGGTTGTTCAATGCATCGGCGAGCGTTTGCCCGCGCGGCCAGACGAACGCCGGCAGATTCACCGCGATCACGCCGGCCAGTTGCTCGCGCGCGGCCGCATGAAGCGACGCATACGCGCCGGAGCAGATGCCGAACGCGACGATCTCGCGATGCCCGTGCGCGTTCAGCCAGCGCGCCGCCGTGACGACATCCGCGATCGCCTGATCCGAATACGGAATGTTCGACTGATCGTCCGTCGCGCGCGGGCCGCTGTCGCCGACGCCGGTCGAATCGATGCGCAGGCTGCTGATCCCCGCCGCCGCGAGCGAGCGCGCAAGCCGGACCGCGAAGCGACCGTCGGCGACACGCGGATTGGTCGCCGTATTGGCGATCAGCAGCGTCGGTGCGGCAGCGCGCCGGACCATGCCGGCCGGCTCGCACAGCACGCCGATCATTCGAGCCGGCTCGACGGCGACGATACGTTCGACGCTGCTCTGCGCCGTCAACGTCACGCCCGGCCCTGCGCCGGGTAGCGGCCCGCGTACGCCGCCGTCGGTGCCGTCGTCGATCCAGTTCACGACCGTGTCGAGCAAGCCGGCGGGCAGCCGCGACCACACCGGCTCGCGCATCATGCCGCCCCAGTCGGCGCAGGTGCGCATCTCCACCGACACGCCGCGCGCCTGCAGCGCGTCCGCGAGCGCGGAGCCATCGCCGTAGGGCGCATCGACGACCAATGCGCGCGCGGGCAACACGCGCGCGCGTGCGACGCACTCGCTCAGATTGATGCTGCGCAGGCGCGCGACGAGATCTTCGGGATACACATGGCCGAGCACGCGCAGCGGCCGTTCGTCGCGAACCGCGTCGCGCACCGCGGGCGATACGTTGTCGAGCCAGCTTTGTGCGACGAGCGACAGCTCGCGCAGATAGCCGCGTCCGCGCACCACCGGCGCCAGCGCGACGAAGCGCGTCAATTCGGGAATGCCGTCCGCGGCCAGCAACGCCAGCGTGGCACCGGCGCGCATGCCGACGACGGACAGCGTATCGACGGCGACACGCTCGCGCAGTGCGTCGACCGCATGCCGGACGCTCGCGAGCATGCGGTCGAAGCGTTCGGCATCGTGTTCGTCGCCGAGCGAGTCGCCGCTCGCCGGGTAATGGAATCGCAGCACCGGAAAGCCGCGCTCCGCGAGGTGCTCGGCGAGCGAGCGCACGAGCTTGTGAAGCCACAGCGCCTCGTGGCCGAGCGGCTCGCAGATCACGATCCCATGCGACCGATCGCCCGCGTGAAGCCAGCCGACACATCCGTCGAACTGAATCGGCATCATGATGCGGTCCTTCTGCTGAACGCCCGATGCGCCGGCGCTCCGCCACGGGGCGAGCAGCCGGACTGCGAAAAGCATTGCACGTACATCGGCGGGCGCAGCCGCAGCGTGCGCGCGCAGCGCACACGCATGCCCGGGCGGCCGCATTCGACGGATCGGGAACGACTGACGTTGCGACGCGTTGAGCCGTATCCCCGTAGCCGGCTCCGTCCTTGCGTATCGATTTGGGTTCCCACGAATACACCCGTATATGAAAACACCCGCATGCCCGAGCGGGCCGCGCGTGTCTGTCGAGCATCACCTGACGTGCAGGCGCCTCTGGGTTGAGCTTGGTCTTTGCAATTGTTTGATTCGTGCTGCGCCACCTGGCCGTTACGCGCTCGCGGAATCGGCGTCGCAGGCCTGGCACTCGGCCTGCTCCCACGCGGCGATTAGGCCATTCGATGCCGCCGCATTCGGTACGGCACATTACATTTTCAAAACACGCCCTCCGGCGCGCACACGGCGACGCGGCATCACGCGATTGAATACCGTCCCGCGCGATGCGTATGTGAGCCACCTCACTTACGTTCGTCGCAGTGCACCAACGGCGTTTCGGCGGCCGGTTCAGTGCGCGGCAATGTGCAGCGTTTTCGACGCAACCGCCGGAATGCAGGTAGTTGTTACGACGCTGCATCGCGGCACTCGGGAACGATGACCGCGTTTTCGCGACCCCGCACGACCGCGTCAAAAAAAGATCGTACGTATCGGTACAAACACCGATTCTGTAGCCAAACTACATTCGTAGGATTGGTCGCTGCAGAGAATCGCTACATACGATTCGGCAGCGTTCGACGGTCCGCGTCGCCGTCGTCGGTGCCGTTCGCGCCCAACCGGCCGTAACGATTCCCCGCCCGGCGTGGCGTGCCGACGCGCAATCACCGTGCATCGCCGGCCGAAGGCGTTCGATGCGAATCGATCGAACGTGTGCAGCTCCAGACATCATCCGAACAACCGGCAATACGATCATGGAGAGCAACATGCGGGACAAACTCTGGCCGGCCGCCGTGCTGGCAGCGACCCTCTGCACCAGCGTCTATGCGGCCAACGCCGATTTCGATTCACCGGGCAGTGCAGCCGACGCGTTCGCGTCGTCGGCCGCGCAGCAGCGCGCCGACCTGCTCGTGCGCAAGATGACGCTCGACGAAAAGCTGCAGTTCATCCATTCCCAGTACGAGATGTCGAAGGTGCCGGGCGGCGGCGCCGGTTATATCCAGGGCGTGCCGCGGCTCGGCATTCCCGACCTGAACATGGTCGACTCGGCAACGGGCTCCGGCAGCACGTCGCAGCCGAGCACGACGTTCCCCGCGACGATCGCGCTCGCCGCGAGCTGGGACCGCCGGCTGTCGTACGACTTCGGCAAGCAGGTCGCGATTCAGTTGCGCGCGCAAGGGTTCGGCATGGGCCTCGGCGGCGGCACGAATCTCGCCCGCGAGCCGCGCGGCGGCCGGCTCTTCGAGTATCTCGGCGAAGACCCGATGCTTGCCGGCGAGCTGCTCGCGGAACGCACGATCGCGACGCAGCAGCACAAGGTGATCGCGACGATCAAGCACTACGCAGGCAACGAACAGGAGCATGGCCGGATGGGCGGCAACACGCAGATGGATGAGCGCACGCTGCGCGAGCTCTATCTGCTGCCGTTCGAAATCGCCGCGAAACGCGGACAACCCGGCAGCGTGATGTGCAGCTACAACCGCCTGAACGGTACGTATGCGTGCGAGAACAACCATTTGCTCAACGACGTGCTGAAGAACAAATGGGGCTTCCAGGGGCAGGTGCAATCGGACTGGGGCGCGGCGCACAGCACCGCCGCCGCGATCAACGCCGGGCTCGACGAGGAAGAGGACGTCGGGCCGACCGTCTACCTGACGCCCGAGGCCGTCAAGCAGGCGATCGCGAACGGCTCGGTATCGACCGCGCGCCTCGACGACATGGTGCGCCGCAAGCTGGCCGTGATGATCCGCGTCGGCGTGATGGATGACCCAGCGAAGGCCGGCGGCACGATCGATTTCGCGGCCGCGAACCGCTTCGCGCAACGGGTCGCCGAGCAGTCGATCGTGCTGCTGAAGAACGACGGCAACCAGTTGCCGCTGGTGGCGTCCGCGCTGTCGCGCATCGCGGTGATCGGCGGGCACGCCGATGCGGCCGTGCTGTCCGGCGGCGGCTCGGGCAACACGCGCGACCCCGTCACCGGTTCGTTCGCCGGCTGCGGCGGGCTGGTGTTCGGATCCTCGACCGGTTGCAGCTGGTGGCGCAATCCGTGGCTGAAGGTCGACGTGCCGATCGTCGCGGCGATCCGCGCGCTCGCGCCGTCCGCACGCGTGACGTTCGCGGGCAACAGCGATCAGCAGTCGCCGTTCCGCGCCTACACGCAGCAGGAAATCGATCAGGCCGCGACGCTCGCGGGCCATTCCGACGTGGCGATCGTCGTGGTCGCGCAGCCGGCCGGCGAGGACTTCGGCGATCTGCAGAGTCTGCGCCTCGCGAATCCGTCGAATCAGGATGCGCTCGTCGAAGCGGTCGCGCGCGCGAATCCGCACACGATCGTCGTGGTCGAGAGCGGCAATCCGGTGTTGATGCCGTGGAAGGATCGCGTGTCGGCGATCGTCGAAGCGTGGTATCCGGGCGAAGGCGGCGGCAATGCGATCGCGAACGTGCTGTTCGGCGCGGTGAATCCGTCCGGCAAGCTGCCCGTGACGTTCCCCGCGCGCGATCAGGACTCGCCGGCGTGGGTGCAAAACGGCGGGTTCGACAACGATCCCTTGTACGCGGAACGGCTGAACATGGGCTATCGCTGGTACGACGCGCACAACATCGCGCCGTTGTTCGAGTTCGGCCACGGGCTGTCGTACACGCACTTTGCGTACTCGGGGCTGTCGGTGTCGCGGCAGCCGGACGGCTCGCTCAACGTCGCGTTCACCGTGCGCAACGACGGGCGCGTCGCCGGCACGGAAACGCCGCAGGTCTACCTCGGCGTGCCGTACAAGGATGAACCGCCGAAACGCCTGGTCGGCTGGGACAAGGTCCAGCTCAACCCCGGCGACGCGCGACGCGTCAGCATCACCGTGACGCCGCGCATGCAGAGCGTGTGGGACACGTCGCACAACGGCTGGCGTTACGTCGCGCGCGGCACGGTGTATGTCGGTGCGTCGTCGCGCGATATCCGTTTGCAGGGCAGTTGAGCAAGCGGCTGGCAGCGGCGGACGCCGGGGGGTGATCGGCGTCCGACTGCCCGCCCCGACGTGCGCGATTGCCGTGCGTCGTGCGCAGGGCCGGTCCGCGCGGACCGGCCGCTGCGGATCTACGAAAGCATCGCCACGCGAGCGGCTCGGCTCCCGCTCGCATCGACTTCCGGCGAAGCACCGAGGGCCAAGTCCTCAGCGCGCGGCGACGCGTCCGATCCTGAATACCCCGACCACGTCGCGCAGCGTGGTCGCTTGCTGCGCCATCGCCTGCGCGGCTGCCGACGCCTGCTCGACGAGTGCCGCGTTCTGCTGCGTAACCGAATCCATCTGGCCCACGGCGACATTGACCTGCTCGATACCCGTTCCCTGCTCGTCCGAGGCCGATGCGATTTCATTCATGATGTCGGTCACTCGCCGCACGGATTGCACGATATCCGACATGGTCGAGCCCGCGCGTTCGACCTGCTGGGACCCCAGCGCCACGCTCTCGACCGAACCCGTGATGAGGTCCTTGATCTCTTTCGCCGCATTCGCGCTGCGTTGCGCCAACGTGCGAACCTCGCCGGCCACCACCGCAAACCCGCGCCCCTGCTCGCCCGCACGCGCGGCCTCGACTGCCGCGTTCAGCGCGAGAATGTTCGTCTGGAACGCAATTCCTTCGATCACGGCAATGATTTCGGCAACTTTGCCGGAACTGCTCGAAATGGCGCGCATGGAGTCGACCACCTCGTTCACCACCTCGCCGCCGCGCATCGCGACCTCGCAGGCGCTACCCGCAAGCGCATTCGCCTGCTTCGCGTTTTCCGTATTCTGACGAACCGTCGCGGTCAACTGCTCCATGCTGGCCGCCGTTTCCTCGAGCGACGCCGCCTGCTCTTCCGTTCGCTGCGAGAGATCGAGGTTCCCCTGCGCGATTTCGCCGGCCGAAGTCGTGATCGATTCCGCGGTCGACTGAATTTCCGACACGATGCCGCTCAGTTGCCGCCGCATCGATTCGAGCGACGCCATCAGGCTGCCGCGATCATTCGGCGCGACCGGCACCGGTGCTTCGAGATTGCCTTCGGCAATACGTCCGGCCACGGCCGCGGCGTCGGCAGGCTCGCCGCCCAGCGACCGCATGATGCCGCGGGTGATGACGGTTCCCAGCACGATCGACAGGATGACGGTGATGACGCCCGCTGCCGCGAGCGTCACCTTGGTCAACGCGGTCAAGCTGGCCACCTCTCCTGAACGTTGATCGAGCAGCGACTGCTCGGCCTCGTTCAACTCGGCGGCTACCGCTCGATAGCGATCCATGAACTGCTTGTCGTCGCCCTGCTTGAAGTAGTCGATCAGCACGTTGGCAGGCTGCGTACCGGCATTGACGTCACGCCGCATCGCGATCAGCTTGTCGTCGACCTCCGCCACCTTCCGATGCATGTCGCGCAGCGTCTCGAGACGGCGCTGTTGCGCGGCATTGTCCGATGTGAGGCTGCGCACGACGTCGAACGACTTGGCGAACTGCCTGAGGCCGGCCTTATAGGGCTCCAGAAACCGGTCGTCTCCCGCAGCCACGTAGCCGCGCACGCCCGTCTCCATGTTGACCATGCTGGTCAACATGTCGTCGTTCGCTCGCAGAACCTGATAACTATGAACGTTCCAGCCGTTCGCCTGGTTCAGCTTCAGAAAATTGACGATCGAGATGGCGCTGCCGATCAACGCAATTAGTACGACGATACCGAATGCTGCGCCCAGCTTCCTGCCGACTGTCATGGAGCCCATACGTTCTTCCTCCCCTTGTGTTGTTTCGTTATGTCGGCAAGCAGGAAGACTTACTGTAATTCGCGCTTTCCGTGCCTGAGGAAGTATTCCTCAAGATGTCTGAATATATTGGTCAACTCGCCCTGACACGGGGTCGAATCCGGTGACTATCCGTCCTCGCAAACGATCCACGACGTATAGTCTTTTTATCGGTTGCCGCACCACCGAGGACCTCAACGAACGCGCCCCGCACGCTTGCCGACGCGATGCGCGCATGGAAGCTCGACTAGCCGCCGCGGGCGGGCATGCAAACGGGAGAAGGCACCGCATGCGGCGCTTCATCACGCATCACCGCGCGCCACTGTTGTTCGGAAACCTCATCGTGATGACGAGCCCGCCGTCGGCCGCGTTGGCAATCTGCAGCGTGCCGCCGTGATGGCGAACGAGGCGGCGCACGATGGCGAGGCCGAGGCCGCTGTGCGCGGTGCCGCCGCGCGCCGGATCGAGCCGGACGAACGGACGCAGCAAGCGGTCGAGGTCCGGCTCGGACACGCCTGGCCCGTGATCACGCACCACGAGCTCGTAGTGCCCGTCATGCGCTCGCGTGGCGATTTCCACGGGCGGCTCGCCGTAGGTCAGCGCATTTTCGACGAGGTTCGAGAGAATGCGGTCGATATCCACGATGGGCAGCGTGAAGTCCGGCCCGGCGCGCAGATCGAGCGTCACGAGCGCGTCGGTGTAATCGCGCCGGCAGTGGGCGTCCACGCTCGTCTGCGGCGAACTTTCAGGGCTTTCGCGGGCGAAGTCCAGAAACTGCGTGATGACGCGCGACATCGATTCGGTGTCGCGCAGAAAGCCGTCGCGATCGCCCGGATCGGTCAGCAGATCCGCACGCACCTGCATGCGCGTGAGCGGCGTACGCAGGTCGTGCGCGATGCTCGCGAGCATCACGGCGCGCTCGCGTTCGGCCTCGGCCAGTTCGCGCGTCATGTCGTTGAAGTCGTCGATCAGTTCGCGCACTTCACGCGGTCCGCGCTTGCGCACGAGGCTCGCATGAACGCCCGTACGATGCTCGCGCGCCGCGGCAGCGAGGTCGCGCACCGTCCCGTTGAACCGCCACGCGAGCATCACCGCGACCACGACGGCAAACGCCAGCGTCAACGCCAGCGCGCCGGTGAAGCGGTAGAGCGGCACATCGGCCTGCGGCAGCACGATGCCGCGCGCGCTGCCCGCGGTGAGCACGCGCAGCGTGCCGTCGCCGTCCATTGCCACGTGGGTGCCCGACGGCAGCACGTGCCGCAATTGCCGTTCGATCGGCCCATTGGTGTCGCCGCGAAAGCGCTGCGCGTCGGCGGCCGGCAATTGCTTCAGGTCCGCGAACGAAATACCGAGGATGTCGGCCACCGACCGATCGCCGCCGCTCTCCCGCCCGCCCATGCTCGCGGCAGCCTCCACGACGCGCGAAATATGGAAGGCGGCAAGGCTCGCGCGGCTTTGCTCGATCAGCAGCAGCGACGTGAGGTGAACCAGCACGAGCAGGCCCACCGTGGTGACGACGAGCCGCCCGAACATCGAATCAAACGGATTCTTCATCGGTCGGGTTGTCGGGAATGAACATGTAGCCGATGCCGCGCATGGTCTGCAGCCGTCGGGGATTGGACGGGTCGTCCTCGATCAGGCGGCGCAGGCGCCATACCGGCACGTCGATGCCGCGCTCGGTCACGTCGGCGTCCGGACCGTGGAGCAGCTCGATGAGCCGCGTACGCGACAGCGTTTCCATCGGATGCGAGGCGAGCACCTCGAGCAGCGCGTACTCGCCGCCCGTGAGCTTGACGGGCGCGCCTTCGCACAGCAGCGTGCGCGTCGAGAAATCCAGCTCGAAACGGCCGAACCGGCACGGGGCGCGCTTCTCCTGGACCACGGCGGGCGGCGGCGGCCCCTGCCGGCGCAGCACTGCATGGATGCGCGCGAGCAGTTCCTGCGGCATGAACGGCTTGCCCAGATAGTCGTCCGCGCCCAGTTCGAGCCCCAGCACGCGGTCCACGCCTTCGGCGCGCGCGGTCAGCATGATGACCGGAATCGTGTCGCCGCGCGCGCGCAACTGCTTGAGCGCGGTGAGGCCATCGACGCCCGGCATCATGAGATCCAGCACGATGATGGACGGCCGTTCGCGCTCCAGCCGCCGCGCGAGATTCGTGGCGTCGTGCAGAACGGAGAACGCAATGCCGCGCTGCTGGAAGAACTTGCGCAGCAGGTCGCGCAGTTCGGCGTCGTCGTCGACGAGCAGGACTTGCAGCGCGGAGTCGGGGATGGAAGGTGCGTGCACTTCGGGCATTCAGGGCGGCGTGAGGACGAAATGATGGTAGCCCGGAGAGGGCCCGGCTGGCTTTCGGAATATTACCGAGAATTGCGCCCGCTGACGAAACCCGCACGAAGACCCGGCCGCGACGGTAGTTCGTACGCCGAAAGCCCGGTTCTCTTTCGGCCGTATTCGCGCGTCACGGGACAGTAAGTTTCCGTAAGCACGAAAAAATGCGCCGTCGGTAGCGTTACGCCTTGCCCAGTACCGGTTCCGTCGGGGCGCCACCAAGGTGCGCCGGAAGCGTCCGGTGCCGTCCCGTTCTCGCATCGCGCGACGTCGCGATGTCCAAACAGGTCCAAGATGAAAACGCCAATCCTCCCCAACCACGCGCACCGCCGCATGACGTGCAGGCCGCGCCAGCTGTTTGCCGCCCTCTCGATACTGGCGATAGTCGGCACCGCCGGCTGCAACAGGCAAGCAGGCGGGCCGCCCGGCGGCGCCGCCGCGCAGACCGCGCAGGTGGGCGTGCTCACGCTCGCGCCGCAGCGCATCGTCGAAACCACCGAACTCTCTGGCCGCCTTTCCTCGCAGAAGGTCTCCGACGTCCGACCGCAGGTGAGCGGCATCATCCTCAAGCGCCTGTTCGTGGAAGGCGGTGACGTGAAGGCCGGCCAGGTGCTCTACCAGATCGATCCGGCCACCTACCGGGCGGCCTACGACCAGGCGCGCGGCACGCTCGAAAACGCCCGCGCCACGTTGGCCGATGCGAAGACGAAAGCGGACCGCTACACGGAACTCGTGAAGATCAACGCCGTGAGCAAGCAGGACTACGACGACGCCGTCGCCGCCGTCCACCAGGACGCCGCCACCGTGACGGCCGACGCGGCCGCGCTCGAATCGGCGCGCGTGAACCTCGAATACACGCGCGTGCGGGCGCCCATTTCAGGACGCATCGGCGCCTCCACCGTGACCGAAGGCGCGCTCGTCACGTCCGCCCAGACCACTGCGCTCGCCACCATCCAGGCGTTCGATCAGATGTATCTCGACGTCACGCGTCCCAGCACGGAGTGGCTGAAGCTGCGCAAGGCCTTCGCTTCGGGGCGCCTCAAGAAGACGGGCAGCGACAGCGCCGCCGTCACGCTCGTGATGGAGGACGGCACTGAATACGCCCACGCCGGCACGCTGCAGTTCTCCGGCGTGACGGTGGATGCCACGACGGGCTCGGTCACGCTGCGCAGTACGTTCCCGAACCCCGAACGCGAATTGCTGCCCGGCATGTTCGTGCGCGCCCGCCTCGAAGAAGGCGAGAACGACGACGCGATACTCGTGCCGCAGATGGCCGTGACACGCGCGTCGGACGGCAAGGCGAGCGTCTACGTGGTGGATGCGGCCGGCAACGCGCAGCAGGTGCAGGTGACGGCCGACAACGCATTCCGCGACCAATGGATCGTGACCTCGGGCCTGCACGCCGGCGACCGCGTGATCGTGAGCGGCCTGCAGAGCGTGCATGCGGGCGCGCCGGTCAAGGTGGCCGCCGATACGCCGCAGACGCAGGGGAACGCGGTATCTGCGGCATCTGCGGCGTCCGCTGCCACCGACACATCCGCAGCCGGCACGGCCTCGCCCGTGTCGGCGCAACACTAGGCGGAGAGCGGCATGGCAGAGTTCTTCATCAAGCGTCCCATCCTCGCGTGGGTCATGGCCATCGTCATCATGCTGGTGGGCGCGGCGGCGGTGACGACCCTTCCCGTTGCGCAGTACCCCACCATCGCGCCGCCCTCGGTGCAGGTGACGGCCACCTACCCCGGCGCCTCCGCCGACACGGTGGCCGCAACCGTGACCCAGGTGATCGAGCAGAAACTGAGCGGCATCGACAACGTGCTGTACATGTCATCCACGAGCAGTTCCGCGGGACAGGCCACCATCACGTTGACGTTCAACCCCGGCACCAACCCCGACATCGCGCAGGTGCAGGTGCAGAACAAGGTGTCGCAGGCCACGCCCACCCTGCCTCAAACGGTGCAGGAGCAAGGCGTGCAGGTGGCGAAGGCGTCGACGAGCTTCCTCATGATCGTCGCGCTGTCGTCGCCGGGCGGCACCTGGAATTCGGTGGACCTCGGCAACATCATCGCCACGCAGATCGAAGACCCGCTCTCGCAGTTGAACGGCGTGGGCGACGTGACGCTGTTCGGCGCGCAGCACGCCATGCGCATCTGGCTCGACCCGGTGAAGCTGCACAGCTTCGGACTCGCGACCTCGGACGTCACCACGGCCATCACGAACCAGAACGTCGAGCTTTCCACCGGCCAGGTGGGCGGCGCGCCGGCCACGGATTCGCAGGCCATCAACGCGACCATCCGCTCGTCGAGCCTGCTCACGAGCACCGACCAGTTCGCCAACATCCTGCTGCGCGTGAACAGCGACGGCTCGCGCGTGCTGCTCAAGGACGTGGCGCGCGTCGAAGTGGGCGGCGACAGCTACGAAACGTCGTCGCGTCTGAACGGCAAGCCGGCATCCGCGCTCGCAATCAAGCTCACGACCGGCGCCAACGCGCTCGAAGCAGCCAACGCCGTGCGCGCGAAGCTCGCGGAACTGCAGCCGCAATTGCCGAAGGACGTGGCGATCAGCTATCCGTACGACACCACGCCGTTCGTGCGCATCTCGATCGAAGAGGTCGTGAAGACGCTGCTCGAAGCGGTCGTGCTGGTGTTCCTCGTGATGTACCTGTTCCTGCAGAATGTGCGCGCCACGCTGATTCCCACCATCGTCGTGCCGGTCGCGCTGCTCGGCACGTTCGGCGTGATGTCGATGATCGGCTTCTCGATCAACGTGCTGTCCATGTTCGCGATGGTGCTCGCCATCGGCCTGCTGGTGGACGATGCGATCGTGGTGGTGGAAAACGTCGAGCGCATCATGAGCGAGGAACGGCTCGAACCGAAGGAAGCCACCCGCAAGGCGATGGGCCAGATCACGGGCGCGCTGATCGGCGTGACGACGGTGCTCACCGCCGTGTTCATTCCGATGGCGTTCTTCTCCGGCTCGACGGGCGCGATCTACCGGCAGTTCTCCATCACGATCGTCTCGGCGATGCTGCTGTCGGTCATGCTCGCACTCACGCTCACGCCGGCCCTGTGCGCCACGCTGCTCAAGCGCGCGGACGTCGAGCACCACGAGAAGCGCGGCTTCTTCGGCTGGTTCAACCGCTGCTTCGCGAAAGGCAACGCGGGCTACAGCAGTTCGCTCGCCCGCGTGGTCGCGAAGCCCGCGCGCTACATGCTGGTCTACGGCGCGATCGCCGGCATCGTGGCGTTGCTCTACGTCACGCTGCCCTCCTCGTTCCTGCCCGACGAAGACCAGGGCTACTTCATCGTGTCGATCAGCGCGCCGGCGGGCACGCCGGCATCGCGCACGCTGAAGACGGTGGAGGCCGTGGAGCAGTACGTGCTGAAGGACGAACCGGGCGTCAAGCAGGTGATCGCCATCAACGGCTTCAGCTTCAACGGCCAAGGACAGAACAACGCCATCGCGTTCGTGACGCTCAAGGACTGGAGCCTGCGCGGTTCGCGCGACAGCGCGCAGGCCATCATCGCGCGCGCCAGCCAGCATTTCGCCGCGAATCGCGATGCGCGCATCTTCGTGCTGAACCCGCCCGCCATTCAGGAGCTCGGGACCCAAAGCGGCCTCGACTTCGAGATAGAAGACCGCGGCGGCGCGGGCCACGACAAGCTGCTCGCCGTGCGCAACCAGTTTCTCGGCATGGCGTCGAAGGAGCCGACGCTCGCGATGGTGCGCCCGTCCGGCCTCGAGGACACGCCGCAGCTCCAGGTGGACATCGACCGCGAAAAGGCCAACGCGCTGGGGCTTTCCGTGGCCGACCTCAACGACACGTTGCAGACCGCGTTCGGTTCGTCCTACGTGAACAACTACATCGACACGGGGCGTGTGCAGAAGGTCTATGTGCAGGCGGATGCGCCGTATCGCATGATGCCTTCCGACCTCGGCGACTGGTACGTGAAGGCGGGCAGCAGCTCGTCGGGTTCGTCGTCTTCGTCCTCGGGCAGCACCACGGGCACGAGCACCGTGACGAACACCACCGGCTACGACGCCACGATGGTGCCCTTCTCGTCGTTCGCAACGAGCCGCTGGACGTTCGGCCCGCCGCAGATCGAGCGCTACAACCGGCAGCTCGCCATGGGCATTTCGGCGGCCACGCGGCCCGGCGTCAGCACCGGCGAAGCGATGAATGCCGTGGAGCAGCTCGCGCGCAAACTGCCGCCCGGCTTCGCCCTGGAATGGACGGGACAGTCCTACCAGGAAAAGCAGGCCGGCTCCCAGGCCACGACGCTCTATGCGATCTCGCTCGTCGTCGTGTTCCTGTGCCTGGCGGGTCTCTACGAAAGCTGGTCGATTCCGCTAGCGGTGGTGCTCGTGGTGCCGCTCGGCGTGCTCGGCGCGCTGCTCGCCGCGCACGGCCGCGGTCTGTCGAACGACATCTACTTCAAGGTCGGGCTGCTGGCCACCATCGGCCTCTCCACGAAGAACGCCATTCTGATCGTCGAGTTCGCAAAGGACCTGCAGGCCGAGGGGCACGGCCTCGTGGACGCCGTGCTCGAAGCCGCCCACCTGCGGCTGCGCCCCATTCTCATGACCTCGCTCGCGTTCGTGTTCGGCGTGCTGCCGCTCGTCATCAGCACGGGCGCCGGCGCCGGGGCGCGGCATGCGATCGGCACGGGCGTCACGGGCGGCATGATCGCGGCCACGGTGCTCGCCATCTTCTTCGTCCCGGTCTTCTTCGTCGTGGTGCGCAGGCTGTTCAAGGAACACGGTCACGCCACCGACTCCGCTGAAATCAACGAGGGCAACGCATGAAACGCACACTGATCGCCCTTCTTTGCGCGGGCGCACTCGGCGCCTGCTCACTGGACCCGACGTACCAGCGGCCCGCGGCGCCGATCGACGACACGTGGTCCACCGTGGCCGCGCCGGCGCAGCCGCAGGCGACGCAGAGCACCGCTGCGGCACCGCTGGGTGCCGACCTCGGCTGGCGCGACTTCTTCAAGGACCCGCGCCTGCAAAAGCTGATCGAACTCGCGCTCGCGAACAACCGCGATATGCGCGTGGCCGCGCTCAACGTGGCGCAGTACGAAGCGCAGTACCGCATCGCGCGCGCCAACCTCGCGCCGGCCATCGACGCGTCGGGGTCGCTCACGCGCGAACACATGGCCGGCTCCACGAGCGCATACAGTTCGAGCAGCGCGAGCGTGGGCCTCACGTCGTGGGAAATCGACTTCTTCGGCCGCCTGCGCAGCCTGAAGCGCCAGGCGCTGGAACAGTACCTCGCCACGGATGCCGCGCGCACCAGCACGCAGATCAGCCTCATCGCGACCGTCGCCACCGACTATCTGCAACTGCTCTCCGACGAGGCTTCGTTGCAGATCACGCAGAACACCGTGGCCGCCGACCAGCACACCTACGACCTCACGGTGAACATGATGAAGCTGGGCAGCGCGTCGCTGCAGGACGTGCGTCAGGCCGAAAACTCGCTGGCGAGCGCGCGCTCGAGCCTCGCCTCGTACACGCGTGCGGTGGCGCAGGACCGCAACGACCTGGTGGCCGAAATCGGCGCGCCGCTGCCCGACGATCTGCCCCAGGGCCCTTCGCTGATGGAAAGCGAGCACACCCTCGCGGACATCGGCGCAGGCGTGCCGTCGGATCTGCTCGCGCGCCGGCCCGACATCGTCGAAGCGGAGCACACGCTCAAGGCGGCCAACGCCAACATCGGCGCGGCGCGCGCCGCGTTCTTTCCGAAGATCGAGCTGACGGCTTCCGCGGGCACCACGAGCAGCGGCCTCTCGAACCTCTTCAAGGCGGGCACGGGCGCGTGGGCGTTTGCGCCGTCCATCTCGGTGCCCATCTTCGACTTCGGCTACAACCGCGCGTCGCTGGACGTGGCGAAAGTCGAAAAGGACATCGACGTCGCCAACTACGAAAAGGCCATTCAGACGGCGTTCAAGGAAGTGTCGAATGCGCTGGCGGGACGCACGACGTACGTCACGCAGGTGGCCGCGGACCGCGACTACGTGAGCTCGGCGCAGCAGTACTACGACCTCGCGCAGGCACGCTACCGCAGCGGCACCGACAGCTTCCTGACCCTGCTCGACGCGCAGCGCACGCTTTACACGGCGCAACAGCAGCTCGTCACCGACATGCTCGCCAAGCAGTCGAACCTGATCACGCTGTACAAGGTACTGGGCGGCGGCTGGTCGGAGACGAGCGCGGTGGCGCAGCGGTAGTCGGGCGAATCGGCTATGGGTCGCGTGCGTCGACGAGGGGGCATTCCGTTCGGCCGCACGCCCCGTCGGATCACCCCCCACTGCAAAACAACTGCGCGACCAGACTCCGCAGCCACCGGTTTCCCGCTTCGTGGTGATATCTGGCATGCCAATGCTGTCGGACCGCAAATCCATCGACGGGAACCGGACAGGCGTGCACGGTCAGATCGTTGATTTTCGCCAGCGTCTCGCCGATGTGGCGCGGCAGTGTCGCGATCAGATCGGTGCTTTCGATGATCGCACCGAGCCCAAGGAACCCCGGCAACTCCAGCACGACTTCGCGCTCGATCTGCTCGCGCAACAGTGCCTGTTCGAGTAGCTGCGCGCCCGTGCCGGCCGTGATCGCGACATGCCCCTCGGTGCGGTACTGCTTCAGCCCCAGTCGGCTCTTTAGCCGCGGATGATGGCGATTCGTCAGACAGACCCAGTCCTGCAGATACAGCTGCTGCTGATAAATCCCGCCGCCAAGCCAGGGCACGTGACCGATGGCCAGGTCAGCTTCGCCGGACTCCAGCGCCCGTTCCGTGTTGCCGTCGATACGCGCCGCTTCCAGCCGGATACCGGGCGCCTGCTCGCGCACGTGCGCCAGCATTCGCGGCAGTAGCGTGATGTGACTGGCGTCGGTCATGCAGATTCGGAAGCGCCGCTTCGCGGTGACCGGATCGAACGCAATTTCCCACGCCGCAAAGCGCCGCAGCGATTCCAGAATTTCCCGGCAAGGGCCGATCAGCGCATCGGCCTGCGGCGTCGGCGCCATGCCGGTCGGCGTTCGTATGAAGAGCGGATCCTGCAGATGTTCCCGCAGACGCCCCAGCCAGATGCTGATCGTCGGCTGACTTTGTCCCAGCTGTTCGGCCACGCGCGTCACGCTGCGGACATCGTAGAGGAGATCGAACAGCTGCAGCAGCTTCAAATCAGGAAGTGGGGCCGAGTTCATATCACTATTGCTCTACGTAATGACGTCATTGCGATCATAGCATTGCGAGAATGGGCGTCCGCTCGTATCTTGATCTGCACGTTAAGGAGACGGCAGTGAAGATTGCAATTCTGGGCGCCGGCGCATTGGGCTGTGCGATTGGGGCCGCGCTGACCGAAGGCGGCAATGAAGTCTGGTTGCTGAACCGCTCGGCGGCGCACGTCGAGGCAATGAGGCGCGACGGTCTACGGGTAGACGACAGGAACGGCTCGCGTCACGTGAAAGTTCACGCCACGACGCGGGCCGCTGAGGCCGGTGTCGTCGATCTGGTCATTGTGCTGGTCAAGTCGTTCGATACCGACGCCGCGATGCGCGGCGCAGTCGAACTGATCGGGCCGGAAACGCTGGTGCTGTCGTTGCAGAACGGCCTTGGACATGAAGATGTGCTGGCCGACATCGTGGGGCGCGAACGCGTGCTGGCCGGCAAGACCTATGTCGGCGGCGTCATGCGCAATCCGGGACACATCGAATCGGGCGTCGCCGGCAAAGCCACTCACATTGGCGAGCTGGACGGTCGCATCACCCCTCGCGCGAACGCGATCGCCGACACGTTCAACGCATCCGGACTGGACACGACGGTCAGCGCCAATATCGTCGGCACGATGTGGGACAAGCTGCTGGTCAACGTCGCGACCGGCGCACTGACCGGCACGACCGGCCTCACCTACGGCCAGCTTTACGACGAACCGCTCTTGAAGGCGACTGCACTCGCAGCAGTCGCAGAAGCGATGGCGGTCGCCCACGCCGCCGGCGTGACCCTTTCCACGGACGATCCCGAGCGCGCCTGGACGCTCGCCGGCGAAGGGCTTTCGCCGGGCTTCAAGACGTCGATGCTGCAAAGCCTCGAGAAAGGATCCATCACCGAGATCGACTTCATCAACGGCGCGGTCGTGCGCTGGGGGCAACGGCACGGTGTGCCGACCCCGGTCAACGCGACGCTGGTCGCCTGCATCAAAGGCATCGAGCGCGGCATGGCCGACCGGAAAAAACAGGAGACAACCGCATGAACGGCAGCAAGGCTTATCTGGAACACGTGGCGATCTGGGTCAAGGATATCCACTGGCATATCCGCTTTTTCGAGGACGTGCTCGGCATGACGATGCGCGAGGTCGACGGCACCGTCGACGCACCGCGCCAGTACTGGACGCTCGGCGGTCTGCAATTCATCCACGCCCCCGACCACGATGCCCCGGAAGGCCGGCTCGGCCATCTCGGCGTGATGTGCGAAGACATGGAAGCCGCGCTCGCCGCCGCGCAAAGGTACGGCGTCACCGAGATGCCGCAGGGACGCAACTGGTTGCGACTGCCTGACGGTCTCGCCATCGAACTGATCCAGGCAAGGCCCGCCTCGTGCGTGGCGCGCGCATTGGCCATCGACCCGCGTGCGGAGGCTTGAGATGACGATCGTCGACAAATTCTGGGACGACGCCCGCGAAGGCGACGAGTGCGTCAGCCCGACTTACACCGTCACCAAAGCGCGCATCCTGGCTTACGCGGAATTGACCGGCGATCACACGCCGGTGCACGTCGATGAGGACTACGCGAACGCGAGCCACTTTGGCTCGATCGTCGCGCACGGCCTGTTCGGCTTGTCGATTGCGGACGGCCTCAAGACGCAAAGCGCGTACCGCTTTCTGCCGGGCATGTCGCTCGGCTGGACCTGGGACTTCGATCTGCCGATCAAAGTGAACGACGTGCTGCACGTGAAATTCCGCGTCGGCACGATGCGGGCCAGCAAGAGCCGTCCGGGCTGGGGCATCGTCGTGCTGCCGTCGCAGCTGATCAATCAGGACGGCCAGGTCGTCCAGCATGGCGAGCACCGCTTGATGGTGCCGCGCCGACCGGGAGCATTCTGATGCAGGTACGTCCGCTCGAAGGTATTCGCGTCGTCGACTACAGCCACTTTCTCGCCGGTCCGTATGTCGGGCGCTGTCTTGCGGCGCTCGGCGCCGAAGTCATCAAGGTTGAACGCCCCGTCACCGGCGACGCAGGGCGTCAGCATGCGACCGTGCTCGATGACGAGCAAAGCGCCTATTTCCTGCAGATGAACATGGGCAAGCGCGGCGTCAGCGTCAACATGCGCGACCCGCGCGGCAAGGAGTTCATGCAGCGCCTGTGCGATTCGGCCGATGTGTTCGTCGAGAACTACCGGCCCGGCGCGCTGACCCGGCTCGGACTCGGCTACGACGAACTGTCGGCGCGTAATCCAGGCCTCGTCTACTGCTCGATCTCCGCCTACGGCCACACCGGACCGGACGCGCACCGCGCCGGTTTCGGCCTGATTGCCGAGGCCAAGAGCGGGATCATGCAGATGATCGGGAATCCGGGCGAACCGCCGCCGCTGATGCGCATCTCGCTCGGCGACATGTACACCGGCATTCACGCGGTGGCGGCCATCAATGCCGCGCTGTTCGGTCGCGTGAAGAGCGGCCGGGGACAGCACATCGACATGGCGCTGTACGACACGCTCGTTTCGATGCACGAATACGCGGTGCAGTGCTACACGATGCAGGGCATCGTTCCCGAACAGACCGGTCAGGACATGCCTGCCTCGACGCTCTACGGCGTGTTTCGTGCGGCGGATGGCGACCTCGTGATCGCCGCCCAGGTCGACGACGCGTGGAAACGCTTCGCGGCCCTGGTGGAGGCGCATGGCGGGCCTGCCGGCTTCGGTACGGACCCGCGGTTCCACACGCTGAACGGGCGCAATGCCAACCGGCTCGAGATTCTGTCGGTGGTGAAGCCGTGGATTGCCGGACGAGCGGTCGCGGCGGTGTTGGAACTGCTCGACGGCATCGACGTACCGTGCGCGAAGGTGCAGCGCATCGACGAGGTGCTCGCCGACCCGCAGATCATCGCGCGCGGCATGGTGCTCGAGCAGCAACACCCCCGCTTCGGCACCTTGCGCCTGCCCAATCTGCCGTTCCGCTTTTCCGACTGCGACACGACCATCCGCGAGGTCGGGCCGGACCTCGGTCAGCACAATGCGGAAGTGGCAACGTCGCTGGGCTTCACTGCGGCAGAGATTGACGCCATGCAGACCGATGGCGTGTTGTATTCGAAAGCGAGGCCGTGATGAGCGACCAGTACGCAGTGATCGGCAATCCGATCGGACACACGAAATCGCCGCTGATTCACGGGTTGTTTGCTGAAGAATCGCATCAGGACATTTCGTACACGGCGATCGAAGGACCGCTGGAGCCGGACGACGCTTTCGCGGCGACGGTGCGGTCGTTTTTCGCCGCCGGCGGCAAGGGCATGAACGTGACGGCCCCGTTCAAGCTGAAGGCGTTCGCGATGGCCGACGAACGCAGCGAGCGCGCCGCACTCGCCGGCGCGGCGAATACGCTGAGCTTCAGGGACGGCCGCATCATCGCGGAGAACTTCGATGGCGTCGGCCTGGTACGCGACATCGAAGTCAACCTGAACCTCCCGATGGCCGGCAAGCGCGTGCTGGTGCTCGGCGCGGGAGGCGCGGTGCGCGGCGCACTGCTGCCGTTCATCGCGGCGCGTCCTGCGGAACTCGTCGTCGCGAACCGGGATGTCGCGAAGGTCGAGGCGCTGATCGCACGAGTCGCGACCGGGAATTCTCTCGTCGCTTGCGGGTACGACGACCTCGCAGCCATGGGACGCTTCGACCTCGTCGTCAACGCGACGTCGGCGAGCCTCAGCGGCGAACTCCCGCCAGTGCCGCCGAGCGTATTCGATCCGCGCGGAGCAGCTTACGAGCTCGTCTACGGCAAGCGTCTCACCCCGTTCCTGAGGCACGCGCGCCACGCCGGCGTGCTGGGTATCGCGGATGGGGTCGGGATGCTCGTGGAGCAGGCGGCCGAAGCATTCGCATGGTGGCGCGGCGTGCGGCCTGAGACGCGCGCGGTGATCGACCGGCTGACCGTGCCGCTCGATTGAACGGGCGCGATCGACAGCAGTCGCTCCCGTTCGATATCCGTCGGATGCATTTCCCCCATGACCTGGGTCCGAACCCAGGTCGGGGCGAATTCAATGACGCAATCGACTCGTGGTGAACCGGCCTCGCCATCGCGTGCCGCGCGCAACCGGGGTGTTCATGACTGCGGTCGGCGTGGACGTCGCCGCCGTCTACGCTGCAACCGCGGGCGGGCGAGCGGCGGTTGCCGAACGAGGCGCTGCCGTTTGGGGGGCAGCGACGCGCGGCGCGGATGCGCTCACGTCGTCGATCTTGAAGACGGACACCGCGTCACGCAGCGCCTGGGCCTGCTGGGCCATCGACTGCGTAGCAGCCGATGCCTCCTCGACCAGCGCGGCATTCTGCTGGGTCACCTGGTCCATCTGGCTGACCGCTTGACTGACCTGCTCGATACCCGTGCTCTGCTCCGCCGCGGCGGCAGCCATTTCGCTCATGATGTCCGTCACGCGCTTCACCGACTGAACGACCTCGCTGATCGTGCTGCCCGTTTCCTCGACGAGCTTCGAACCCGCGTCCACCCGGCTCGCCGAGTCGCCGATCAGATCCTTGATTTCCTTGGCTGCGCTGGCACTGCGCTGGGCAAGCGTGCGGACTTCGCCTGCCACGACGGCAAACCCCCGCCCTTGCTCACCGGCGCGAGCTGCCTCGACCGCCGCATTGAGCGCGAGGATGTTGGTCTGGAATGCGATTCCTTCGATGACCGTGATGATCTCCGCCATTTTGGCCGAGCTGTCGGAGATGCCGTGCATGGTCTCGACCATCCGCCCGACCACTTCGCCGCCGCGCTGCGCGATGTCTGACGCGGTATTTGCCAGCGAGGTCGCCTGCCTTGCGTTATCGGCGTTGTGACGAACCGTGCCGGCCAGTTCTTCCATGCTCGACGCCGTTTGCTCCAGTGACGCTGCCTGCTCTTCGGTGCGGGAGGACAAGTCGGTGTTGCCGCTCGCAATTTGCGCGCTGGCCGTCGCCACGCTTTCCGCATTGCTGCGGACACTGCGCACGACGTCGGCGAGCGAACGTTGCATGGCGCCAAGTGCAGCCAGCAATGGCGAGATTTCGTCGGCATGGGAATCGACGACTGCAACGGTAAAGTTGCCATCGCGAACGCGTTCAGCCACTTTCTGCGCTTCGCCAATACGGCTGCGAAGGCTGCTTCCGATATACCAGGAGAACGCAATGAGGCCGCTCGCGATTATCGCCACCAGGCTCACCAGCAGCACCCGGATCGACCGCAAGGCTCCCTCGATTGCCGCGACCTGGTCGCCGAGTTTCTCGCCTTGTCTCGCCCGCTCCTCGCCCAGCCATTTCTGAATACGCGCGAAGGTGGGGGCCGTTTGCGCTGTCAACATCTGGAACGCTTCATCACGATGGCCCTCCTGAACCAGCCGAAGATTGGCATCCGCCACCGGCCATGCATCGGCTTGCATTTTGAGCCAGACATTCCGAAAGGCTTCCCTTCCTTCCTCGGTGGCAATGTTGCTCAAGAACGCATCATCGTTGCGACGAATCTGTTGGCGCGCCGCATCGATGCTCTGCGCGGCGGCCAGTACGTCGCCAGGTGACGACACCAGCATCGCGTGCCGCAAATTCAGCAATACCTGCGTCACGCTGAGTTCAGTGCTTGCAATGCGCTCCAGCTGTTGCATTCGCACATTGCCCGCAGCGGCTGCAATACGCTGCGCGTCGGTCAACTGGATCCACGAGATGGCGGCAACTGCCGTCAAGGCAACGATCAATGTGGCCGACACTGCGTACAGTCGATGAGTCAGGCTGAATCGCGCAAGGAGTTTCATGGGCAATGAATGGAGAGAGTGATCGATCAAGCGGCAAAATCCGCGCAGCGGGCATGGGCCAGCGCCTGCCGACGCGGCGCCCACTGACACAACTGATTTACGGCTTGAACGCCGGCCCGGATTAGCGCTCGCTCCAGGAACAGTGCCTTCCTACGATTGCAATGTGTTGACTTGACCGGTTGTGATAGGCGACTGCGGAGAGATTTCCAACGCTTGCGACACCGTGACGCGTTGCTTTGAGCGACAACACTTGGCCACGTCCTTCAGCCCGATCATTGCGTGTGGCTTAAGGCCTGCCGCATCGTTGGGAGCATCGAATGAAGTTTCGCGAGTTGCCGCTGGCAGCGTCGAGCCTTGCCGCGATCCGAAGCCTCTCACCCATCGCGACAACTTGCTGCCGCTTCTTGCGCTCGTGCGCCTCGTGGGCCCCCGCCGCTTCGCCCTCGACACGCGCGCATCCCTACCCTCATCGACACGCATCCGGCCGCAACGAAAGGCACTGACGCGCGGCACGGTAAAATTCGTGCTCGCCGCATTGCGGCGCCGCACCGGGCATGACGTCCGGCGCCGCTTTCCGACGATCGACGACCCCGTGCATCGGCGCCGCCGTCTCGCCGCGTTTCACCCCTTCATCGTGTCCCGGACCATGACTTACTCGCTCGCCACCACCTACACCCGGGAACTCGAAATCCGCAAGAGCCGCTTCATCGCATTCGCGATTCCCGTCGAAGACCGCGACGCCGCGATGCAGGCGCTGCAGCAGCTGCGCGACGCGCATCCGGCCGCGACCCACGTCTGCTGGGCGCTGCTCGCGGGCGGACAGTCGGGGATGTCGGACGACGGCGAGCCGTCGGGCACCGCGGGCCGGCCGATCCTCGAAGTGCTGCGCCATCACGATCTGGACGGCGTGCTCGGGGCGGTGGTGCGCTACTACGGCGGCGTGAAGCTCGGCGCGGGCGGCCTGGTGCGGGCATACACCGATGCGATCGCATCGACGCTGCTCGATGCCGAGCGCGTCGAACGGATTCACTACACGCGGCTCGCGATCGAAATCGGCTACCCGGACGAGGCGCGCGTGCGGCGCTGGATAGAACAGGCCGGTTACACGCTCGTCGACAGCGCGTACGGCATGACGGTGCGGCTCGTCATCAAGCTCCCCGAAACCGCCGCCGCCGCGGCCAAAACGGCGTTGTTCGACCTGACGCAGGGCCGCTCGGGCTTCCCGGCGCTGTGACGCAGGCGGCCGCGCGCGGCGGCCTGCGAATGCTCAATACACCTCGGGGACGATCATGCTGTCCGGCACCTGACGACGGATGTAATCCTCGTGATGCTCGCGCTGCGGCAGATCGATCGTCGGGCGCGGCACCTCGTGATACGGCACCTGGGTCAGCAGATGGTGGATGCAGTTCAGCCGCGCGCGCTTCTTGTCGACGGCCTGCACGACCCACCACGGCGCGTCCGGGATGTGCGAACGCTGCAGCATCTCCTCTTTCGCGGCCGTGTAGGCTTCCCAGCGGCGACGGCTCTCGAGATCCATCGGGCTCAGCTTCCACTGCTTCAGCGGATCCTCGATGCGGCTCTGGAAGCGCAGCTCCTGCTCGGGGTCGGTGATCGAGAACCAGTACTTGACAATCTGAATCCCGCTGCGCACGAGCATCTTCTCGAACTCGGGCACCGAGCGGAAGAACTCCTCGTATTCGTCGTCGGTACAGAAGTTCATCACGCGCTCGACGCCCGCGCGGTTGTACCAGCTGCGATCGAACAGCACGATCTCGCCGCCGGCCGGCAGATGCGCGACGTAGCGCTGGAAATACCATTGCGTGCGCTCGCGGTTGTTCGGCGCCGGCAGCGCGGCGACGCGGCATACGCGCGGATTCAGCCGCTGCGTGATGCGCTTGATCACGCCGCCCTTGCCGGCCGCGTCGCGCCCCTCGAAGATCACGACGAGCCGGTGCCCGGTGCTGACGACCCAGTCCTGCAGCTTGACGAGCTCACCCTGCAGCCGGAACAGCTCGCGGAAATACTGCTTGCGTACTTCGCGCCGCTCCGGCGAAAACAGCAGATCGTCGGCATTGTCGAAGCGGCGATCGTCGAGCTCCATTTCGAGCTCTTCGTCGTACGCGTCGACGAGATCTTCCTCCAGACGGCGGCGGCGGTCCTCGCGCGCTTCCGGAGCGGTGAAGTCGTCGGTCTCGGTGCGGTTGTCGTTGTCGCCCATGGGGCCTCCTTCCATCAATTGACGCAAGCAAACGCTTCCATTATCCCAGCGTCGCGCGTCAAATTGATGAAAAAGGGGCCGGTCCGCCGGCGGACCGGCCCGCGCCGTCAGCGGATGATGCGCGTGACGCCGCGCCCGCGCGGGTCGGCCATCGCTTCGGGCGTCCTGCCGTCGATCTTGATCACCTGGATGTCGCCGCTGAAATCCTGCCCCTTCAGCGTATAGCCGCGCGCTTCGAGCTGTGCCGCCAGTTCGCCTTCGATCGGGCGATACGGCTCCCAGTAGATCGTATTCGGCGGCAGCAGCTGATGATGAAAGCGCATCGCGGCCACCGCGTCCTTCAGCGGCATCCTGAAGTCGTAGATATTGTTGATCACCTGGAAGATCGACGTGAAGATCCGCGAGCCGCCCGGCGTGCCGATCACGAGCGACACCTTGCCGTTCTTCGTCATGATCGTCGGCGACATCGATGACAGCGGGCGCTTGTTCGGTTCGATCGCATTCGCGTCGCTGCCGACCACGCCGAACATGTTCGCGACGCCGGGCTTCGCGGAGAAGTCGTCCATCTCGTCGTTCAGCACGATGCCGGTGCCGTCGGCGATCACGCCCGAACCGAAATAGCCGTTGATCGTGTAAGTGTTCGACACCGCGTTGCCCCACTTGTCGACGACCGAGAAGTGGGTCGTCTCGGCCTTCTCCGGCATTGACGTGCCGAGCCCCGGCTGGACGCTCTTCGTATCGCTGATCCGCGACGGGTTCACCTCGGCCGCGCGCTTCGCGAGATACGCGTCGTCGATCAACCGCGCGATGGGCACCTTGTAGAAGTCGGGATCGCCGAGATACTGCGCGCGATCGGCGAACACGCGCTTCTCGATTTCGGCGACGAGGTGAATGTACTGCGGCGAGTTGAGCTTCACGCCGGCGAAGTCCTGCTTCAGGTCGGCCTTCATCTTCAGCAGCTGCACGAGGCCGATGCCGCCCGAGCTCGGCGGCGGCGCGGTGATCACGTCGTAGCCGTTCCATTTCGCCTGCACCGGCTGGCGCCACACCGCGCGGTATTGCGCGAGATCCTCGGTGGTGATGAGCCCGTTGCCGTCGCCCGTCTTCATCGACGCGGCGATCAGCTCGGCCGTCTTGCCCTTGTAGAAGCCGTTCGCGCCGTCGTTCGCGATGCGCGCGAGCACGTCGGCGAGATCGGGCTGCTTGAAGTTCTCGCCGGCCTTCATCGTCGAGAAGTACTTGTCGAAGTTGGTCTTGCCGCCGAACTCCTTCGACGCGTCGACGCCGCGCTGCGCGAGCTGCTCGTCGACGACGAAGCCGTCGCGCGCATAGTGGATCGCCGGCGCGAGCACCTGCTTCCATTTGAGCTTGCCGAAGCGCTTCTGCGCTTCCCACATGCCGGCCACGGTGCCCGGCACGCCGGCCGCGCGCGGGCCGTACAGGCTCATGCCCTCGACGACGTTGCCGCTCTTGTCGAGGTACATGTCCTTGGTCGCGGCGAGCGGCGCGCGCTCGCGGTAGTCGATGAAGTACGGCTTGCCGTCCTTGTAGATCGTCATGAAGCCGCCGCCGCCGATGTTGCCGGCCTCGGGATACGTGACGGCGAGCGTGAAGGCGATCGCCACGGCCGCGTCGATCGCATTGCCGCCTTCCTTGAAGATCTGCTCCGCAGCGTCCGCGCTGTACTTGTCGGCCACCGCCACCGCCGAGCTCGTCAGCAGCGCCGGCTGGGGCGCCTTCGCCCAGGCCGGCGCGGCCGGCACGAAGCCGAGGCCCGCTGCCGTTACCAGCACCGCGGCGGATGATTTGAACCGGTTCAGCGTAGTCATTGGATGTTCCCCATGTTGAGTTGCGGGGGGCCGGGATCAGGCCCTGATCCGCTTATAGCCGCAGCCGCGGCGGCGCCGATATGTCGATTTCGTAGTCGAGATGGGAATATGCAGGAAGAAGTCGTCGGTGGCTACGGATTGCGATGGGCTGTGTGGGGTTGGGTACATGTTGGCGGGGCTGCGCGCGCGAAGTGTGGGGGCGGGTCGGGGCGCGGTGGGCGAGTGCCGTTTGCCGTTTGCCGTTTGCCGTTTGCCGTTTGCCGTTTGCCGTTTGCCGTTTGCCGTTTGCCGTTTGCCGAGTGCCATCTGCCGAGTGCCATCTGCCGAGTGCCGTCTGCCGAGTGCCGTCTGCCGTCTGCCGAGTGCCGTCTGCCG